>CAMWBA010000189.1 GCA_947172355.1 uncultured Bacillota bacterium
TTTGATTTTTTCCATTGTCCGGCCTCCCTTCAAAAACAAAAACGCAGATACAATAGATTGTACCAATTCAAAGGAAAAACATATAAGAATGCTGGTGGAGGACTTTTCTTGGACTACCCTTTGGGGGATTATCTATGATATGGTACTGTTTCGCCTGTGTCCTCTTGACTAAGGAAAGTTCCGACATCGGCAAAGGTATAACAGAATACTTGACAGGTGCCACCAATGGTAAAGGAATTGGTAGCTGGGGAATAGAATGTGTTCACTATGCTCTCCACATCCCACGCCAATTCTCCAGTATCGTTTACTGCCAATTTTCCCCCCAGAGATCCTTTGACAGAATAGAATGCCTCCGGCGTACCGCCCTCCGGGTCACACAGCAACAGCACCGCCGTGTAGTTGTCCCTCACCATAGGGGTCAGTTCCTCACTGGAGATTTCCCAGATGTTGTTGTTAAACAAGTAAGCCAGGATGTCAGCAATCTCATACCGCCCGCCCTTGTCCTTCTGCTTGGGCACTGCGTAGGCGGACAGATACACCCGATCCCCAAACTCAATCATATCAGTGATGGTGTAATCACAGTCATCCCCTTCATAAGTGAAGGTGTCCATTAAACTCCCCTCCCGATCCAGCTTCACCAGCCGGGCGGTTTCTCCATCCAGCTTGTGTCCCAGCTGTATCAGGTAGCCCTCTCCCAAGCGGACGGCATTCCAGATGCCCTTATTACCGACCTCGGTCTTGCAGAAGCTAAGCTCGGTTCCGTCTGTGTCGTACTGGCTCAGGCAGAGGTAACGGAAGTCTCCCCGGCTGACGACCGCCCATGTGCCGTCCCCGTTGTCCAGCACGGCGGCGATATACTCTCGCTCAAAGCCGTGATCCAGTTGACGTTGCCAGAGGACGTTCCCACTCTCGTCCACCCGAGCCATGCTGGAATACACAGGCTGCTCACTGGACCAGGTGTCATTATGCCCCCACACCGCCGTCCCGGCGGAGGTGTGCACACCGTCCTCCACGTAGAGGTCGGGGAACTCCACCGTCCAGATCGGATTGCCATCCCGGTAGCACTCCAAAACGCTCCTGTCCAGCACATCGAAGCCCAGGCTCTCGTCCAGCTTCTCCCGGACATCCATGCGGTAGCTAAACCCGGTTTCCGACCGGGTGTTGCGCCACACGTTCCGATCCCACAGCGCCGCCAACTCCTCCGGGGTAGGCTCCCGCTGGGAGATTTCCAGCCCAGGTACTGCCCGTTCAATGACCTCCGCCGTTTTGTCATAGGTGAAATGCTGGCTGGTAATATCCCGGTAAACAGCTTTCACGTCTGACCGGCTCAGCCCCTCGGTGGACAGACCGTTCTCCTCGAAAAAGTCTACCGCCGCGTTGTACTCTTTGGCTTCAGCAACGAGGATACCCCCCGTCAGACTTACAATTAGAACCAAACATGCGGCCACCGCCGGCCACTTTCGGTAGGCCAATGGCCTGCGGAGGGCTGTGGGAACCTCACTGCGTTCCAGAATATCGTCATCCACTCCGTCAAATGCCCTGAATAAATCGTTTTTGTTCATCGGTATCCCTCCTTCAAAAGATGCGCCTTCAGCTTTTTCCGCGTCCGGCTCAGCATCACCGTCACATGATTTTCTGTCAGGCCGTACCGCCGCGCAATATCCGCTATAGATTCGGCAAAGAAGTACCGGCGTACCAGCACATTTCCCTCCCGCTCCGGCAGTGAGCGCACAAAACGCCGGATACACTGCCGCAGTTCTTTGGCCTCGTATGCTGTCTCTGTGTCTGCGCCGCCATTAAAACATTCCACCAGTTCGTCCAGGACAAGGGTGATCTCGCCGCCGCCCCGTTTTTCTGCATTTCGCACATTGAAGCGGTCTAAGGAAAGATTGCGGGTAATTTTCGCCAAAAACAGCCGAAGCACATTGGGCTTCTGCGGAGGCATCGCATTCCATGCATGGAGCCAAGTATCATTGACACACTCCTCGGAATCTTCGTGGTTGTGCAGAATGTTTTCGGCAATTGCATAGCAGTATGCGCCATACTTGTCGGCGGTTTTTGATATAGCGTCTGTATTCTTTTTCCAGTATAATTCAATGATTTGACTATCCTCCAACGCAATGCCTCCTCTCTGCAACTTGAAGGTCCCTTCACCCTATAAGACGGGAAAAACTCTAAAACCTTACAAGGTTTTTCAAAAGATTTCAGTTCTCCAAAAGATATTCAATTTGACCTCTATTGTACCAGTCACAGGCAATAAGGACAAGTTCATACTGCCATTAAGTATTGGCCAGTACAAAGACGGCGAGGAACATTCCCCGCCGTCCTTGTAATTATGTTTTTGATATTATCGGTAGCCGCTACCGATAATCCGATAGCGGGTTCGTAGTCGTTTATTGTCATGTTCTCCGCTTTGTAACAGCTTTGTCGGAGGCAACAAGGATGCTATGTCCTGCGTGTGATGTCATTCTTTATGAGAGGGTGGCATTGAACAAGTTTTTAAGGGGGAAAGTAAAAGGGACCAACATATTTATGCGGCGAATGGCTCAGAAGGTCTGCTCTATCAAGAGCGGGCCTTTTCTTATATCATAAAATTTTTAATGAGAGGGGATGTCCTTATGAATTTGATGGAACTGAGGCTCCAACAAGTTCTGCAAGAGAACCGCGCTGACTTTATTGACTCGCTCCGACTGAGCGGGATTGATGTGGAGCACAACGGATGGAATGCGGATGCCATTGACCAAAACGCTCAGGCTGGAGTGCGGTCGCTCATACAGCTTGTATCACAGGAAAACATCTCTGACCGGTGCCGAGATACCTTTCTCCGAACGATTGCAGGTAATCTGGACGGGGAAGAACGCACCTTTGTCATGGCCTGGATTTACGCCGCTTACGAATGGGCCGGACGATTCCCACCCTATGCGATCATTCAGCACATGGTTGACCCGGCACTTTTTTGTGAATACTGCGTTTCCCTACAAAAATATCTGTATATGTACCTCCAAGGCTATTTCTCGCATACTGTGAATATAGTGTAACATCTCAGATCAGGAGGTGTTTCAGTGAAATCGCAAGAGTTGATTGTAACCACCCTCTGTACAAAAGACGCACCGGATGTCCAGCAAATCATTCTGAATTCCTTAGAACTTTTTCTTAGCAAGGAACTTCACAACATTGCAAATCGCTCATGCCATATTGTATGATACATATGATGAATGGCCGCTTATCTCAGGAGGTATGACATGTACTTAGAGATAAGCAATCCCATGGATTACCATGCGGCATTATACATCAGATTATCAAAGGAGGATGAGAACGAAGGTCCATCCGAAAGCGTCAACAACCAGCAATCCTTGCTCAATGAATTTGTCCAGCAGCACCGTTTGACCGTTTTCGACACCTACATCGACGACGGCTGGAGCGGAACAAACTTCGACCGTCCGAATTTCCAGCGTATGATTGCCGATATCGAGGCCAAAAAGGTAAACATGGTCATCACCAAGGATCTGTCCCGCCTGGGCCGCGACTACATCCTGACCGGCCACTACATGGAGCGATACTTCCCGGAGCATCGTGTCCGCTATATCTCCCTGCTGGACGGCATCGACACCGGGGTGGACTCTACAGCCAACGACATCACCCCTTTCCGCGCCATCATGAACGATATGTACGCCAAGGACATCTCCAAGAAGATTTCCAGCGTCAAGCATGACAAGCAGCGCAAGGGCCTGTTCATCGGCGGCAAGCCAGTCTATGGCTACAAGATGCACCCCACGGAGAAGAACAAAATTGTCATCGACGAGGACGCAGCCTCTATGGTGCGGCGGATTTTTGCTATGGCCTTGGATGGCATGAGCTGCCGAAAAATTGCCACCCAACTGAATGCAGAGGGCGTACCTACTCCCGCCACCTATGCCGGTCTGCCGGTGGCAAATCCTGGCCCCTACACTGGCCTGTGGAGCAGTGAGCGCATTTCCGATATGCTGCAAAACGAGACTTACATCGGGAGTATGGTGCAGGGCCGCACACGGAAAATCAACTATAAAAGCAAAAAGTGCATCAAACAGGACCGCCGGGACTGGGTGGTAGTAGAGGGCACCCACGAGCCGATTATTGACCGGGAGACCTTCGACAAGGTACGGGCGCTGGTCAACAGCCGCAGGCACACCCGAAGCCGGACCTATGACTTTCTGCTCAAGGGGCTGATCTTCTGCCACGAGTGTGGCTACCCGCTGGCGGTGCTCAACCGCAAGAATGCGGCAGGGGAGGATAAGCTGTATTTCGTCTGCCGAACCTACCAGCGTTTCACCAAGGCGGGCGTCTGTACCAGCCACACGATCAAAGAGCAGACGGTGACCCAGGCAGTAATCAAGAAGGTACAGGAGGTTTGCCGGGACTATTTGCGTGCTGACCAACTGCTGCCCGCAGCCAAGCGGGAAGTAGCAAAGGCTCTGGCAGAGGCGGACAATGAGAAGGAGATCAACTCCCTCAAGGCCAAAATTGACAGCCTGACCACCCACCTGGACAAAGTGTACATGGATAAGCTGAGCGGCGTCCTGGATGAAGCCGACTTCCAGCGCATCTACGCCAAAGTCAAAGCCGACCGTGCCGCTTTGGAGCAGCGTCTCAGCCAGCTGGACCGCCCGGACTACTCCCCGGCGGAACAGGTTGACCTGGCAAAAAAGTTGGTGGAGCGGTTCCTGGAAACCGCCTCCACCAACCGGGAGCTGCTGGTCAGTTTGATCGAGCGAGTGGAGCTGACTAGCGACAAGCAAATCATCATCAAATTTCGCTTCAAGCAGCTGGAAAACGGCTGATGGAAGCAAATTTTCAGGAGCCATCGTTTACAATACCCGGGGCGCTATGTATAGCGCCGGATGATCTCGGCCCACTGGTCGGCGTCATGGCGGTTCTCCAAC
>CAMWBA010000190.1 GCA_947172355.1 uncultured Bacillota bacterium
GGCAAGGATAACGGGTAACACCCGCCGGGGGCGACCCTAGGACAAGTGCAACAGAAATAGACCGCCTGTCCCCGTGGACAGGTAAGGATGGAAAGGCGAGGTAAGAGCTCACCCGATGGCGTGCCAAGCGCCCATCGCTGTAAACTCTATCCGGAGCAACGCCGTGGAGGGACATACAGGCCGGCCCGGCCGTCCCAGGGAGGTGGCTTGAGCGCGTCAGCAATGGCGCGTCGAGATAGATGGCTGTCTTAAAAGACAGAACCCGGCTTACAGGCTTACTGCACCAAAAAACTGCCGTCCTTGGGACGGCAGTTTTTTGACATACGGTCAAAAAAGTGTCTGCGGAATCCAGCACACCAGAAGCCTCCTTTTGATAAAGAGGCACCCCAGTGTGCACACCGAGGCGGAGGATTGCATTTTGCGAAGCAAAACATGCCAGGGAAACGAGATTCCCAATTATTTCATACCGTTTGCCTGCGGCAAATGGCAATCCCAACCCGGCTTTGTTGGGAGCCCCGTTTTAAAGGGGGCTTAGCCTGCGGGGAACGAAGGTTTTTTACGGCTATGCCTCTACGCTGACTTCAGGAGCGGGAGCCGCCGGACTGGAGGACTCCGCATAACCTTGAATCGCCGTCTCCAAAGACGTCTGCGTGGCAGCGCTCAGTTCCTGCATCTGGTTACGCAGTTCCAGTTTGCTCGCTGCCAGCTGGCCCTGGATGCGGTTGTCAATTTCCGCCTCTCTCAGATAACCGGACTCCCGAATCATCCGCTGGGCCTGGCGCCGGCGCAGCTCATGGCGCTGCCGTTTGGCCTCGCGGGTACGCTTCTCCTTTTCCAGCTTTGCCTGTCGGGCGGCCGTGGTCTTTTCCTGTGTCAGCTCCCGCTTTTTCCGGCCCGCCCGGTTGACCGCCTTTTGCAGCTGATTGATGGCGGCTTGGATCCGGTCAGCGTTTTCACTGTCGCTCCCCTTAGCCGCCCGGAGCCGTGCAATCTGCCGCCGGGCATATCCAGAGGCGGCATCCACCTCCCCCAGCGTTCTGGCCCGAGCCAGGCGGCTGTAGGCCATAATGGGAGCATCTCCATAGCGGGCGGGGTTCTTGGTCAGTTTGAATATCCGCTCCCGCTCCTCTGCCCGCTGCTGTGCCTCTTTCATCATCTCAGACAAGCTGGGCTGGCTGTCCTGCCCTTCTCGGAGCGCTGCAGCAAGGCGCTCCCCCTCCTCCTGCTGGGCTGGCACACTTCCGCCAGCTGGCTGGCTCGGCCAATATGTAGCCGTGTTTACACCGGATACGCCCACAGCGGTCCCCCCTTCTTCCACAATATACTATGGATAGTATCGTCCTGTGAACCTCAAACCATAAGAGCATATAAAAAATTATCACAAATTCCCCTCAACTTCCATGGCATATTTTCTCCTATTTTACTTTACATCTTATCAAAGGTATGGTAAACTAAAGGACGCAATCTAATTTAAAATACCACATCTGGAGATGAAATACATGAGTTTTAAAATTGTTGTGGACAGTTGCTGCGACCTCACTCCCGCCATGCTGAAGGACCCCGTCTTTGTCAAGGTCCCATTGACCATTCGGGCCAACGGCAGCACCTTTGTGGATGACGAGACCTTCGACCAGGCCGACTTGCTGTGGGCCATGCGCCAGAGCGAGGATGCCCCTTCCACCGCCTGTCCCTCCCCTCAGGCCTATCTGGATGCCTACCAGGGTGCGGACGATGTGTATGTGGTCACTCTGACCGCCCTGCTCAGCGGGTCCCATAACAGCGCGGAACAGGCCAGGCTGCTGATGGAAGAGGAACACCCAGAGACCAATGTCCATGTGTTCAACTCCTGCTCCGCCGCCTCCGGAGAACTGCTGGTGGCCATGGTCATCCATCGCCTGGCCTCCGCGGGAATGCCCTTTAAGCGGGTGGTTACCGAGGTAGAACAGTTCATCTATCAGATGCAGACCCTGTTCGTTCTGGAATCTTTGGAGAATCTGCGGAAAAATGGCCGGCTGACCAAACTCCAGGCGGTTATCACCGGGGCACTGAAAATCAAGCTGTTCATGGGCGCCACCCCCGAAGGAGAGATCTGCAAGCTGGGCCAGGCCCTGACCATCAAACAGGCCCTGACCAAAATGGTGGATAAAATCGCCGCCGATGCCGCCCATGTGGGCCGTACCTTGGCCATCTGCCATTGTAACTGTCTGGAACGGGCTTTCCAGGTGAAAACTATGGTGGAAGCCAAATGTAAATTTGCTCATATTGTTATTACCGAGGCTGGCGGCATTACCAGTGTCTACGCCTATGACGGTGGGATTGTGGTGGCCTATTGACAAAACTGCCTGTTTGTGCTCATAATGAGGGGATGGCTCAGCCATTCTCTTATTTTATCATCAGGGGGAATTTCTATGTCTATGAACCGGGGGCAGGCCTGGAACCTGCTGACCCAATATAACAAAGAGCCTTTTCATCTGCGCCACGCCATCACGGTGGAGCATATTATGGGCTGGTACGCACGGGAATTGGGCTACAACGACCAGGCGGAGTTCTGGTCCATCGTAGGCCTGCTCCACGACCTGGATTTTGAGATGTGGCCCGAGGAGCACTGTGAGAAATCCCAGGAGTTGATGCGGGCCGCCGGAGTAGAGGAATCCATTGTCCGGGCTACCGCCAGCCACGGTTGGGGGCTGTGGGTAGACATCAAGCCGGAACATGAGATGGAGAAAGTACTCTACGCCTGCGACGAACTTACTGGCCTCATTGGCGCAGCAGCTCTCATGCGGCCTTCCAAAAGCACCGCAGATATGGAACTGAAATCCCTAAAGAAGAAGTTCAGGGACAAAAAATTCGCTGCCGGCTGCTCTCGGGATGTGATTACCAACGGGGCAGAACTGTTGGGCTGGGATTTGGACAAACTTTTGGACATGACCCTTCAAGCAATGCAAGTCGAAGAGGAATCCATTGAAGCGGCTGTGGCGGCACTGGCATAAAAAACGGCAGGCTGGTCAATAATGGGTTGCCAAGCGGAGACGGCTTCTTTGACGCAAGAGAGTCCAGCCTGTTTGTAAATTTGGAACCGTAGTACTCCCTAACTTCTGTGTATGACAAGTCGCATATACCGGGCTGCCTTTGGTATGTTTCCGTAGCGAATAGGATGACACCGCCTTCCGGTTTTGTCTCAGCAACTCTGTTGCGTACAGGTCACGCCTATTCGCTGCCTTTATTTTTTACTTCACATCATACAACTCATAAAAGACAGATAGAAACTGGCTCTTTTACCGTTGACAGATGGAGCAACATAGGCTAAAATAACAAAAGTGTTCCATTTTTATAGGCCCGCATAGCTCATATGGATAGAGCGACTGCCTCCTAAGCACACATAGGTTCATCCGTTTTTTCCCCTGATGTGGATTGCGCCGGTTCAAGTTACCCCGTACAAGTCAATAAGCCCCGATAGCTCAGCAGGATAGAGTGTCCGCCTCCTAAGTAGGGAACAGAGCGCCCCACTCCGGGGACACAGACGTACCGTTCCGAGTTCGATTTCAGTCCGGCAATTTCATATGCCCGCGTAGCTCAGATGGATAGAGCGACCGCCTCCTAAGCGGTAGGCCAGAGGTTCGAATCCTCCCGCGGGTGCCAGTATCAGCACAAAATCCTCGGAAAATCCGAGGATTTTGTGCTTTTTCATAACCTTTTGAAATTCGAGGGTGGACGCCTTATCCTCCACTTCTATGGTGGGCGCTTTATCCCAAATTTTTTGCTAATAAGTGTTACCCCCCAACTCAAATTGAACTACATACCACTTCCCCCAAAAATCTTGCTAATCAATTAGCAGGATTTTTTGATTTTTAGCCGAAAATCAGGGTCATTTGCTAATCGGGCAAAAAAACGACTTCAATCCTTGCTAATGAAAAAATGGGCTGGTCATTCGTTTGAGTATTTTCGCCCTGCCCAAAAGCCTACATAGCCGTCTAAATCCCGCAGACGGCTACGAATTTTACAGTAGGAGGACAAGTCATGAAGTGGAAGAAGAACGAGGCGAAGAACAGTGAGGCCCGCATTGAGAAGCTGGCCGACGAGGTTCGCAGCGCCGCCCAGCAGAGTATGGAGGCTCTGTGGAGCGCCTTTCTGGAGGTGGGCGAGCTGGACATGATGCAGGCCACGGAGAAGGCTCTGCGGCTCCTGGTGAGCCACGGCGACTACACCGGGGCCATGAGGGTGCTGGAGGGCATCTACGCTCTGGTGGAGATCGCGCCGTCGGAGGACTTCACCGACTGCCAGCAGTACCCCACCCTGGCGCAGATGTTCATGGAGGAGTTTCTGGCGGAGAGCGAGGACTTCATCTTTGACGCTGGCATGGAGGACGTTCTGGCACTTCTCATGGACGAGGGGCAGTAGGCCCCAGGTGGGCCGCTGGCCCACTTTACATAGCCGTCTGTTTCGCCGCAGGCGGCTAAATTTATGAAAGGAGGGAACCCCAAAATGGCGAAACCGAAAGTGATAAGCGTAGCAAATCAAAAGGGCGGAGTTGGCAAAAGCACCACTGTCTACAACCTGGGGGCCGGTCTTGCGCTGGACGGAAAGAAAGTCCTTATGCTGGACACAGACCCCCAGGGGGATTTGACCAAGATGCTGGGCCAGCGCAAGCCCCACGACCTGCCCCTGACCCTTGCCAATGCCATGAACGACGTTGTGGCCGGGACAATGCCCCGCGACCACCCGGAGATCATGCACCACCATGAGGGCTTTGACTTCGTGCCGGGGAACCGCAGCCTGTCCGCCGTAGAGGTCAGTCTGGTGAACGTGATGAGCCGGGAAACGGTACTCCGGCAGTATGTGGACAGCGTAA
>CAMWBA010000191.1 GCA_947172355.1 uncultured Bacillota bacterium
ACTTCGCCACCCCCACCCGGCAGGTGCCCCGGTTCGCCAAGGCGGGCCTGCCCGGCGAGAGCCGGGATGTGGTGCTGGAGCTGAAGCTGCTGGCCGACGTGGGACTGGTGGGCTTCCCCAATGTGGGCAAGTCCACCCTGCTCAGCGTGGTCAGCCGGGCGCAGCCCAAAATCGCCAACTACCACTTTACCACCCTATTCCCCAACCTGGGGGTGGTCTATGTGGAGGAGGGAGTCTCCTTCGTTATGGCAGACATCCCCGGTATCATTGAGGGGGCGGCCGGGGGGGCCGGCCTGGGCCACGACTTCCTGCGGCACATCGACCGGTGCCGGCTGCTGATCCATGTGGTGGATGTCTCCGGCTCCGAGGGACGGGACCCAGTGGCCGACTTCAAAGCCATCAACGAGGAACTGCGGCAGTACTCCCCCGAGCTGGCTGGCCGAAGGATGATTGTGGCGGCCAACAAGGTGGATATTATGGAGGATCCCGCTCTGCTGGACCAGCTCCGGGCCTATGTGGAGGGCCTGGGACTGGAGCTGGTGACCATCTCTGCCGCAGCCCATCAGGGCACCCGGGAGTTGGTGCTGCGGACCGCTCAGCTCCTTCAGGAACTGCCCCCGGTGGCGGTCTATGAGCCCACCTATGTGGAGCGCCCTCCCGAGGTGGACACCTCCGGCGAGGTGGACATCCAGGAGTTCGACGGCACCTGGGTGGTGGATGCGCCCTGGCTCCAGCGCCTGATCGCCAACGTCAATTTTGGCGACTACGAGTCCCGAAACTGGTTTGACCAGAAGCTGCGCCAGTCCGGCCTGTTCGACCGGCTGGAAGCAATGGGAATCAAGGACGGGGATATTGTATCCATGTATGACCTGGAGTTTGAGTACCAGCGATAACAAAACAGGAGGGGCAAGGCGGAATGCCTTGCCCCTCCTGCTTGCTATGCGGCTGTCAAAATGGGGTTTGCGAGAGGGTTCGGATCCCTCAAGCGGCAGCCGCGTTTGGCCGGTTGTCGCTGCGGTGGAAAACAAACATCTGGAGGACCAGAATGAGAATCAGACAGGCGATACCGATGATATCGGTAACAGGCCGGCTGTCGATCAGCAGGACAGCGGCGCCGAAGGAGACCAGCCGCATGAGAGGATTCAACCTCCCCCGCAGATAGCCCTCGATGGCGGCGGCAATGAGCAGCACGCCCACACAGGAGGTGACAATCACCTGAATACCGTCCAGAAGGCCCACATTGTCCAACATCAGCTTCTGGTTGTAGACAAACATATAGGGGATAATGAACCCGGCCAGGGCCAGCTTCACCGAGGCCACCCCCGTCTTCATGGGGTTGCCGCCGGACAGTCCAGCCGCCGCAAAGGAGGCCAGAGCGACAGGAGGCGTCAGGTTGGCGAACATGGCAAAGTAGAAGCAGAACATGTGGGCGGCGATGGCAGGAACTTCCAGTTCGACCAGGGCGGGGGCTGCGATGGTGGCAGTAATCAGATAGGAGGGGATGGAGGGCAGCCCCATACCCAGGATCATACAGGTGACCATGGTGAACAGGAGGGTGAGGAACAGGCTGATGGCTGGGCTGTTGGGCACCGCGTTGCGGCCGATGCTCACAATGGCGGAGGCAACGCTGAGAGCAAAGCCGGTCTGGGCGCACACACCCACGATGATGCCTACGCAGGCACAGGCGATGGCAACCGAGACGGTGGACTTGGCGCCGGCGACAAAGGCGTCGCAGATGTCCTTGAGGGACATGCGGCTGATGGGCCGCAGCTGAGCCACCACAATGGTGACGATGATGGTCCAGAAGGCCACCATAATGACGGTCTTTCCGCTCCAAATGAGCATGACCAACAGGAACAGAATGGGGATGAGCAGGTGGCCCCGCTCCTTCATCACTTGGCCAATCCGGGGCAGCTGGTCCTTGGGGATGCCGTGGAGATTATCTTTGGTGGCCCGCATCTGTACCTGGAGGATGATGCCCAGATAGTAGATCAGGGCGGGCAGGAGGGCGGCCTTGATAATGACGGGGTATTTTACGCCCAACGTTTCCGCCATGACAAAGGCGGCGGCGCCCATAATGGGGGGCAGCAGCTGGCCGCCCACCGAGGCGGTGGCCTCCACTGCGCCGGCAAACTCCTTGGAGTAACCTGTCTTTTTCATCAGGGGGATGGTAAATGCACCGGTGGTGACCACATTGGCTACAGCAGAGCCGTTAATGGAGCCCAGGAAGCCGGAGGCCAGCACCGCCACCTTGGCGGGACCGCCCTTGGTGTGGCCGGCCAGGGAATTGGCGATGTCGTTGAAAAACTGGCCCATGCCGCATTTGTTCATTACCTCGCCAAAGATGATAAACAGCACGATAAAGGTGGCCGACACCTTGACGGAGCTGCCGTAGATGCCGGAGATGTCACAGGTCAGATACTGGACGATGCGGGTCCAGGTGTAGCCCCGGTGCTGGAAAATGCTGGGGAAGTACCGGCCGTATATACCGTAGACCAGAAAGATGGCCGACAAAATGGTTAGAGCCGGTCCGCTGATCCGCCGGGAACATTCCATTACCAGCAGGATAAGCAGAGTACCCATCACAATATCTAAGGTGGTGGGGCGGAAACCGGTGGAGGTCCAGGCTACATAGCGGTAAAACACGTAGCAGGGCATAACCACAGATAGGGCGATGCAGATCCAGTCATACCAGGCCACCTTTTTCCGGCTGGACGTTTTAAAGGCTGGGTAAAACAGAAAGCCCAGCACCAGGACCAGCCCCACATGGATGGCGTGGTGTTTGATGTTCTGGGTGGATACAAGACCGGAGGCGAACACCAGGTGGTATAGGGTGAAGAACAGACACAGAATATAGCTCGCTTTGGTGATGGGGTTTGAGGCGAAACTGCGGGTGCGGGATTCTTTTTCGTATTTTTCCATGATTTCCGCGCCCTTGGCCGCGTCGATGGGCGCGGCGGTTTCGACGGTCAGGTCGCGTTCGGTATCAGCCATAGAAGAAATGCCCCCTTTTCTCAATGATGGACCCCCGGATCAGGCTTGCGTTGGGCAGAGTCCGAAAGTCAAATATCTCCTCTCCGTTCAGCTCAAGTCCCTTCATATAGGTGTCAGAGGTGAGCCATTTCAGCTCCGGAAAGACGCTGTTGATCCCCTCCATCCATACCATTCCGTCTTCAATCCGGGTGGGTACATCCATCTCGGCAGGGATGCCCGCGCCGTAGCCGGCCACCGCAATTTTATCCAGGTTGAAGCTGCCGTTTGGCAGGACGGTGTAGAACTCAAGCCAGGGAATATGCTCGAAGGAATGTTCAATTTCCAGTTGAAGGTGGTCGCCGGGACCGGCCGGCACCTCTAAAACTACCGTCTCATTCCGGCGGTCATAGAGCTGAAAAACCGTTCCCGCGGGGGTCCAGAGCCCCCACCACAGAAAAATGCCAAGGGCTGCCAGGGCCGCAGCCCCAAGCAGCAGGCGTCGGTAATGCTTCATTTCTCGCTCCAAAACAAGGCAAGCGGCGCGGTGGCGGTTTGCCGCCGCCGCGCCGCATTTGTCTCTCAACTCGGACGCTTTCTTACTTGATGTAGCCGTTGTCCTTCCAGAAGGCCTCGGCACCGGGGTGCAGGGGCAGCTGAACATCGTCCACACCAAAGGTGATGTCAATGTTCTTATCGGCGGTGTTGTGGGACGCCTTGATGGTGCTGATGTTGGCGAAGATGCCCTCCAGCATGTCGTAGACCATGGCGTCGGACAGGTCTTCCCGGACCAGCATGATGTTGTAGACGAAAACGCCCTCCACATCCGCATCGTTGTTATAGGTTTCGGCGGGAATGACAGACTTGGCATAGTAGGGGTAGTCGCTGACCAGCTTGTCGCGGCCCGCGCCGTCGATGGGAACGATTACCATGTCATAGCTGGTGCCCAGCTCCATGACGGTGGCGTTGGGCAGGCCGGAGGTGACAAACACGGCATCGCACTGGCCGTTCTTCATGTTGTCGATAGCCTCGCCATAGGCCAGATAGTCGGGGGTGATGTCATCGTAGGTGATGCCGTAAGCCTCCAGCACCATGCGTGCGTTGATCTCCACGCCGGAGTTGGGGGCGCCCACGCCTACCCGTTTGCCGCGCAGGTCCTCCACCGACTGGATGCCGGTGTTGGCGGTGGTGACCAGCTGGACGTAGTTGGGCCACAGACGCATCAGCGCACGCAGGCCGGTGGCGGGCTCCTGTCCTTCGTAGGCGCCGGTGGCGGTATAAGCCTGCATGATGGCATCCTGCATACCAACGGCGATCTCCGCATCGCCGTCCAGCATCAGCTGGATGTTGGCGCCGGTGGCGTTGGTGGCCTCGGCGGAGGTCTGATAGCCGTAAGCCTTCAGGGCCTCGGCAAAGGCACCGCCGATGGGGAAGTAGATGCCGGAGGTGGGGCCGGTGCCCACGGTGATAAACTCTTTGGAACGCTCGGCGTCGGTCAGGCCCTTGACCTCACCGCCCTGATTGCCGGAGCCGGCGGGCTGGGAGCCGGCGGGCTGGGCGGCGGCGGGAGGATTGCTGGCGGCGCTGTTGCTGGGTTTGTCCCCGCTGCCGCAGGCGGCCAGGGACAGAGACATGGCGAGTGCAAGGGTCAGAGCAAGGATCTTCTTCATTCTCATTCGGCCTTTCATTACAAATTTTGGGTGGTTTTTCTGGAGATTTTGGGGAAAGTGCAAGGCCAGGGGGATGACACCTCACCCCCTGCGGCTGACAGTTTATCCCTTTTCCGG
>CAMWBA010000192.1 GCA_947172355.1 uncultured Bacillota bacterium
ACTGCTCCTTTGGAATGGCCTCGATTGCCTGGATGCACTTGGTATACTCGTCCGCATCGTTCCATTGCTCTAGTTGCTTGAAGAATGCCTCGGTGTCCTGTGGGGTATCAGGGATATGATCCATTCCAGACAGAACTTCCTCCTGCGCATCCTCCCGAACCTCGGTGTTCGGCTCATCATCCGGTACATCTGCGT
Organism: uncultured Bacillota bacterium; assembly: GCA_947172355.1. GTDB lineage: Bacteria > Bacillota > Clostridia > Oscillospirales > Oscillospiraceae > Lawsonibacter. The sequence goes on from CAMWBA010000192.1 coordinate 196, forward strand.
CTTTGAGCGTTATTGCACCGGCTTCCCTGCGGAAGGTGTGGAAAACGGCCCAGGGGATATCGTTGTCCTCAAAGAACTCTCTGGCTATTTTGAGTGCCGCCCGGAGGTCCCAGGCGATAAAGTCTACATAACCGAAATAGAGGCCGGTGGCCCCGCCGGTGAGGGTGAGCATCTCCGGGCCGTCTCCGGCGGTAAGCGTTTCCTCCAGCTTGTCCCGGAAGTCGAAAATCTTCTGACTACCCTCCGTTTCCCGCAGGGTGTCCAAGGGATAGCAGAAAAAGCCCGCTACCGTTCCATCTGCATGGAGTTCATCCATGAAGTCGTCGTCGGCACACATATAGCCGTTGATAAGAGGGACACAGCAGGTGGACCCCACCATCACATCCAGCCGCCAGTCGGCCTCCGGGTCCTCCTTCGGTTTCATTTGGTAGCCGGTGTAGTTTTCCAGATAAGCCTCCGGGTCGGTGGAGAGGTCCAGTCCCCTTTCCTTCAGTTTGTCAGGCAAGTGGGACATGAGAATGGACGGTTCAGCCTTGGATTCCTCCAGCACATCGAAACTGTCTATGTACCGCATATGGGGAATCTCACCCAGCACCTGGTCGGTGAGGGTGGTGAGCATCCACCACACCCGCCCTTCTTCCTCCCGGAGCATAGGCAGCAGCTTTTCACAGTAGGCGGAGATGGCAAAGCTGTTCTTGCCCTGTTCCTCCAGCCAGATTTGCACATCCTCCCCGGAAATATCCCAACCATCATCGGTCCGCAGGCCGATATTCCGGATTGGCTTACGGCCTACCAGGATGTTCCAATGCTCCAGTACCTTTTCAGGGGCGTGTCTTTGAAAGTAGACCAGCTCAAACAGCTTGACCTTATCCCCCTCCGGGGTGAGGATCAGCTCATATTTTTCCCCGTTAAAGCCCATCTCAAAGGAAATCTCGTCAAAGACAAGGTTCAGAATTTCCTCCATTTGGGCCGCAATCTCTGCGCCGCGGGTGAGGTCCAGGTTCTTGTCCTCATCCATCATCCGGCGCAGCTCTGCCTCCTGTTCGGCAAAGGTTTCCCACCAATTTTCCGTTCTCTCCCGGAAACACTCTGAAAACTGAGGCCAGGAGATACCTTTTTGGCACCAACTGATAAACTCCTTGGTGTCCTCATCGTCAGGGCGGGCCTCCAGCGCCTTTTCAAAGTACCGCAGGGCACGGCCCTCCTGATCTAAGAAGTAATAGGAATAACCCATGCGGTAGTTCCAGAAATAGTCCCCCGCAAAATATTCCTCATGGGGTTTCAGCAGAGCGATGGCTTTTCTGAGCAGTTCCGAATAATCCGGCTTGCCGGGAGTCGCCAGATTGTTATAGGCACGGGCCAGTTCGCTGTCCATCTCTGGGGTGCGCTCCTGGGCGGGAATGGCCTCCAGTGTATCAATGATTTTCTGGTATTCATCGTTCTCATGCCACTTCTGGCACTGCTGTAAAATGTCCATCTCCTGTTCCTCCCCAGATTGTTCCGAATCCAGCCGCCCAATCAGCCAATTCAAATGCTCCAACCATGCGGGGTCGATCTCTCCGCCGCCCTCATTCTTCCAAAGCTCCACGCTCTCCCGAATACCGTCCTCGTCCGGCACCTCGTTTTTGATGTCGGTGAGCTGCCGCAATAGGAAAGCAAGAGCATCCTTGTCGGCGGTAAAGCCGGTAACTTTCCTCCAGACATTCTCTCCGCTGTTGTAGTCAAACCTGCCGTGGTCCTTCCACTGGAAATACAGCTCCGCCAAGGCCATGGCGGTATTGTCAAAGAGAAAATCAATCTGTGAAAGTTCCTCCCCCAGCATAGTCTGCTCTTTCATCAGCTGGATGACCTCGCCCAAATCCATCACCGGATGCTCTGGCACATATTCGTTTTCAAGGATGTTCAGCACATCCAGCCCTTCGTCGCTCTCTAATGCTTTTATGCCCCAAGCGCCCATATCTGTATCTCTCTTTCTTTATTTTTCCGTTTAATGTCCATTGTCAACGGCAGTCATCCACCCGTATAATAGGGCGGCAAAAATCGTAGTCAATATTCAGCATATTGTCCTCCTGCACCTCCGGCTTTCGGTGAGGAGAACAGGGGAGAAAGCCCACCAGCGGCCCCATACCTCCGCAAATATTACAGCCTCCGTCCCCGCCGCAGGTGGTGAGGGTGTCCGCCTCCACGACCTCCCGCATATAGGGGTCATAGGCAATGGAGAGGCCGAAGAAATTCGGTTCTTCCATATCATAGGGCTTGTCCTTATCCTCCAGGGCTCCAAAGTGGAGAAGGTGCATATCGCTTTTCAGCCCGTCCCCCCAAGGAAACAGGGTGCGGCATCCGCCGCCGCAGAGGTAAGCCCATTCCTCCGCAGTGGGGAGCGAAAAGCCCTGTTTGCGCAGCAGTTCTTTCAACTGGGGATAGGTCACATCATGGTAGAGATACGCCCTCCACTGGCCGTCTGTGTAATCAAACCGGGCGTGGCCCACCAGATTAAGCCCCCACATCTTGGAACGCTTATGATCTTCAAATTCCTTCAGCCAGTCCGGGTGTTCTAGTAGCCGAGGGTCCTGGAAATCAACCGGCTCCCAGCCGATCTCCTCCAGTTCCCGCCCCACCAGCATAGGGGAGATCGTGGCTTGACGGACCGGGGCCATGTCCTTACAAATGAAATCTTCTGGAGTTCCCTCGTACTCGTATTCCCCGAATACATAGTTCAACTCCGCCAGATTATCTTCGTCCAATCCCTCAGAGAATTGCTCCCAGCCCAGTGTAATGGTGTTGCCGGGGACAAAGGCAAGCTCCCGACCGTCTTTCTCAAAAACTCCGGTGGTGCAGCTCTGCCCCCAACGGGAAAAGGTTTGCAGGCCCTTGAACAGCAGACTGTATCGTTCCGCCAATGTCTGCATCCGTGTCATTTTTTCGGCTGTATCCATTCTTTCAAAATGGGGCAGGCACCATGTTTTATCCATAGACAGCATCTCCTTATATGGCAGAAAACATTCTCTTATATTTTATCATGCTTCCTCTGGGTTTGGAAGAACCTTTTGAGATATTTCTGCCACTGTATTCATATTTTGCTTTTCAAACAAAATATGATATAACTGGTTTCGCTACTTGGCAAACCTGCAAATAGGTGTCAAGCCCCAAAATAAAAAAGTCAGCATAATTTTTGCGGCATGAAAATGAGTATAACAAAACAAGCCGGTCAGCGAGAGATTTTTGCAAACCGGCTGAACAGGGCTGATGTTATCGGTTAAGCGGCGGTGCTTGCCTCAGCATCCAAGGCCAGCAGATGTGCTTTCACCCTGGCGTAGTAGATACGCAGGAATTTGGCAGCGCCGGCCACCATGTAAACATAAAAGTGCTAGCCCTCGGCTCGCTTTTTATCCATGAACTGAAATATGGGATTGGCCGGGTCAGAGTGCTGGAGGATTGTGCTGGCGACCATAAACAGGGTCTTTCGCAGATTGGGGGAACCGCGCTTGGAGATGCGGCGGGACTTGGAGTCGAATGTGCCGGACTGGAAAGGCGGCGCGTCCATGCCCGCGAAGGCCACCAGAGCGCCCTTGTGGGTAAACCGCCGCACATCGCCGATCTCCGCCATGAGCTGCGGCCCGGTGACATCACCAGCGCCCTGCATTTCCATGACCACATCAAATTCCGGCAGTAGGGAGGCCAGCCGGAGCATCTCGCCCCGCAGGATATGCAGCGCATCGTAAACAGCGTTCAGGCTGTCCACGGCCTGAGCGATGAGCAGCTTGACGCTGTCGCTTTTGGGAAATGTAGCCACAGCGTTTCTGGCGGCGGTATGGAACTTTTCGGCGTCAGACTGAGAGAAGCGATAGCCGGATTTGGCGCACCATTTGCGGTAAGCGTCCGAGAAAGCGGCGAGGGAAATGCCCGCCACGCAGTCCTTGTGCCAGAAGCGTTTCACAAAATCTACCCACTTGAAATGCCCGTTGGAACGCTTGGGCTGGCTGTCAAAAAGCGTGTTGATGCCGGGGAAGGTCTGGTCCAGCAGGGAGATCAGGCCGTTGCGGAGGACCACACTGGATTTCTTGGTGCGCAGGTACAGGCGGTTCTGCATTTTCAGCATCTGCCGGGTCTCGTCCTCCGGCGAGTAGTCCCGCAGCTCCGCCCAGAAGGACAGGGCATAGTTGGCGATCTTCATGGAGTCGGCCTTGTCCGTTTTGACCTTGCGCAGAGAGTTGTCGCTGAAATCGTGGATGAGCATGGCGTTGACAACGCTGACGAAGAAGCCAGCCTCCTTTAGTGCCAAGGCGATGGGCCGCCAGTACATCCCCGTATGTTCCATGACGATGCGGATGTCCCCGCCGATGCTCCGCAGTGTTTTTACCAGACTGGACAGTCCGACAGCGTCATGCTCCACAGAAAACGGCGTCAGCACCACTTCGCCGCCCGGTCTGCGTACAGCGACTGTGCTTTTCCCCTTGGATACATCAATGCCGACAGCGGTGATTGGTTCATAGTTCA
>CAMWBA010000193.1 GCA_947172355.1 uncultured Bacillota bacterium
AGGTGCTGGGGGATATGCGAGAAGGAGCAAAAAGGCGAAGGATGCTGTGGAGCGTATTCAAATCGTCTCCATCAAGCTGAACTCGCAGCCTAATAAGTAATGCGACCTGCTTTTTGTTAAGGGTTCTGCGATGGAGATAATATCCATCCGCAACCCTTACGCCTCCACCGTATCCTCTGGAAGTCTCAATGGGGTAAGAGCACATGAGTATCGCTATATCACGGCGAATCGTTCTTCTGGAAACATTGAACTCAAAGGCCAGATTGTCGTATGTATCGTGCCTTCTGCGGCACAGTACCTCTAACAACTCCTGCCGCCGTTCGCTCGGACTGCTCATGCGCTCACCCCCCTTCGATGCTCCTGGGGAGATGCTAAAAAACTTATGGGACGGCTTTTGTCCCATTCCCCAAAGTTTGTAGAGGAAATTTTAGACACTCGAATTTTTTGCATTGCGCTCCCTCCGAAAATCTAAATGTGATGGACTTTCAGATTTTCGTGGAGGCCCACGGCACCGGAGGATGCAAGCGTATTTCGATCTAAACCGACAAAAGAAACCGCCAGAGAGCTTCCTATACTCTCTGGCGGTTTGTCTCCCTGCCGGATTATCAGCAGGATAACACGTTCTAAAAAGGTCAAATTTTGCGGTTTTTATTCTAGGGTAATCCTCATGGGGGACAACAATTTTTTTGGTGAATCACCAAATCTGTTGTAAACAAGAAAAGCACCCATGATTTCCTCCAACGGACTAATCACAGGTGGATGCACGATAAGCCCCTGCTGTGAGAGCCGTTTTTTTATGGCCACTCAACAGGGGTTCACTATTTCATATAAAGAGTAAGATTTTACCTATTAAATAGGAGCTATTCGGGAATGTAAATATGAAAATCGGTAAGATAGAATATATCCGAGGTGATAAACTATGCCGATGGATATTCGTACATATTTGGGTGGTCGGGTCCAACGGGCAAGAAAGGCTTGCAAACTAACACAGCAAGAACTTTCTGACCAAACCGGCGTTTCGATCAAGATGATTCAAGGCATTGAACACGGGAGTGTTAATCCGTCCTATGGGATTCTTTTTCCGATTGTAAATCGCTTGGGCCTTACAACAAGTAACCTGTTCAATGTAGAGCCAGACGAAAATGAGGAAGAAATCAACCGTTTCCTTGGAAAGTTTAGGGCTTGCAGTCGTGCTAATCAAATGGTGTTGCTTAATATGCTGGACTTTCTTGCAGAACAGTTACTTGGGCTTCAAGAGGGAAATAATGAAGATCATTAAATAAGCCAGCAGGACAAGAACAATCTTACCTCTGCTGGCCACACTTGAACGGTTGTTTTTCAAGTTGGGGGAAATACAATAGTAATTGTAGTTCCTTCCCCAACCTGACTGCATAGGTTGATTGTTGCGTTGTGATATTGTGCAATATGTTTAACAATCGAAAGACCTAGCCCGGTTCCGCCGGACGCTTTTGAGCGGCTCTTGTCCACTCGGAAGAACCGTTCAAACACCCTGGACTGGTACTCCGGCGGGATACCAATTCCGGTGTCTTTTACTGTAATTGATGCACCTTTTACATTGTTAGAGACAACGATCTTTACAGTTCCGCCCTCAACATTGTACTTAATGGCATTATCACAGAGGTTAAAGATCATTTCATATAAAAAACTGCGCACACCATTTATGCAGATATTCTCACCTGAAACCAAGACATTAACACACTTCTGCGCGGCAGTATCGCTAAGGGTGTCTGTCACATTTTTTGCTACTTCAAAGAGGCCCACGCTCTCCTGGGGTAAAACCATGCCTTCGTCAAGTTGAGAGAGGTGAATAATATCCTCTACCAATGTTACCAGCCGTGCGGCTTCTGTGTGGATAAGGCCGGAAAAATGGGGAATATCGTCTTGTTTGACCATCCCGCTTTTTAACAGTTCCGCACTGCCCAGGATGGATTGCAGCGGCGTTTTCAGCTCATGGGATACGTTTGCGGTAAATTCCCGGCGATTCCGCTCCGCAAATGCCTGTTCCGTCACATCAAAGGCCAACAGCACCGTTCCAACAAAGGCCTCCTCCGATTCGATCCGGCTGATGTCAAATTGAAACTCCCGCCCGTTTCGCTCCGACCTAACCTCACTGTGTCCTTCGGATACTGCTGTTTGTATGGCGAAGTGCAGATCACGGCTTCGATCTATGGTCAGAAAATCCTGTCCATTGCAGGATGTTTCCACTCCAAAAACTTGCTGTGCCGCTGGATTGATGCTTAGAATTTTTCCTGCATTGTCAAGAAGAACCAGACCCTCTTTCATGTGACTGGTCACTTGTGCAAATTCATCTGTCTGCTTTTTCAAGCTGTGAAGTTGTGCGGCAATCTGCTGACGCTGCTGATGGATGCGGCTGAGAAGGGGCGCTAATTCTTCGTAGGCGTTATTCTCCAGCGGATGATCCAGGTCCAGTGAATTAAGGGGCTGGACGATTTTCTTGGACATCCAATTTGCAAGGACAGCAGAGAGAATGACTGCAAGAATCGCTACCAGCAGAATAGGCTGGAGCATAACCAGAACCAGCGCCAATACCGTCACCTGCCGGATGGAGATGCGCAGCACAGTTCCGTTATTCAATGCCCTGGCATAGTAGAGCGTCCGCTCTGTGAGTGTGGTGGAGTAACGGATGCTGCTGCTTTCACCTTTCGCAAATGCTTCCCGGACCTCAATGCGATCTCCGTGGTTTTCCATATTTTCTGCGGAATCCAGCGTGTCGAAAAGGACTGTGCCATCAGACGCAATCCAGGTCAGGCGGTAGTCCGGGGTCCAGGTGTAGCGGTAATCGCGTTCTGACAGGTGTTCTAAATAGTCCTGTCCGTTTTCCTCCACCGCATAAGCCGCAAGCCGCAGTTCGTCTTTTAACTGCGCCTCTTGAACGGAACCGAAGTAGTCATACAAACATCCCATGACAATGACGAGGTTTGCCAGCAGTACCGCCGCCGCTACACACAGGATGGACCGAAAGATTCTTTTGGTCATGGTTTTACCTCCAGCCGGTAGCCGACATTACGAATCGTTTCAATCATTGCTCCATAACTTCCCAGCTTCTGCCGCAGGGTACGGATGTGCATATCCACAGTCCTGGTTTCACCGGAATAGTCCGAATCCCAGATGCTGGTCAGGAGTTTTTCTCTGGTGAACGCAACACCGGGGGAGGACATAAACAGGCGTAGCAATTCAAATTCTTTATAGGTGAGGGAAACCCGCTCACCGCCCGCCATGACGGTATGCTCCGCCAGATCGATCACCAGATCGTTTGCAGCCAGGATCTCTGGATTCTGCCTGGGGTGACACCGGCGCAGTACCGCTTTGACCCGTGATACCATCTCCATCATGCCGAAGGGCTTGACCAGATAATCGTCCGCCCCCAGGTCCAGGCTCTGAATCTTATCGTACTCTGCTCCCTTTGCCGTTGCCATGATGACCGCGATCTCACGGGTCGCACTGGATTCCTTCATCAGCTTCAGCAATTCAACACCGCTTTTTCCGGGCAGCATGACATCCAAAATAACAAGCTGGGGTATTTCTGTGCGAAGCGCCTCCAAGAAAGAATCGCCATCCACAAAACCCCTGACCTCGAATCCCGCGCTTCGTAACGCATAGAGTTCAAGGCTCTGGATGCTTTCATCATCTTCTACGCAAAAAATCATGTTCTTTCCCCCTTTCCGAGCGAGATTATCATACCACAGACACTCCTTACCATCAATGTGCCTGCCCGTTCTTATTCCCGGTAATGGAGAAGATAACCCACTCTGCAATATTGACAGCATGGTCACCAATGCGCTCCAGGTATTTGTCGATCATCAGCAGGTCAAGCGCGTGCTCCCCGACTGCGGGCGCCTCCGCGATTTTTTGAATCAGCACAGCTTTGACCTGTGTAAAATAGCGGTCAATGGTGTCATCGTGAGCAATCACGGCTCTGGCCCGCTCTATATCCTGCTGGACGTAAGAATCCACGCTCTCTGTGACCATTTTGATTGTCTCCTGCGCCATTTCGCGGATATGGCCCACATCTTCCGGGACATAGCCCTCTGACAGCATGGCCAGAATGATCTCCGCAATATCGGACGCCTGATCCCCGATGCGCTCCATATCCGTGATAATTTTCAGCGCGGCGGAAATCTGCCGCAGGTCACGGGCCACCGGCTGCTGCTGGAGCAGTAGCTTCAAACACAGGCTCTCAATATCCCGCTCCATCTGGTCGATCTCCCCGTCCAGCGGCCCGACCTTCTCCGCCAGGGTCTTGTCCCCCTCGGTCAGAGCCTTTGCCGCCAGGGAGATCGCCTCCTCGCACAGTGCGCCCATTTGAATCAGTTCATTTTTCATCAGGGCAAGCTGCTCGTCAAATTTGCTCCGCATTATCCAAACCTCCCTGTGATATAGTCCTCCGTTTTCTGGCACTCCGGCCGGGAGAACAGCTTTTCTGTCTCACCGTACTCAATCAATTCCCCCAGCAGGAAAAAGGCGGTATAGTCCGAAATGCGGGCGGCCTGCTGCATATTGTGTGTCACGATGATGATGGTATATTGCTCCTTCAGGCCCATCGCCAGCTCCTCGATTTTGGAAGTGGAAATGGGGTCCAGGGCGCTGGTGGGTTCGTCCATCAGCAGCACCTTCGGCT
>CAMWBA010000194.1 GCA_947172355.1 uncultured Bacillota bacterium
GGTGGGTGTCGTTAATCTGAATGACGTGCTTCCGGGCGAAGTTGCGCAGAGTGCCATATTGGGCTTTGTGCTGGCGGACAATAGACTGGATGGTGGCGGAAACAAAGAAATACTGCTGCTTGAGGCGCAGAGACTTGCCCTCATAGTGGTTGTCGTCGGGGTAGAGGACCTTGGCGATGACCTCCGCCATGGCCTGCTGCTCCACCGCTTTGAGATATTCGCCCCGGGAGTACAGGGACATGTCCACCGGCAGGGGGCTCTTAGCATCCCACAGGCGCAGGGTGTTGGTATGCTTGGTCTGATAGCCGGCAATCTTCATGTCCCGAGGGATGGCCAGAACGGCGGTATAGCCGATATGCTCCGGGTGGTTGCCACCGTTTTCATCCCAGCGGTCCACAATTTTGCCGCCAAAGCGGACCTCTTCAACCTCATCCATCTTGGGGATCAGCCAGGCGTCTCCCAAGCCCAGCCAGTTGTCGGCAAGCTCCTCCTGCTTGCCGTCGATGATCTTCTGCTTGAAGATGCCAAGCTCGTAACAGATGGAGTAGCCGGTGGCGGGGATCTCCAGGGTGGTCATGGAGTCCAGATAGCAGGCCGCCAGACGGCCCAGACCGCCGTTGCCCAAGCCGGCATCCGGCTCGGACTCGAACAGGTCGGAAGCGGAGAAGCCCATGCCCTCCAAGGCGTCCTTCAAGGTGTCCAGCAGCCCTAAGTTATAGGCGTTCTTCTCCAGAGAACGGCCCATGAGAAACTCCAGGGACAGATAGTGGACCTGCCGCTGCTGCTTCTCCCACACCTGGTTGTTAGTCTCCATGCGGTGACGGGACATGATGTCCCGCAGGACCAGAGCACAGGCCTTGAACATATGGTTGTTGTTGGCAGTTTCTACCGTGCAGCCAAAATTGCGCTGGAGTTTGCCTTCGATCATTTCGGTGAGCTGTTCTTTGGTGTATTCAGCGGAATATTCTGTCATAACAGTGCCTCCTGCTTTTTGTGGTCTAAAGAAGGGGGAGGAGCGGCCTCCCGTGACTTCTAATTTTAACAGATTTTTGGGGGAGCGTCAACGATGGATACGGAATAAACTGGAAGAATTTTAGAGGGGCGGCGGGACAAAAAGGGCCCCGTCCGCTGGACGAGGGCCCTTACAATGCCCGGCAGGCTGAACAGGAAACCGATTTTTCTCATCGCGGTGGAGAGCTCTTTTCCAGGCTGCTCCTATATTGTCAGCCCAGAATACGCTCGTAGATGTTTAGATACTGCTGGGCGGAATTCTTCCAGGAGAAGTCGGCAGACATGCCCTCCTTCTGGAGACCGCGCCAGGCTTTCTTGTTGGTTTGGTACAGCTCCACCGCCTCCCGCAGCACCCAGACCATATCGCTGGCGTTGATGTTGGAGAAGGTGAAGCCCCGTCCGGTGCCCTCATACTTGTTGTAGGGGGTTACGGTGTCCTTCAGTCCGCCGGTCTCCCGCACCACAGGCACAGTGCCAAAGCGCATGGCGATCATCTGGCTCAGGCCGCAGGGCTCGGAGACGGAGGGCATGAGGAACAGGTCGGCCCCGGCATAAATCATGTTGGACAGAGGGGCGGAATAGGTCAGCTGGGCCGAGAAACGGCCGGGATACTGGCTCTGGGCATGGCGGAACGCCTCTTCATATTGCCAGTCGCCGGTACCCAGAACCACCATCTGTACATCCAGGCCCATGATATCGTGAAGGGCGTCGTTGACCATGGAGAAGCCCTTGTGGCCTACCAGACGGGAGACACAGGCAATGACGGGGATGTCTGGGTTCTCCTGGAGCCCTACTGCCTGCTGGAGAGCGGCTTTGCAGGCGGCCTTGCCCTTAATCAGCGTCTTTTGGGTGAAATTGGCGGCCAGTCCCGTCATGGCGGCGGGGTCGTAAAGGTCCACGTCGATGCCGTTGAGAATGCCCTCCAGTTTGCCGCTTTGCTGGTTGATAACCCCGTCCAGACCATGGGCATAGAAGGGGGTGCGCAGCTCTTGGGCATAGGTGGGGGAGACGGTGGTGACAAAGTTGGAGGCCATAATGGCGCCTTTCATCAGGTTGACGTCCCGATGGTAAGCCAACATTCCCTCGTTGAAATAGCTGCGGTCCAGGCCGATTACGTCCTGCAGCACCTGGTCGCCGTAGCGGCCCTGATACTCAATGTTGTGGATGGTATATACCGTTTTGGCCCCCGTCAGCTGGGGGATGCGGTATTTTTCCTCCAGAAGATAGACGGGCACCAGAGCGGTCTGCCAGTCATTGCAGTGGATGATGTCCGGAGCCCAGCCCAACTGGCCTGGGGCCTCTACCACCGCACGGGAGAAATAGGCGAACCGCTCACAGTCGTCAAAGTGGCCGTAGAGCTGCCAGCGCTTGAAATAGTATTCGTTGTCCACAAACCAGAAGGTGACACCCTGGTATTCTAACTCAAAGATGCCGCAATACACCTGCCGCCAGGCCAAGGTGACATTGAAGTACTTTAAGAAGGTCATCTTGGCCCGCCAATCGTCGCTGACCCCTTCGTACAGGGGGAGGATTACCTTGACCTCGTGCCCCTCGGCCGCCAGGGCCTGGGGCAGAGAGCCAGCCACGTCAGCCAGTCCGCCGGTCTTGATGAAGGGAGCGGCCTCGGAGGTTGCAAAGAGAATTTTCATAAAATCACCTTTTCTTGTCGATATGATGTTTATTTCTGATCCGCAGTCTTAATGTAGACATCAATCAGCTTTTTTCGGTCTTCTTTGGTGGGAAACGTCGAAAATGGTACTCAGACGCCCTCCCTTGTGAGGAGGGCGCCCGAACATTGGTTACACGACGGAGCCCTTGGCGATGGCCAGGGGATAGGTGGCGTGGCCCATAAGCATACGGCCCTCGTTCACCGTTACGTCTTTATCCGCGATCACATAGGACAGGGAAGCCCCCGCCTTGACAACGGTGCCCTGCATGAGCACGCTGTCGGACACCTTTGCGCCCTTCTCTACCACGACACCCCGGGCCAGGATGGAATTTTCCACTTCGCCCTCGATGAAACAGCCGTCGGCCACCAGAGAGCAGGAGGATTTGGACTCCGGTCCATAGTAGGTGGAGGGGTTGGACTGGTCCTTGGTGCGGATGGGACGGGCGGGGTTGAACAGATCGGCCCGGACGGCGGGGTCCAGCAGATCCATGGAGCGCTGGTAGTAATCGCCCACCGACTGGAAGCGGCCCACATAGCCCTTATGGACATAGGGCATCATCTTCAGCGACTTCATTCTGGGCTGAAGGACACCGCGGCTGAAGTTAGTCACATCGTGGGCGGCGCAGTAGTCCACCATGTCCATGAGCAGGCGCTTGGACAGGATGTAGATTTCCAGAGACTCCAGCGCCTTGTCGGCAGAGGTGGGGTGTACGGACAGGTCGGTGATCCGGCCCTCCTCGCTGACCTCCACATACTCGGAGAACCGAGGCGCGCCCTTTAATGTGGGGGTGCACACCATGGTGATGTCAGCGCCCGAGTTGAGATGCTGCTCGAAGACCTGGTTGACAGGCAGGTTAATGGCTACATCGCCCCAGGCCAGCAGAACATAGTCCTGACGGATGTCTTGCAGGTAGTCATAGACGCCGGAGAGAGCCTCCATGCTGCCCCGATACTCGCCATGGCCCTGCTCCGTGTAACTGAAGGGGGGCAGGATGCGCAGACCGCCGTGTTTGCGGCTCAGGTCCCAGTCTTTGCCGGAGCCCAGATGATCCAGCAAAGACTGATAGCTCTGATGGACCACTACGCCCACGTCGGTGATGCCGGCGTTGACGCAGTTGGAGAGCATAAAGTCGATCAGACGGTAGCGCCCGCCAAAGGGCAGAGAGCAGGTATTGCGGGGACGGGTCAGCTCGCCTAGGTTGGCGTCGGAGCGGTAGGCAAACAAAATTCCGTGCAGATCGTTCATGCCTGCTCACCTCCTTTCACATCTTCACGAATCATGGCCTTGGGCGGAACGGTGGCATTCTCACCTACGGTGACCCCGCTGGCCACCACGGCAATGCCCCAGTTTTCGCCGCCGTCAGGGGCGGAGCCCACAACAGCTCCGGCCTCTACTGTGGCATTCTCCGCCACGATGGAGTAATGTACTTTGGCGCCCTTCTTGATTGCTGCGCCGGGCATGAGAATGGAGTATTGGATATCGGCGCCCTCCTCCACCGTGACCGAGTTGAACAGAACCGAGTTGGCTACGGTGCCGTTTACCTGACAGCCGCCGGTGACCAGGGAGTGGGAGATGCTGGCCCTTGGCCCGGTGATATGGGGGGGCTTGATAGGGGTGCGGGCGTAGATGGGCCAGCTCTCGTCGTACATGTCCAGACCGCTGCCCCGGGCCAGCATATCCATATTGGCATCCCACAGAGAGTCGATAGTACCGACATCTTTCCAGTAGCCGCTGAAGCGGTAGGCCATCAGCTTTTCGCCGGCGTCAAGCATGTTGGGGATAATGTTTTTGCCGAAGTCGTTGGAAGAATTGGGGTCGGCCTCGTCCGCGATGAGGTATTGGCGCAGCTTGGACCAGGTGAATACATAGATACCCATAGAGGCCAGGTTGCTCTTGGGCTGGGGGGGCTTCTCCTCGAACTCATAGACCTTGT
>CAMWBA010000195.1 GCA_947172355.1 uncultured Bacillota bacterium
GAACCGCCGACGATATAAAGCCGTACACAGACCCGGTATTTGAGAACAATATCCCATTGACACAGACGGAACGGCTCACCATGAACAGCCGCCCGAAGCAGCCGAAATATGCAAGAAACAAAAATATCCTTGTGATCGGCGGTTCCGGCAGCGGCAAGACAAGGTTTTTCGTCAAACCGTCGCTTATGCAAATGCACAGCAGCTATGTTGTCACAGACCCGAACAGATAAGTATAATAGGGTTATAGGGAAGCGCGCACCCTCAAAGAAAGGAGGTTACACACCATGAAGAAGCAGACAGAGAAAGACAAACTCACCGCCCTATACGAAAGGCTCTCCCATGACGACGAGCGAGCCGGGGAATCCGTAAGCATTGAGAACCAAGACGCCATTTGTCAAGGATATTTTCTCCTATAAAATCGAATATCAAAAAATTAATTCCCTTGTGTTGCTGTTCTGGAAAAAACAGCAGTACAAAGGGAATTAAAATGCTTAGAGAACCTAAAATTCGATTTTCAAACTGTCCCCCTCTACGGCAACGCCCTTGCTCTTTGTAATGGGCAGCTTTTGCTTTTCGGAAAAGCCAATGGTTTCTCCGTCACGCAGAACCACATCTTCGGTAATCACATAGTTGGCAATGTCAGAGAGGAAACCGTGGAGTGTTTGGGCGTCGGCCTGGCTGTCCAACACCTCCATCTCATCATAGCCGAAGTACCGCATTCCGTCGGTGTAGGCGCAAAGGCCCTTATTGCCATTGTAAAGCCCGATCCAGACCAGATTGTAAATGGGAAACAAATCTTCCTCCAGCATCCCAGAGAAATGCTGATAGTAGTCCGGGGCATAGACCACCTCGCCGGTGTAAATGCCAAGCACCCCATCCTGCTTGCAGGCGGAGGTCACTGTCTTGGTGAGGAATGTGCCGCATTCAATGGGAGAAATCTCCTTGCCTATGACGGCAATCAGAAGATGGGCCGCATGGCCTTTTACCTGTTCCGCCCCGTTGGGCCACATGAAGTTTTTGGCCGCGGCCTCCTCCGCCTCGCCGTTGGGAATGGGCGCAGGCATAAAGGATACGGCGATCATAGCCCCCTGATAGCTGATAGCGAACACTTCATCGGTTTCTTCATCTTCGCCGTCCTCGTCTCCGCCGTCATCGGGTTCATCCTCAATGCCCCAGGTCTCTTTCAGGTCCCGCAGAAGGGCCTCTCTGTCCCACTTGGCCTCTTTCAGGAGAACATAATTGACGAAGGTGCCGGGGTTCTCCTTTTGCTCTTCCGCTCGCTGGGCTTGCTCCATCCAGTAGGAGCGCATCATTTCCACCAAGGTAATGGCCTTTTCCTGGGCAGTGGCCGGGTCATAGTTCTCCATCTCGCTGAACACATGGCCGCAGTGCTCCAGCTCGTCCCCCTCGTAGCCGCCGCAGACGCCCAGCAGCCATTTCCCCATCAGGCTCTTTTTGTACTTAAAAATGTAGTAGTGCAGATCGTGCAGGTCAAACTCCCCGGCACACTCGATTTTTGCTGGGGCCTTGCCCAGCTCCGCAGGGTGAGCAAGCCACTCGGTCAGGGATTCCATAGCGGCATTCATTTGTTCCTGGTTCACATCAGTTTCCCCCTTTAAGGTTAATTTTCTGATATTCGGTCAGTCTCATGCTTGACGCTCCGTTAAAAATTCCGCAGTCTCTCAAATTCCTCCAGCAAAGCATTTTTCTGAAAAACACCCTCCGGCAGGGCATCCAGGATACCCCAAAGCGCCGTGGAAATCTCATCCCGTTCCTCTGTTTCAATAAAGCGCATCTTATTGAAGGTCTGCGTATAGGCGGCAACAGCGGCCAGAGCGTATTCCTGGACATCCTGGCCCGGTTCCTGAGAGAGTTTCAGCAGTTCACTCCGGGTCTTGCGGTATTGGCTGGTCGCTTTCCGGGCGGCAGGGATATGTTCTGCGCCGTCCCAGCCGCGAAAGGGGTTGTCCAGGTTTTGGGCCAGCCACTCCGCTTTTCTGGGTTTTGTGATCCACAAGTCAAAGCCCTCCGCACGTTTTTTCTGATAGAGCTTTTTGGCCTCCTTTGCCGCGTCCTCCGGCAGACTTGTCATCCAAAACCAGCGGAGGTGGGGCATCCGTTCTGGTCCGGGAATCTCCTGTGCGGTAAAACCGAACAGGTCATAGGTAGAAAATTCCTCCAGCTCTCGAAATTGCTCCACGGCAGCGAAATTGCGGATATTCCCTGGCTTGCCCCACAAGCGCAGCTCCCGCAGATGGGGGTAGTCAGAGGATAGTTCCTGTAAGTCTATTTCGTTGATCTCAATGCCATGCAGACTGTGCAGGCCAGTCAGTTCTGGGTGTGCCCGGACACTCCGGCGAAATTGGAGCATGAGACGCGCCCCCCTCCTCCTTGGCATGAATGCGGCATCGTTCCGGTCCGGTATTCAGGAAACAGAGCTGCTCCATTTCTTCATTCAGCCATAGTTCCTCCACATCTGTCAGGTCGATCAGCAGCTTGCTCAGATGACTTCCCCGAAGGTCAAGCTGTTGGCATCCGGGGACAGCGAAAGAGAGTTCTGTCAAAAATGGATTTGTCCGCAGATATTCTAAAAGACCTGGGTGCCAGCATTCCAGGTTCAGTGCTGACAGACAGGGGAGGGAACGCAAATCCTCCGCATGGCCGAAGGGGACATATTTATCATGCAGACGACGGGTATTTACCCGCACCTCAGTCCCGGCCAGCTGAACGGTTTCTGTGCTGTCTATCGCTGACTTGAATACCCGGCGCTGTCCCTCTGGAATCTCCTGCCACTGGAGCTGGCGGTATACCTCATATCCATCATCCCAAGGGCCATAGACATCGCTGCTTTCCTAGCAGAAGGACGGGCGATTGCCAACGTAGATGTAGTGGGATGGCACTTCCGCAGCTACATTACACAGACGTAGACATCTGGGCCAGTACATGAAGTCCTCATAGAGAGGCTTTAGACCTCCCAGTTGATGTGCTCCCAGCGGCTCCGGGCCGGACCAATCCAGAGGGAGGCAGACCGCGCTCCCGTTCGGCTCCACCTTCGTGATTTGACAGGCGGTGTAGCGGTTCAAATAGTGATTGTAGATGGTGAAAACATCTCCAGCTTTTGCTTTCACAGGAAGTCGTATCCTTTCTTGCGCAATCCGGCATCAGTAATCCAGTAGAATCGGCACTTGATTTTCCTCAGCAAACTTTAGCGCCTGATAAAAGAGGGAAAACGCATATTTCGCCAGGGACTGTGTGTTGTACTGGATACATTCAGCCCCCATTGTTATCACACCGTCTGCGCCAACAGTCCCATCTGTCGGATAGCCCTCAGTCTGTTCCCACTGGAGGATCATGTCCTCATCCGCCTGCCACGCCATTTGATTAAGCCGTTCCAGCTCCTTGCGGAGTCCGGCTGTGGTAGCGATCATCGTCTGATCGCCAGTTGGCATCGGCCCCTGGAACATAAAGCTGTCCGGCAGCGGCAGCCAGCAGGATGCACCTCGAAACAGCGACCAGACCTTATCCGTATCCTCTGAAAGCCGGTCGATCAAAGGGTAGTCCAAAAACTGCCAATCTTTCTCTATGGTATCTGGTACAGGTTCCCCATAAACATGGCAGGCGGCGACCAGCAGCATAGCGCCAAAGGCATCCCAGTCCGGCTTGTCGGTATAATAAGGCTTTTCGTTGTTTTCCGTCCATGGGGTGTAAGGTTTTTGCCCCGGCTGGGTGATCGCTGACAAAACCTGTTGCTGCCAGTTTTCAATATCCGCCTGAATTTCAGCGGGGGACATTTTTTCATCTTCCGGGATTTCATTGCCGCTTGGAGTAATACGCTGAAAAGTATATCCGTGTTCCTCTGCCCATTGCTGAACGGCGGTTTTCCAGTTGTGCGTATAGTATCGAGTCATTGTGCCAGCGTAAATATCAAGTCCCATAATGATGCTCCTTTCATCATCGTGCTAACGCCCCGCCAGTACCATGTTCCAAACGCTCACGACCACCAGCGCCCCGCCCAGCAAGAAGAAGATCACCCTGCGGGTGCTCCTGCCATAGCGGTGGGACTGTGGCGCGCCGGTGGGGTCGCACAGCCAGTTCCAGTTCAGAGCCGCCCCTACGATCAGCACCACACCGGCCACGATCAGAATGATGTTCCAATGTTCCTGCACGAACGCTGTAATTTTTTCACTGTCCATTTATGTCAGCCTCCTGCCGTCAGCTCTCGTGGGAGATGTTCACGATTTGCCTGTCCGCGTTGAAATAAATCACCAACAGCTCATTGGTGATTTCCGGGTCAAAGGTCAGGTCCATAATGAATCTCTGTTCCTCCGTTTCTTCATCCAAGAGGCTGCCAAAACGCTTGAGCTGAAGGTAGTCTGCCATCTCCGTCAGGGTGAGGGCGGAGGGGTTCTCCACCGGGAACAGCGCTTTCACCATATTCTCCGGCAGATCGTCCCGGTGAAACTCCATAAAGTAGGACACGATGCCGTAATATTCGCTGGTCTCATCCGCCAAAACGTCCTTCACAAACTCCTTGGCCTTTTCCGCCAGCCCCTCTACCTCATCCTCCCCG
>CAMWBA010000196.1 GCA_947172355.1 uncultured Bacillota bacterium
CACCCAAGAGGGTTCCAGGCCCAAGTCGCAGAATAGGACCAGATCGTAAACAGGGACCCAGGGGTATGGCGATGGAAGATCCTGCTTCTTCGCTGTGGCGTTTTCGCAGGACATCAGGGCAAGTGCCGTGGATTGCATCCCCGCGCCAAACGATAGAATTTTCAGGCCTTGGCGGCCTTGTGCGCTCAAAACTCCCTCCACTCGGTTTCCTCGCCGCCGTCTTTCTCTTGTGCCATCATAAGACGAGCTGTGGGCTGTGACGGATCTACCACCAGCGAACCGCAGCAGTACTGCTTTTCAGCTTCTTCCATCGCAGTGGAAATATCAACAGCGGCAATGGGGAACGCCTGGGATATGTGTTCCTCTATCGTCACGACATACTGCCGAAGCTCATTTTCCTGCAGACTGCAAGGGCAGGTATCCGCCCCGTCCTGTTCTGACGCAGCCAGCTGAGAGTTCATACTGCAATTCCCCTGTGTACCAGCATACTGTGTAGCGGGGCGGGCCTGCATCGTATGTTCCATATCGCGCAAAGCAGACAGCAGACCGTCCATATAAGCCCTGCACTCCGTTTGGAGTGTGCGGATGTCCTCTGCACTTAAAAGCTCAGCGCCGCTCAGCTGATATCGGGCGCCTCCATGCTCAAACACACAGTTATACGGAAGGAACAGGAATCCCTCTTGAACGGGGATGATTGTGCCGCCGTCCTGCATAGAATCGGAAAAAGGATATTTCCAGATCAGCTGATTGCCAAATCGCTCTGTATAGGTGTCGCGCACCTTGTCCAGGGTTGAATCCAAGCCCCCGCATGTGTCCAGCAGCTTTATAAGCGCATCCTTGCTGTACAGATTACTTCTGTCGATTGCAAGACCCATGTAGTGGAGTATGGAATCCGTATTGCCAGAGGGCGCAGTCAACTCCATAGCAGCATCTACACTGTCCGGCCTCTGTCTATTCTTGATTTCACCCATTTGCAGCCTCCTCATCACAAATGCACTGCCCTAAAAGTTCATCCTGATTGACCAGGATACCGGCCGTACCACAGCAAAGGAATTTATCGGCATCAGAGCCGCTACTACAGTGAGTTACACCATAGGCGGAGAAAAACTCATCGGGGATCTCCATCTCTACATCGCCCCAGTTGAAATCCTCGCAGGTATCCTCATAGGCTCGTTTCCCGGCCTCGGTCTGGAGGAAATCGCAGATGACTTTCCGCAGGTAGGCTTCACAGGCTGCTTCACTTGGCTCCGGAAGCCGATCCTGCGCAATCAGAAAGGTAGAATAGTACAACTCGTTATTCCGCCCTTCTTGCCGCTGGCGAATGACCGTAACAGCATACATTGCTTTGCTTCCTGTAAACCAGACGCCGTCGTCCGCAGCGTGGGATGCCTCCACAACGAAGGGCAACGTCAGCGACACGAGCTTCCGGCCCAGAGATTGAGAAAGTTCCCAGACCGGGTATTCACCAAAATCATTTACATCCCGCTCATAGTCATCAGCTTGGAGGGCCGTGAAGATGACCTCCAAGGCTTCACGGGATAAAGGTGTCTCCAGGAGCTTCAAGCTCCAGCTGTCGCAGTTGGTCTCTCCAACGGCCTGGGCCGGGGTGGAGTGGCCGAAAAAGGCAGTCAATAGGGCAGAGCACATTTCGCTTAGCTGCGCCCAAGTGAAAAAATGGGCTTGGCATGAGGCTCCCGTCAGACTTGGCTTTTGGAATGTGAACATTAAAATCTCTCCGTCATGTTGTAATTCGTTTCACGCACTGGATATTCCGTTCAGCTTGCATAGAATACCCAGCGCAGTTTATCACCCACCGGATACTGCTTTGTGTTCCTGGGCCTGGACGGTGAATCCCACCCGGCGCCTGTACTTTTCACAATGCCATCCGGTTGAAAGCCCACCGCCCGCAGGCTGCTTCCACTCTCAGCCGGCAGCGTGTAGGTAAGAAACCGGCGATAGCCCATCTCACGCCCGATGCGAATCGCGCGGGCATAGAGGTTACTGCATACATCGGCATAACGCGGATCGGTGCAGCAGCGGTTGATTTCCAGCGTCTCGCCATCCATCTGATGCCGGGCCTTTGGTATGCTTGCTACAGCCACGCCTACGGGCTCCGGCTCCCCAGCCACCCGCAGGCAGATGGAGAATTTATGGAACTTCGGCCCGGCATTGTGCCGGTGGTGCCGGTCAATATAAGCACCGGCCTCGCTCAGTGTGATAGGTTCTGCCTCCAGCTTTGTAATCAGGCTGGAAGTGGAACCATCCACGCAGTACAGACGGCCATAGCCGTCCTCCGTATCCGCAATCACATAATTTCCGCATTTGTGCAGCACAGGTAAGGTCTGCTGGCGCCGCTTGTCTTTCAGGCGCATCTTCTGTGCCGGTATTTCTGATAAAATGTGCTCTACCGGCTCCGGCAACATCGGAAACGTCTGCAAGACCGGATTTTCCAACGCCTGCCTGGGATTGCCGCAGTGGAACGCACGCAGGTTATAGGGCATCCGCCATTGGAGACTATCCATCAGCCGATCAAAAGCGGCATCGTCCATCGGCGATGAAGCGCGGTAAGACCGGCCGTTCAGCTGCACAAGGAAAACGTGGTATGTGTCCCACATGGCTCACCCTCCTGTTCGCATCTGTAGAAATCCTCATCACAGGCAAAGCACTGATATTTGTACTGGGGAATCAGGCTCTTGAACAGCGGACTGCCACAGCGCAGGCAGGTGCCGCAGCTCTCCAGAAATAGCATGTGCCGCAGTTCCTCATCGACACAACCAACATCCCGTAGTTCCTTTTCGGCCTGCTCCCTGCTGTCAAAGATTCTGACGCCACACTCGGCATCCAGAAGATACTCCATCGCACCGTTGATGGGAATGTTGTTCACTGGCCGGCACACAACGACTTGCTTCATGAATACATACCTCCATTCGTCGTCTCAAAAATACAGTCCTGCATGTAATGCCCTCGATCTGACGGCTATCATACCTCCCTTATGGACGCGCAGAGGATGGAGACAAGCTATCCCCATCCTCTGCCGATCAATCAACAACTCATGCTCACTCGGTACACGGACCGGCCTCTCCCTGGACTTCCCCGCGTCTGGAGGAGGGCAGCTCGCCCCACCGCACAGAAAAATAATGCGGGTTGTTCCGGATAATAAAGTGGTAGAGGTTGTCCCTGAACTCTCCCATCGCCAGCCGCAGCGGATTACTGCGCGTCGCACTCTCCGAAGTTTGATAAAGCCAAAAATCGAGGAGCTGGGCAAGCTGGTAATGCCATGGGCATACGGCATAACCATGCTCCCGGTACTTCGGGCCATGATGGACAACGTACCTGCTCCCGTCAATGGTGGGGGCCTCCTCGTCACCGGGTTCCTGCTGGTTCCTGTACCGGCTGTTGTAGGCCCTGACATTGAGCGCATAGAGCCGGCGGTAAATGTCCTCGGCGGAAAAAAGGCCGGCGCTTTGGCAGTCTTTCAGTTCACGGCGGAGACTGTCCGGGGCCTCAAATCCCCAAAAGTCAAAGTCGCAGTTGAGCCTGTCCTCGACAGCATTTGCCAATGCCGCCAGCGGCTCCAGATTCATCACCGTGCATGACATAATAACTCGTATATCTCCTCTCAAACATAGAATCAGATACCATAGGCTTCCCTTCGCGCGGCGGCAAAAGCCATTCGGTTCAGCCCGGTGGACTTTCCACAGACCACATACTCGCGATCCCGGTAGTCCGTAGGCTCTGTGTAGCCGTCCCGACGCATTTCTGCCTCATCCCTGTAAACCCGCTCGATCTGCACGCTGCAAAACCGGGGCGTATTCACATAATCGCCGGCATGGAGTTTCATAGCCAAGAGATCTTCGATCTTCTGACCGTGCTCCATAGCGTGATGCCCCTCTGGCTTCAGTTCCTCCGCGCCTTGGTATAACTCCCGGCGGCGTTCCTCGGTAATGAAATTCATCTGCCGGGCCATGTCCACAGCGCCGATGTAGCTCCAGTACCATGCAGCATGAGCTTCCGGCGTCAGGGCCTCCTTGCGGATTTCCCACGCGGCTTCCTGACGTATGGACGCCAGCCGCTTCTCAACGCTGTTCTCCATGTCTCTCCAGTCATTCCCGCAGTTGGGGCAATACTCGAAGGGCGGAAGCATCCGTCCGCAGACCGGGCATTCACTCTCCGACTCCAGCGGGTAGAGTTCGACAGAATCACCTGCTGGATTGTCCATGAACAGCCCATTGCCTCCAAGAGTACCTTCCGAGCAGTTCAGATGGATTACATAATGACCGTTCCAGTTGCCACCATCCTCATGCTGCAGAATATCCTCGATCTCCTCCAAGGACAGATGTCCACGCCGCTTTTGAATCACGACAATGGATTTATCATGAAGATCTCTGTCCCACCTGATTGTTGTTCCTCTTTTCATACAGCCTCCTGTTCCAAAGTGAATGTCACTCCGCCAACCTGCTCCTCGGCCAAGCCGTCAACAGAACGCGGCAGGCAGGCATCACCCATCTCGTCCACGACAC
>CAMWBA010000197.1 GCA_947172355.1 uncultured Bacillota bacterium
TCAAAGAGCGCATGGAGCTGGATGTGGACGTGTCCAAGCTCAAAATTATGAAGTCCGCCCACCAGAGCCAGCAGTTCCAGATGGAGGACAATCTTCTGAAATATTTCCCGGAGCAGATCGCCCAGCACCAGGGCTTCATCAAGGGCCTGGAGGCCGATATGCAAACCCTGTCCGAACATCCCCACCCCCTCGTGGTCAGGGAAAAGCCCAAACCGGCCAAGGCGGAGCAGGCGGAGACGGCGGAGGCCACGGAGGTTGCAGAGGCCGCACCCGCGCTCCCCGTCCAGGCCGGGACCACCGACACGGAGGGTCCCGCCGCTGCGGAGGTCAGCCAGGGCTTTGCCGGGATGATGGTGCAGGGGGAGACCTTCACTGACAAAGAGGAGGCGGGCAAGGCGCTTCTATCAGCGTATATGGCGGGGGATATTGCGGAGATGGTGGAGATCGGCAGCTACCGGGGATTTACCATGTTCACAGAGGTCCGCAATTTCCAGCGCGAGCTGGTGCTGAAAGGCGCGATGACCCACCGGACAACCCTTGGCATGGACCCGGCTGGCGCTCTGGTCCGCATTGACCACACCCTTGATAAGATGCCGGAGCGGCTGGAGGCAGTCAGGACCCAGCTGGAAAACCTCTTTGACCAGCGGGAGGCGGCAAAGGCCGAAGTCGGCAAGCCCTTCCCACGGGAGGACGAGCTGAAGGAGAAGTCCGCCCGCCTCGCGGAGCTGGATGTGCTGCTGAATATTGACGGAAGCCACAGCCAGGGGGAGCAGGCTATTGCCCAAAGCGCCCGTCCCTCGGTGCTGGACAGCTTGAAGCGGCCCCTTCCGCCCAGGGAGAAGGTCCCCGATAAATCCAAGCGCCCCCGGCAGGAGCGTTGACCGTCAGGCGGGGCTGCCCCCGCCTGACTTCTCTTTCCGGCGCTGCTTCTGCGCCGCCTTTTTCTGACGCTTGGCATCTATCTCATGCAGCCAGTCCTTGACGGGGGCTTTCCACGGTTCGCTTTTGCTGGGGATGTTTTTGATAAGGCTGCGCGGATTCAGCCCCAGCCGTTTGGCAAGGGCAATATCTTCCTGATTCAACCGGCATTTCTTTTTGGCCTCTGCCCACATCTCGTCACTGTATGCCACGGCTCATCCCCACCTTCGATATTTTCACTCATTTTACCACAACCTGACGAAAAATGAAATGGAGGAAAACATTTTGGACGCTGAAAAATTGACAAACGCGCTCTATGAGAAAATGAGCGCGGAGCAGGATAAATACCGGGCGTGGCTGGTGGCCCAGCCCCCGGAGGAAATTCTGAACCATACCGCCGAATACAGCACCCGCGAGGATATTCTGATGGCAATGGACTTCATTGAGCTGACCAAGGCCCAGGTGTCCGCGCTGCTGGATTCTCCCACGCCCCTGGCGGATGTCTACAAAAATTGGAGCAACATGGACTTCAATCTGATGGACAACATCACGGCGGCAATTGAGGACCGGGCGGACACGGTGATCCGGCAGGCGGAGGAACTTTGCAAGGCCCCGCTTTACAAAGAATCGTATGAGTACGCTTATCAGCATGGTGAGGGAGATCAGCACATTGCCTCCAACCGCGCCAACATCGCCTGCAAAGAGGCGATTGAAAAAGCGGTCAGCGGTCACTACCATGACAACTGCCTCGATGTAAAGGCGGCGGTGCGGGATGTGGTGAAGCGGTTCGGCTATGAGCGGATGCTCTATGTGCTGGCGAACACGGTGCAGGCCCAGGGCGGGGATGGGCGTGTCTCCCAATCTAACAAAAAATGGGCGCAGTCCATTCCCGTTGTGTTTGAGGGAGGCAGACGGGATACTTCCTACCTTATCACGCGCGCTCACTCCGGCCTTCTTGATATGTTCGTCAGTCAGGCGCGGCATGAATTTCTGCTGAGACAGCCCCTCAAGGCGGCGGACATCAAGGCGGAGGCCGAACACATTTTGAAGCGGCTTCAAGAGGAACGGGAACCCAACAGCCCCAACGGAACCCACTACATGGCCCAGGTCTCCCCGGACTTCCTGGCGCGGGCCGGGAGCAAAGACACGGACCGGCTCATGTCCATGCTGCCCTTCCAGTCTCTGTCCCTCTCCAGGCTGGAGGGTCGGAAGGGAACTTATGCCCTGATTCTCAAAGACGAAAACCGCTTTCAGCCCCTGGTGCTGCGCCGCCCCTCCGTGAAGAAAAAACTGCAAGAGAAATCCGCCGTCTCCGCCGCTCCCAGCGTCCCAGGCAAATCCAGGTCCAAGGGGCAGGAGCGATGAAAGCCCCGAACCGTCAGCGGGAGGTCCAGCTGAAATTCCGCGTCACCCGGTCGGAGCGGACGCTGATTGAGCAGAAGATGGAACAGCTCGGCACAACCAACATGGCGGCATATCTCCGCAAGATGGCCGTGGACGGCTATGTGGTCAATCTGGAATTGCCGGAGCTGCGGGAGATGGTCTCCCTGCTGCGCCGGTCCAGCAACAACCTCAACCAGCTCACCCGCCGCGTCCATGAGACAGGCCGGTTTTATGATGCGGACCTGGAGGAACTGCGGCAGAGCTATGACGGGCTGTGGGACGCGGCACAGAAAATTCTCACCTCTCTGGCAAAGCTCCAGTAACGATGAACAGCCGGGGACTGCCCCGGCTGTTCATTTTCTAATCTATATCTTCTAATTCAGTGTCTTTGAAAGAATCCGTATCAAAAAAATCATAAAGAGAAATTCCAAGCCCATCACAAAGCAGTTTGATTGTGATAATGCCAGGGTTATGACTGTTGCCATATATGATATTTTTCAGCGTTGTGGGCGGGATGCCAGCTTTTCTTGCCAGAGAATTGATATTATACCCATGCTCCGCACAAAGCTGCTGGATACGCAATGACACTTGTTTCCGCGTATCCATCTATACCACTCCCGTCCATAAAAAGTCTCTTTAAGTTTACCCATCTTCACAAAATTAGACAGACTTTATATGGACTTTTGAAGTGGGAGGGTATATAATTGAACGGACTTTGTATAGTCTTTCCTGCGGAGTATTATGGTGGTATGGGGGTGATGCGGATGATTGTCACGTTCTGCGGCCACAGTAAACTATATCGGACCGGCGATTTCTCCAAGTGGCTGGACATAATACTCCCGTCACTCATAGAGGGCGGCGCGGCCACCTTCTACCTCGGTGGCTACGGAGACTTTGACAGTCTGGCATCGGCGGCGGTGAGACGGCAGAAAGCGGTCTATCCCCACATCACGGCCATTCTGGTGCTGGCTTACCTCAACCGGGAGATTGACATTTCCCGCTATGACAGTACCACCTATCCGCCGCTTGAAAACGTGCCGCCCCGCTACGCCATTGTCAGGAGAAATGAGTGGATGGTCCGGGAGAGCGACGTGGTAATCTCCGGCGTCACACATGGGTGGGGCGGGGCGGCGAAAACTCTGGACTATGCGCGGCGTAGACAGAAAGTAATTTTTCAATTCCCGACACATCGGGAATAAGCGGTGGGACCGCATCCTTGCAAAAAATCGCCGGTGCGGTTATGCTGGTATCAAATCAAAATCAAGAGGTGTTCATCATGCTGACCTATAAAAAAGTGTTAGAGGTATTCAAGGATTATCTGGCGGAGGATGAATCCTGCGAGGTGCTGACTACCAGCCAGGGCTATCTGGTGGTGGATTGGAACAGCAGGAAAAGTGACAGCGAGTGGGTGACTTCCCGGCTGTGCCAGACACCGGAGAATCTGCGGGATGTGCTGCGCTCCCGGTACGAGGAATACCAGGGATACAAGCTCACCGGAGGCTACAAGCGGGAGGTTCTGCCCTCTGAGGATGTGGATATTCGGCTCATGGGCAAGACGATTGCCGAACGGTGCGGCGAAAACTGAATACACAGAAACGGTCCGCCAAGTGCGGACCGTTTCTTTTGAAGGGAGGGACCGCCAATGGCAACCACCCGCATTATGTCCCTGCACACTGGCAAGGGCCGGACTGTGGCCAAGGCTATCAACGACATCATTGACTATGTGGAGAATCCTGACAAGACGGACGGCGGCAGGCTGATTTCCAGCTACCAATGCGACAGCCGGATCGCGGACGCGGAGTTTTTGTTTTCCAAGCGGCAGTACCTCGCCAGGACCGGCAGGAAGCGCGGGGCCGATGATGTGATCGCCTACACCATCCGGCAGTCCTTCGTCCCCGGCGAGATCACCCCGGAGGAGGCCAACCGCCTGGGCTATGAGCTGGCCCGCCGCTTCACCAAGGGGAAACACGCCTTTATCGTCTGCACCCATGTGGACAAAGCCCACATCCATAATCACATCATCTGGAACTCCACCACCCTGGACCATTCCCGGAAATTTCGGGACTTCCTCGGCTCCGGGCGGGCGGTACGGCGGCTTAACGACACCATCTGCGTTCAGAACGGCTACTCCATCGTGGCAAATCCCAAGCGCCGGGGCAAGAGCTACAACA
>CAMWBA010000198.1 GCA_947172355.1 uncultured Bacillota bacterium
TGTGGCACTGGACGTCCATCTCGCAGGAGGGCTCGGTGAAGGGGAAGTGGTGGGGGCGGAACCGGGTGACGGTCCCCTTGCCGAAGAGCTCCTCGGCCAGCAGGTTGAGGGTGCCTTTCAGATCGGCCATGGTGACGTGCTTGTCGATGACCATCCCCTCCACCTGATGGAACATGGGGGAGTGGGTGGCGTCGATTTCGTCCTTGCGGTAGACCCGGCCGGGGGCGATGATGCGGATGGGCAGCTGTCTGGAGTCCATGGCCCGCACCTGCATAGGGGAGGTCTGGGACCGGAGCATCACCTGGGCGTCCTGGTCGAAGTAGAAGGAGTCGGACCAATCCCGGGAGGGGTGGCCCTCCTCAGCGTTGAGACGGTCGAAATTCAGCTCGGCCAGCTCGATTTCGGGGCCGTCCAGCACGGTGAAGCCCATGCCCACAAAGATGTCCTTAATCTCGTCCAGCGCCCGGTACATGGGGTGCTTGTGGCCCTGTTTGGGGGTCTTGCCGGGGACGGTGACGTCCAGGGTCTCGGCGTTCAGCTTTGCCTCCAGGGCGGCGGCCTCCAGCTTTTGGGCGGCGGACTCAATGGCCCCCTCCAGGGCGGCCCGGACGTCGTTGGCCAGGGCACCCATAGCGGGCCGCTCCTCGGCGGAAAGACGGCCCATCTGCTTGAGCACAGCGGTCAGCTCCCCCTTCTTGCCCAGGTATTTCACCCGCAGCTCGTCCAAGGCGGCGGGTGTGTCCACCGCCGCGAAAGCGGCCAGAGCCTCGCTTTTGATTGTTGCTAACTGTTCTTTCATCCGTAAAACTCCTTTTTTGGATTGGTGAATATAAAAATATAGTCGACCCCGCTCCTCCGGGGCGGGAGTAGGGAAAACTCCTGATTTGAATTATTTGGCGAAATAGTTCGGGTCCTCCACATAAGAGCGGACCACCGTGCCGCAGCGCAGGCAGATCAGGTAAAACACGGGCTTGCCGTTAGCAAAAATGCTGTCATAGCGGCAGAGCCTGCCGTAGCTGGTTGCATTCTTTGCCTTTGCCAGTTCGGTTCCCCCGCAGTAGGGGCAGATATCCTGCTTTTGTTCCATGTCCGTCTCCTCTTAAATGGCTCCATCCGGAGCCTGGCCAACGTGAGCCTTCCACTGGCAGGGGAGCAGGGCCATATCGGTAAAGACGGCGGAGAAGGAGGAGTTCTCCGGACTACAGGCGTAAACGCCGAAGCGAATCTTACCGGAGGCGGCGTGGAGGTGGCAGATCCGCATCTGCTTGAAGGTGATGCCGTCCTCGGAGCACTCCAGGCAGAAGTCGTCCTCCCGACGGCTGAGGCGATACCACATGGAGTGGACCGAGGCGTCAATTTCGGTCGAGGCCCAGTCGGACCAGCCGCCATTGGTGACCACGCTGCCCAGGTGCTGAAAGACCTGATTTTCGTATTCAATGGAGGCTTTCAGCCAGTTTTCGCTGTCCAGATAGAGGACCACACCGCACTGGTCAAAGCGGTGCTTGCTGTGAAACTGGGTTTTTACCACAAAGGAGAAGAACGGCTCCTCCGTCTCCATCTGGAGCACCGGGGCGCTGTCGTTGCGGAAGTGATAGTAAGTCCGCTGCCACAGATCAGTGTAAGGGCTGGTGACGATTTCAATTTTTTCCGGGGTGACAGAGAAGTCCCGGGGCTGGCGGGTCCAGGCCAGCTGGCGGATGTCAAACTGCATGGCAATACTCCTTTCTGGTTAAGAGGGAAGAATTTTGTCCAAAGGGACCCCCATGGACACGTTGCATCGGGGCAGGCTGTACAGCCCATTGGCGAGGTCGGCGGCGCCGTGCCGGGTGGTTACCGTGACGGCAAAGTGTTCCTGGATAAAATCTTTGGCCCAGGATTCGACCTTGCCATTGGGGTAAGCGAAGAACTGGGGACTGACCCCCACGTGTTCCGAGATAAGGTCGATGCTGGTTTGGAGGTCGGGGAGGACCCTGGCCTCGTACGCCGTTTGGGTTTCTCCCTTCCACCGTTTAATGCCGTGTTCTTCGTTGTCGTGGCAGGCGTGGGTGTGGGAACCCAGCTCGACCAGACCGGATTGGGCCATCTCGCTGCACATATCCCAGGTGAGAAAGCTGGGGTGGCCGTCCTGCGTATAGTGGGTGATGAGGGAGATGACGGCCTTCGCTTGAAATTCTTGAAGAAGAGGGTAGGCCAGCTGGTAATTGCTGGCGTAGCCGTCGTCCAGAGTAAGCATCACCGCCCGCTCCGGCAGGGGGGTTCCGGCGATCAGCTGGCTGGGCAGTACGGTGGTGTAGCCGTGGTCGGCCAGCCATTGCAGATCCTCGCGAAAGCGGGTGTCGGTGAGCATCCAGGTGTTGCACTCCACCCCCTCGGGAACAAAGTGGTGGTACATCAGGATATACAATTTGGTATTTCGGGGCGCGTCCGGCTCCGGCTCCGGAATCGGATCGGGGCCGGGCGTGGGCTCCGAGACGGGCTGGGACCCGGCCGGCGGGGCTGGCTGAGGGGTGGAGAAGGGGTCCGGCACAGAGATGGCGGAATCCGGCACGGAGATATCTGGGGGCGGGACGGAGGCATCCGGGGGCGGCGCGGTCCGCTGACAGGCAGAGCATAGGCTGAGACACAGCACAGCGGCAAAAAACAGGGCAGAGATAGATGTTTTTTTCATAGCAGTTTCCTCCACACAAGCCGTTTCGCCCCCACGGACGAAGGACCCTCCAGAAAGCAAAAAGCCCTCCGCCCCAAAGACAGGGACGAAAGGCAAACCTCCCGCGGTACCACCCGTATTCGCACGAAACGTACGCACTCAAACTCCGATAACGGCGGAGAATCCGTCCCCCTCTCAAGGGCCGCTCCCGGGCGAACCAAGGGGTTCCCTCTCAGACGGGCTTTCAGCCGGCGGCCCGTCCTCTCTGACAGAGTAAATTCCCTATTTTCCCGTTCCACGCATTTAGACTATTTGTATTTATATCACAATTTTGGTTGAAAAGCAAGGGTAAAGTGCTTATAATAAAGAGAAGATAGAGGGGAGAATCTGTGGAACTGGTAAAAATACTGGGTGTGCTGTTGTTTATCATTGGGGTCTGGCTGCTGTTTCTGACAGCGTTCAGCGGGAGTGGACTGAGCACCTGCCGGGCGGCGAGCTGAGGGATGCCGGGGCAGAAGATAATATGAAATTACACGTTATTTTATTTTCCCCTTTTTTGTGGATATCGAGATTGGAAACGGCGTTCCCTGTGCTGGGATCTCGCTGGGGCTGTGTAGGCTGGTGCTGGGCCTGCTGACGATCTGGAACAATTCAGAAGCGGGTGGAGGTCCTGCCCCGACTACTGAGGAGCTGAAAGTCATCCGAAAGGCGGAGAAGCAGGAACGGGAAGGGAAAAGAAGGTGAATCCGAAGTTACCTACTAAAAAGATAGGGAAATGCTATAGACAAATTTGGTACACTATGATACAATAGGCCGAACATCAGAGAAAGGGAGGGTTCCCCATGCTGGAATTACAGCATATCAGCTATCATGTAGAGCAGGACAGCGGAGAAAAAGGCATCCTGCATGACATCAATTTGACCATCAACGAGCGTTTTGTGGCCATCACCGGCCCCAACGGCGGCGGAAAATCCACGCTGGCCAAAGTGATTGCCGGTATTTATACGCCCACTCAGGGACGTATCCTTTTTGACGGCGAGGACATTACCCAACAGACCATCACGGAACGGGCCCGGAAGGGGATCAGCTTTGCCTTTCAGCAGCCGGTGCGCTTCAAGGGGCTGACGGTGAAGGACCTGATTACCCTGGCCAGCGGCAAGAACATCGGCGTGCCGGAGGCATGCAATTATCTGTCCGAGGTGGGGCTGTGCGCCAAGGACTATATCGACCGGGAGGTGGACGCCTCCCTGTCCGGCGGAGAGCTCAAGCGCATTGAGATTGCCACCATCATGGCCCGGGGGACCGCTCTGTCCGTCTTTGACGAGCCGGAGGCCGGTATTGACCTGTGGTCCTTCTCCAATCTGATCCAGGTTTTCGAGCAGCTCCACAAAAAGATCAACGGCTCCATCCTCATTATCTCCCACCAGGAGCGGATTTTGAACATTGCCGACCGGATTATTGTCCTGGCCGATGGCCGGGTACAGAACGACGGCCCCCGAAAGGACATCCTGCCCACCCTACTAGGGGGCGCACCGGGGGTTTGTTCCGCGCTGACGGACAAGGTGCGGTAACCCCCAAGGGGACGGCCAACGGCCGTCCTCAGTCAGCCTGCGGCTGACCGCCCCGTTTCAGCGGGACCTTTGTCCCAAATCAACAAGATTACCATACACCCGAAGGAGGAGCAGTTATGGACGCAATTCAGAAAAGCCTGTTGGAGCAGGTAGCCGGGCTCCACGAGGTCCCGGAGGGGGCCTACAACATCCGGGCAAACGGCCAGAAGGCGGGCCGGAACACCACCGCCAACATCGACATCGTCACCAAGA
>CAMWBA010000199.1 GCA_947172355.1 uncultured Bacillota bacterium
TCATGGAAAGCCATGATGTCATCAAAGAAAAGGGCGGTCACGTCAAATATCCTGACCCATACGATTTGCTTCAATACTTCCTCTCGGATAAAGTGCGCCGTACAGCTTCCCGTATTGCTTTTGTACTTTGCACAGCGGCAACACCAATGGCTTTTTGTTCTTCCATATACGGAAAGTAAATTGATTGTCCATGTTACGACCTCACCATCCCATCTCCATGAGCCACCGCGCCGCCTTTTCCTCCCGCCGCTTCTCCGTTTCGGCTGCTGATTTGCCCAGCGTCAGTTCTGCGGAGATCTGTCCGTCCAGCAAGTAGATGATCCGATCGCAGCTGCTGGCAATCCTGCTGTCATGGGTCACCATCAAAATTGTGGTTCCCTCCCGGTTCAGCTTGACTAATTCCCCCATGACCTCCCCCGCCGCGCTCTTGTTCAGTGCCCCAGTTGGCTCGTCCGCAAACAGGATTTCCGGCCCGTTCATCATGCTCCGGCAGATGCACGCCCGCTGGAGCTGGCCCCCGGACACCTGGGTGATTGTGCGCTGTTCCAGCCCCGTGATCCCCAGCTTCTCCATGAGCTTTCGCGCCCGCAGGTTCAATTCCTCTTTCGATTTTCGGCCCCGGCTCCTGTTGGCCTGCGCCGCCGGGAACAGAATATTGTCCAGCAAATTCAAGTTTGCCATCATGTTCATCTGCTGGAACACAAAGCCCATGCGGTGCAGCCGCAGCCGCGCCTTTTCGTCCTCGGACAGCTTCGTGATCTCCACATCGCCGAGCCAAACCTGCCCAGCCGTGGGCTGATCCATCCCCGCCACGTTGTAGAGCAGCGTCGATTTTCCGGAGCCGGACGGCCCCATAACCGCCAGCATTTCACCCTGTTCCATGTCAAACGTGATTTGGTGCAGGATGTTTTCTTTCGTCAGGTTCTCTACCCGCAGTAATTTTTTCATTCTCATCAGTCCCTCCCCGTGCAGCATTCATAGGCTTTGACGCGCCGGACTTCCGCCGTTCCTGTCAAAACCGCCAATATCGTGGTTCCCAGGATGATGGCCGGTATGCCCACCAACAGGCGATCCCAGCGGATGATGAAGCGGAAACTGTCTGCGCCAAAGGATTTCAGCACGGCGCCGCAAAGGCCCTCTCCCAGCAGGGTGCCGAGGAACAGCCCTGTCAGGACGCCGGCGGCGGCGGAGAGAAATCCCTTATAAAAATAGGCCCGGCCGACATCCCCGCCGGTGAAGCCCAGGGCCTTTTGCAGTGAGATAGCGTCACGGTTGCGCTCCACGATCAGCCGGAGGAACAGCGCAATCACCACAAAGGCCACCAGGACGGCAATCAGCATCGCCCCCCTTGAGGCCAGCCGGAGCTGCGCCAGGGTCGGCCCATAGGTGTCCCGTACATAGTCCTCAATGTCCGTTACATCGGCCCCCGCCTGACTGTAGGCTTCCATCCACCGGGAATCGGCTGACCGGTCTTTCAGGGAGACATACGCAACGCTCCAGATCACGGGGCCATCGCTCGTTCTGCCGCCCGCCTTTACGGTTTTTCCGCCGTTGGTGATGTCGGAATAGATTCCGCAGACAGTGCAGCGTCTTTCTTCCCCGCCTACCCGCAAAAGTAAAGTGTCACCGATGGACAGCCCCAACTCCTTCGCATTTAAAGAGGACAACGCAATCTCATGGTCTGCCACCGGCATCGTTCCCTCTGAATACCGCACAGGGAATATGGTATGGTCGCCCAGTTCCACGGTCAGATTGCGGGTTGTGCCGTCCGCTAAAACCACCGGGAGAGATTGGGTTTCCAGTACGGCGTATCGTGCTACCTGTTCGTCTCGCTCCAGGGCGGCGGCAAGCCTGGCCGCTGCCAAGCTGATGTCCGCCCCCTGGCGTATGTCCATGCGGATGTCCGCGTTTCCGATGCCCATATAGGTAACAAACGTGGGGGAGGACAGGGTGGAGTACAGATTTTGCGGCAGCAGCATCAAAAAAGCGCAGGCGGCGGACACAAAGCCGATCAGCAGGTATTGCCGCAGGTTCTGTTTCTGCTCCCGAACCGGGAACAGCGCAGCCAAAACGGATAGTTTGTCCGTCTTTTTCAGACTGCGCCATACGGAGAGCAGGATCACGGCCTCCACCACGGCAACTGCGCAGAGGGCAGATACCGCCGACTGTGCGCCCCTGTCAGAAGCGCCGTACAGCTCCCGGATCTGCCCCTCCAACGGCCCTTGCAGGACAGCGGCAGCCCCAAGACCCAGCAAGCCGCCGCAAAGGGAAAACAGGAGGTATTTTGAGAAGTAGAGCCGCTTGATTTCTCCCTTCCCGATCCCCAGGGCTTTCAGCATCCCCACCTCCCGCTTGTCCCGCTCCATGCGGATGGACAGGATAAAACGGATGCAGAGCAGGGCCACCAGCAGCACCACCACAGCGGTCAGGAAAATCACGAATATGGTCGTTCCGTCTGACAGCGCGTTCATCATGCGGATCAGCGGCTTCGTGATGGCGGGGCCGTTTGCAGGAAGCCCCTGTTGGGTGTAGGCGGTACTGATGGCATTTGTGTTCCCACCGTCCTTCAGGAGAAACTCAATGAGATATTCTTCCTCGCCGTGGGGTTTCAGCCGTTCATAGTCCCACTGGCTCACCAGGAACCGCTTGGAGGAGGCCATCATGGAGTTCATCTGCGAGTCCCGGAGAAATCCGGCAATGGTAAGTCCCTCGCCGCCAATTTGCATGGTGTCCCCAATGTTCAAGTCGTAGCGCGCGCGGTAGCAGACGGGAACATAGACCTGTCCGGGCAGTACGTCCGGGCGGTTATTGTCCATGTCCAGGAGGTAGTCAAAGTGCTCACTCTGCACACACAGGCCGTTGTCCTGGGTGCTGTCCAGCAGGCTGTGGCCGCCCAGGGCGACCTGGCTGTTGTCCAGGTTCAGAAAGCGGCAGATTTGCCATTGGTCGATTTCCGGATGCTCCCCGGCAAACCGGCTGATTTGCGATTCCTCCAATGCGCCGGTGTGCATCTGCAAAAGGTCAGGCACTTGTGCCTGCTCCATCAGGGCGTTGACCGAACCCAGCAGGCCGGAAAACAGCAGCGCCGTCAACCCGAGCATCATGGCGGAAACGGTCATAAAGAATACCGTGGCGGCGGATAGCAATTTATTTTGCCGCACATCGTTCCAGATCAGTTTGGTCAGCATGGCGCCTCCTTCTCTACTTCCAGGGCCGGGTGCTGCCCAGCCAGCCTTGCAGCGCCCAATATTTACCGTCAAGGTATTCAGGATCGGCTTTATGTAAGGATTTCTGCATCATACGGCAAAAACCAAACTTGATTTTCGTCATCAAATTCGTGTGCGCCGGTCTTTCGTAATCTACCCCGGCAAATTTTTTGGAGAGCTTTTCAATTCTCCGGGTCAATTCATTTTGCTTCTTTGGGGAAAGCCTGTCCCATACGATGTCTCCCATCAACGCGCCGGTGAAAACCCCGATTTTAGAAATCCCCCACCAGGATAAGCTGTGTTTGATATCCTTTGCCGCGGATTTTGCCCCGGCGCCCAGGCACTGCGTTATGATGACCGCCCGCTTTCCAAACATCTCAGGGGCAGGACGGTGCGGGATCCAGCGGTAAGCAAAATGATCAAGCAATGCTTTCATTGCTCCGGTGGCGTGGAATACATAGGCGGGAGAGGTCATTACAATCAGGTCCGCTTCCAAAAGAGACCTCTCAATTCTTCCAATATGATCCGCGTCCTTGCAGGTGCTTTCGCCCTTCAGCGTGCAGCTGATACAGCCGGTGCAGAAGTTTGGGCAATCCTTCGGAAGATAATATTCCGTTACACTTGCCTTATCCCTGAACGGTTTCAAAAACATTTCCTTCAATCGATAGGTTACGCCCTGTTTTTCCGTTCCGTTTATCACCGTAATGTTCATTTTTATCCCTCCAGAATCTCATGCAAAATCCGTGTGTGCAACACTTTGCGGTTTTCCTTTTGGGTCAGATCCATATCAATGACCCCTGACACGATTTTATGGCGCAAAAATGTCTGCTGCATGATTGTAACCAGCAAAAAAGTCTTTTTTCTTATCGTTTTGTCATCCCAATCCGGGCGGCAGGCCGCAACAAGGGGCAGGTATGCCCTATAAGTTCTGTGGGTATTGTCTTCCGGTTTCGGCTCCTGCATATCGGTCAGAATGGATATCCTTGCTATACTCTCGTGGGCAAATAGGTAATCCAGCGTCATGTTGCCGAGGAACTCCAGCTTTTCGCAGGGTGTAAGCGCCGTTTCCTTCTCCCGTATGGTTTGAAACCGCGCAATGATTTCGTTTATCAT
Organism: uncultured Bacillota bacterium; assembly: GCA_947172355.1. GTDB lineage: Bacteria > Bacillota > Clostridia > Oscillospirales > Oscillospiraceae > Lawsonibacter. Next base: position 4,320 of record CAMWBA010000199.1, read on the forward strand.
GCGCTCCACGCACACTTCAATCAGCTTGTCTTTGTTCCCAAAGTGATAATTCAGAAGGCCCAATCCACCAT
>CAMWBA010000200.1 GCA_947172355.1 uncultured Bacillota bacterium
GATAAATCCTTGACCACAATGCAGTCCACTTTCCCGGCCCGCACATCCTCCATCAACCGCTCAAACTCCGGGCGGTCAAAGTTGGTCCCCGTCCGTCCGTTGTCGCAGTAGAGGTCATAGAACTGCATATCCGGCTGGCTGTCAATGTAGCTCTGAATCAATTCCTGCTGATTGATAATCGTGTCCGCTCCGGGCTTTCCGCTGTCCTCCACCGACAGCCGGACATAGCCGCCCGCCTGATATACCCGCTTGGGCTTTTCTGCGGGGGCCGCTACCGGCAGAATGGGATTGACCTTGCGTTTCGTCCTCGCCACCTCAGACCGCCTCCCTTCCGGGAAGGACCGTTTGCCGGAGTAAATCTGTCTGCCACTGAAATTCATCGTGCCAGCGGTAGACAATCTCAACCCTGCGATCACGGAAAATCAGGATGCGCTCAATCAAAGAAACAATCATCGTGCGGTCCAGAGCGTCAATGTTCCGGTACTTGCGAAACTGCTCTATCCAGTCCCGGCCCTCAGAGAGATTGCCCATTTCCCGGTTCATTTCCTCTTGAATGGCCTCGGCCTGTTCCTCTGCCTCGGCGCGGCGGCGGGAGTAGGTCCTTTTCAAGTCTTGGTATTCGTCCCGGTCGATCACGCCGTCAGCAAGGCTTTCATAGAGGGAGCGCAAAAGGGCCTGATTGCGGTCGATTTCTTCCCGCTTCTTCTCCAAACGGCCTTGGAGCTTCCGCACACCCGCCTGCTGAAGTTGGGCCGTGTCGGTCAGCTCCAGCAAATCAGAGAGGTCGATCACGTCCTGAATGTGCTTTTTCAAAGCCTCCAATACAATCTCGTTCAGCACCTCCACCCGCAGGGAGTGAGCAAAGCAGCTCTTTTCGTTCTTGTGGGCGGCGCAGACGTAATAGACATACTTCTTCTTGCCGGAGGAAACCGTCTTGCGGATCATGGCCCCGCCGCACTCGCCACAGTTCACCATACCGGAAAACAGTTCCACCGCCCTGCCGCTGACGCTGGTGCGCGTATCCAGGGCAAGCACCTTCTGGATCGTCTCAAAGTCGTAGCGGCCAATAATGGCCTCGTGGCAGTTTTCCACCACCGCCCATTCCTCACGGGGCTTCACCACCAGCCGCTTCACCCGGTAGCTGGGGGTGGTCACGCGCCCCTGCTCCAACACGCCGATGTAGACCGGATTTTTCAGAATCCGCAGCACCATCCCGGCATCCCACACGGATTCCTCTTTCAGCCGGAAGGACGTGGAGTAGCGCATCCCCTGGGACCGCTTGTAGTCCATGGGAGTGAGGATGCCCTCCGCCGTCAGGCGGTCAGCTATATCGCCCGCGCTGATCCCTTCCAGCTTCCATTTGAAAATGTCCCGCACCACACCGGCGGCGTATTCATCTACCAGCAGGCGGTGGCGGTTCTCCGGGTCCTTCCGGTAGCCAAAAACAGCAAAAGAGCCGATGAAATCTCCGCGCTGGCGTTTGATTTCAAGCTGGCTCCGTGTTTTCACCGAGGTATCCCGGCAATATGCCTCGTTTATGAGGTTTTTGAACGGGATGACCAGCTCATCAGATTCCACATTGCTGTGCAGGCTGTCATAGTTGTCGTTGATTGCGATAAAACGCACACCAAGGAAGGGAAATAACTGTTCCAGATACTCCCCCACGCCCAAGTGGTCCCTGCCGAAGCGGGACAAATCCTTGACCACGATGCAGTTGATCTTGCCAGCCTTGACCTCGGCCATCATCTCATGAAAGGCCGGACGGTCAAAATTGGACCCCGTGTAGCCGTCATCCACTTTCATGCCGCACTCCCGCAGTTCCGGGTGGCGCGTCATGTAGTCACGGATCAAATCCTTCTGGCCCGTGACGCTGTTGCTTTCCTCCTTGTCGCCGTCCTCGCGGGACAGGCGCACATAACCGCAGGTATTCCATACCTGTTCAGCGGAAATTTTCATATTCTTCTCTCCTAATTGTTAAAGTCAATCAGCAAAACACTTTAACAACCAGGGGAGCGCCGGTTTGTCCTGTTGCCGCCATGTTAACATAACTTCCCGGCAATGTCCAGAGTGTTTTGCAAAAAAGTTTGTGTCAGCATTTGGAGCGTATGTAGGAGAGCATCCGGTCCTCCAGGGTTACATCCGTGTCGGTAAAACTGACCTTCACAACATATTTCCCGTGGCGGTAGCAGTAGGGATTGCCGATCTGCCGGATGAAGTCCAGAATCCTCTCCCGCTTGGGCAAATCGGTGTTGACCTTCACTTCCCGAATATCCCGCAGGCCGGTCGGGTCCACAGTCCGAATATCCACATTCTGCATAGCCTCGATCTGTTCCATGGAATAAGCACACGGTTCCATGTTTGTACCTCCTTTGCGATGAATCAATACCGCCGCAGACCTTCTGGCCTGCGGCGATTTGTGATGTATCAGCCCTTGAAGCGGTAAGGGAGCTTGCGGCCTCCGCGCTGCTGGCTGTTGTACTTGCTGAGAATGACGCGGGCAAATCGCAGGGCGGCTTTGTTGGTGGAGAAGTCCACCTTACCCCGGCGAATGATCTCGTCCGGGTCCACGGCGGACAGCCGCTTAATGAAAATCTGGTCCACCAGCTCCGTCTCATAGGTCTTGACGAACAGCGCCATACCGGAGAAGATAGACGCTTTAAGGGAGTTGGGGGTCCCATGCCACGCCCCGGCAATCAGGCCCAGCATACGGGAGAAGGCCGCACCGCCCAGGAGCCGGTAGGCGTTGATAACGGCGCGGGTGGTGGAAATTTCAAAGGGTTCCCCGGTGGGCCGGTCCAGCGCCCACACAAAGCCAGCGTCCTCCACCCGCTGCTTCACGTCAATGATCTCCGCGTCCGCGCCGGATTCCACAAGGGCCTTGGTCGCGTGGCCCAGCCGCAGCTTTCCTCTGGTCTGGTCCAGCATATAGTACAGCTCGGCCTCCTGCTCGTAGGTCAGGCCGGTGTAGATGATGCAGGGGACGGTCACATCCCCGCCGCCCGCCATCTTCCGCATAGCGGCGATCCGGTGCTGTCCGTCCACCACATTGAAATTGCCGTCCCGGAAGCTGACCACAATGGGGGTCAGCAGACAGGGGTTCCACTTGGCGATCAGCTTGTCCACATCCTCCGTCTCCACAGGCCGCTGATAGGGCAGGCCGGAGGTCAGCTTGGCGGTGGAGAGGTCACGGCTCACGCCAGGGTTGTGGTACTTCACTTCGGGGATGGTGGTCTGACGCTCCAAAGGCTCCGGTTTGGAGGTATGACGCTTTTTTCGATAGCTCATTTGTTCATATTCCTTTCCATTAGATTTAATAAATCCTCTATTGCAGAGGTAATGGTGGTAAAACGCTGACGTACAAAATCAAATTGCACCAGGGATATGTCGGGGAAAACGACTGTGCAGAAGGGGTCGTTATACCATGCGAAATTCTTGTGGAAGGTATCTACAAAGCCGTCAATATCCGCAAGCAGCGTGTCCGGGTTATAACTGCAATCTTTATTGGGATTCTTGAGATCGGCTACGGATTCCTCTATACTGGCATAGTGTTTATCGCCCAGGGTGTAGGGAACGGAGGGCGGCATTGGAGGCTCCGGGGGCTGCGGTTCCTCTGCCGGGGCAGGATGGTACTCACCCATGGATTTGATTTCCCCCGCTGCTAACTGGCTGGCCGCGTCCCTCTGCTGCTCCGGTTCCAGACGGGACAGCTTCAAAGCGTCCTTTTTCGTGATTTTGGTGCCGGTGTCCCGGATAATATCCTTTGCTTCGGTAGTCAGATTTTTAGCGGTCTGAATTTGACGTTCAACTGTCCTTCTACCGACGCCTAACTTCTCGGCAGTATCTTGAACAAAGGATTTCATAGAATCAGAACGACATTTTGACGTTCTGATTTTTTCGCTTTTTTGATCTCCGCCATTTTTCGTCTCCGGGTGAAGGGCTTCATAAATCTCCTTCCGGCGCAGAAGTAAATCACTGTACTCCACGGCAGATAAGCCCTTCCTGACCACGTTCTCATCAACCTCCGCCAGCTCTGCCAGTAGGCCCTCCAAACTGCTGACATTACACTCAATCTCCGTCCATCCCAGCAGTTTTGCCGCTTCCAGCCGGTGCAATCCGGCGATCAGCGTATGCTCCCGGTCAATGGTGATGGGGTTGAGCAAGCCCACCTTGGAAATACTGTCCACCAACTCCTGCACTCCCTCCGGGTCCGCCTTCCGCCGTCCAGCGTTGACTTTGATTTCACTGATTGGAACAAGCATATTTTCACCTCCCTGGCCTCCGGCCTGTTATCGTTCATCCCTACCGGATGGAACACCTGGGGCCGCAGTTGGCCTATGGCTCCAGGTCTTTCATCC
>CAMWBA010000201.1 GCA_947172355.1 uncultured Bacillota bacterium
TGTTCTCCTATTTCCCAGTAGGTGATTACCATTGTGGAATTTACCGCCGCGCTTATCGGCGATGGTGATCATGGAATCACGAAAGCAGACGATTACCTTACCGAGGGAATTCCATATATCAGAGTCTTAAACCTTACTGGGGGACAAGGTTTGAGTCTTGAAAACATGGTGTACATTTCAGAGGACATGAATGAAAAGATACGAAACAGTACATTAAGACCCGGAGATCTTCTCATTGCAAAAACAGGTGCTACCATTGGGAAAACAGCTATGGTTCCTGATTGGATGCCCATCAGCAATACTACGTCCCATGTAGGTAAGATAACTATGCCTAAAACGCAAGACGCAGAGTATTATTTCCATGTGTTAAACTCGGCAGTTATCCAAAAACAGATTGAGGATATAGCTTCTATGCAAAGCACTCGACCTGAATTGGGAATCGAAGGGCTTAAAAATTTAGTAGTAACCGTACCGCCACTCACCATCCAGCATGAAATCGCAACACATTTGACCGAATGTTGTTCAAGCATCAACAGCGTTATTGATGCAAAAAAACAACAGCTGGAAATGATGAGCAATTGCAATAAATATTTTGTAAGAACCGGCAAAACCTTGCGGAACAGCGCATAACGCCGCATTTCCTGACAGCAAACCACCCCAATTACTACGGATTTACTACCAAGGGATGAGCTTTGATACGACGAAACACCGGGAAATGCGGACATACGGTTTTGCGCCGCCCTTTGAACTGCCCTCTAAAATCACATATTGCCCGACTGGATAGGCCGTCTTTTCTGCATGGGAAAGGCGGCTTTTTCCATGCCCGTACATAGCCGTCTGTTTCGCCGCAGGCGGCTAAATCTATGAAAGGAGGGAACCCCAAAATGGCGAAACCGAAAGTGATAAGCGTAGCAAATCAAAAGGGCGGAGTTGGCAAAAGCACCACTGTCTACAACCTGGGGGCCGGTCTTGCGCTGGACGGAAAGAAAGTCCTTATGCTGGACACAGACCCCCAGGGGGATTTGACCAAGATGCTGGGCCAGCGCAAGCCCCACGACCTGCCCCTGACCCTTGCCAATGCCATGAACGACGTTGTGGCCGGGACAATGCCCCGCGACCACCCGGAGATCATGCAGCACCATGAGGGCTTTGACTTTGTGCCGGGAAACCGCAGCCTGTCCGCCGTAGAGGTGGGGCTGGTGAACGTAATGAGCCGGGAAAAGGTGCTGCGTCAGTATGTGGACAGCGTAAAGCGGGACTATGACTATGTTCTGCTGGATTGCCGCCCTTCGCTGGCGGCAATGGTATCCTCCATGTGCTGGGGAGCCTGCCGCCGCAGGCGGGACACCTCCCGGTCTGTTATGAATTTTTGGAATGAATAGCTGTCACCCATGGCACGGCGTAATTCTTTTACACGATTCATGCTGCCGCCCCCTCACATATGAAAGTGGAAATCATACCCCTCGCTCTCGTCCTCATCGTCATCGATATCCTCCCACTCATCTTCTTCCTCGTCCTCAAAATCCTCATCTTCCTCCGGTTCATCCTCGTCATAATCAAACAAGGACTGCTGCTGGTACATCGAAGCTACATCATAATAGTGCTGGGCGCCGCTCTGCAAAGCCTGTTCAAGCGCGGCAGTATCCAGGCCGCAGTCACGGTAGCCTTGATGCACCGTGGCATAGTAGCTGGGCGAGGGGAGATTGAAATTCATGCGCGGATTCATGATGTAAACCATCGCGCTGACCTCCCGGCCGCCCATCTGCACCTGCACATCCCGCTTGAAATAGTGGCTGGGAAAGCCCTCATACATATCCAAGGCCCGCTCGTCCCTGGCCTGGATTTCCCAGAGACCCACGGGAACGGATGCCCCATCTTTGCGGCCAATGGTAGCGAAAGCTGAACGCTCCCGGCCCTTGAACTGCAACTCGTACCCTTGCAATTCGCCTGTGCCAACATATTTTGCCGTGGGACAGCGGTACTTCATCTGTCCCTTGTTGAGATTGCTGCCGTAGGCAACATACAATTTTTTAGCCAATTTTCTCATCCTTTCACATAGACATTCGTGGTTCTTCGGATTCTACATCTTCTGAAATTGGAGGGGCGGGAGCCTGCTCCATGGCCTGGGCAATAGACTCCGCCAGCCGTTTTTCTGCTAACCTCTGCTTTTGAGCCTCTGCCTGGGCCGGGTCCTTCCACGCAATATTGCCGTCCAGATTCTTCAGCAGATGGTGCCGGGCCGTCTTGAACTCATCGCCAATCAGCCCCAGCCGCAGCAGCCACACCCGGAAGGTGTATTTCTCATTGCTGCTCTGGGTCTTGATGCGGGAAGCCGATTTCTGTACCAGCGCCTGGTGGCTTATGGCCATGCAGAGCTGGATATACGACTTGATTTCCCCGGCATGAAGCGTGGAGTTGAACAGCCGGAATTCTATCGTACCCTTAGAGAACACCGAGTGCAGATTCAAGCCGTGGTACCGGCTCTCATCGTAGTGATAATTCCTGCCGGACCGCCCATTGTACCAGATGGACTCCAGGGTATCCATGGACGTGGGACGTTTTGCATTGAGCTCATCCAGGAACCGGGTGTCAGCCTTGGCACAATAGTGCTCCCGATGCACATCCACCTTGAGGGTTTTGTAGAGCAGATCCTCCTTCGCCGCCATGATATTCACGATGTTGCGGAGAGTTTTCACGTCGTGGGGGGCGGCGTCAATGTGGATGTGAATTCCACAAGAGCTGTTGACTTTGGCCCCGGCGGAGCGCAGCTTACGGATAATTTCCTGAATGGTTTCGATGTCCTCATACTTGCAAATGGGGGAGACGAACTCCACCGCGTAGGAGGCGTTGGAGGACTGCCCCCGCCTGGATTCCCTGTGGATGGATGAGTCACTGACCACCTTCCACTGGCGGTTATCGCCGTCCCGGACAGCGAAAGCGTCGTACATCCCACCGACGTGGGTGGCGCTGGTATCAAAATGACCGGCGATTACCTGGGCGGCTGCGGCCCTGGTAATGCCGGTCATCTCAATCTCTATGCCAAATTTTTGGGTTCTCAAAAGCTATCACTGCTTTCTGAGAGAGGCGCCGAAACAGGTTCTTGTTCTGCCTGCGGCCTGGGCCGTTTGCGCCGCTCAGCAGGTTTCACCTCCATGCCGGAGCGCAGGTCCAGGAACTCACGAACATTGCCGGGGACGGACTTGGCGTAGAGCGCATCCACGGCAGAGACCATTTCCTGCTCAACCGACTGTCCCTTTTGCTCCAAGTACAGCCGCAGGGCCGCCAGCTTTTCTTCGTCATAAGGGAGGGTGATAGAATCTTTTTTCATAGTGTATCAACTCCTTCTGCTGAGATATCTTCAAAAGTTATTTGGTTTTCAGGTACTGAATGGCTGCTCTCTCTGAGCCACCAGTCCATGACATCCTGCCCGCAGTGCCATTTCAAATAGGGCTTGCCGTTATCGATCCGAGCCTGGAGCATACGGTCAAAGGCCCGCAGATACGCCCGCTCATATTTGGGATATCGGGCAAACTCCCGGCGCATCTGCTTGGCCCCGGCAAGGGGACAGCCAATGCACCCGATCCGGGAGTAGCCCTCATCGTAGAGGCAGCAGTGAGGGATGCCATGGGAATCCAGGTACTCCCACACATCATCCTCTGACCAGTCAATGATGGGCTTGAGGGTGTGCATGCTTTTCATCACGCAGGATTCCAGCAGGCGGCGGGCCTCGTCGTTGCCGTTCAGCTTGATACGCGCGCTGCTGTGGCTGTTCAGCTCCAGCACGCCCCAGCCATTTTTGCGCCTGGCACTTTCCGCCCAGCGAACGCCGGTTATTACAAACCGCCCCTGACCGCCGCGCTCCTTGAGCTGGTCGCAGCAGTAGCGGACTATGCGTGTCGGCGGCATACCTTTCTTGACGATCAAATCCCACATGGTGATACCGGGACGCTCCACAACAACGTCAGGATAATGCTCCCGCATAAAATAGATGACCTCCGGCGGGTCAACGGTGGTCAGGCTGTAGTGAGCGTCGAATTTCACACCAGCTTCCCGGCACAGATGGTAGACGGCCTGGCTGTCCTTGCCGCCGCTGAATGCCAGATAGTACCCCTCCGGCGGCTCAAAGGTGCGGAGCCGGTCGATGGCGATCTGCACCTTGTCCCGCCTGCCGAAGAGAGTTTCCTCTACTAACATAGTGACATCACATAGACATCCCCGGAGCCTGTTCCTGCACAAACTCCGGGGCAACCGTCAGG
>CAMWBA010000202.1 GCA_947172355.1 uncultured Bacillota bacterium
CTGGACAGGGACGATGTGTACCAGTCCCTCGCTGTGCGCTTGATCCGGGCCGTGGAGCTGTACGATCCCAACAACGAGGCCGGAAAGACCTTGAAGAACTACATCTTTATGAGCCTGCGCTATGCGCTGCGTACCTGCGGTGGTTCTCAGGCGCGGTACGGATTCCGGGAGGCCCCCTATTTCCTCCCGAACGCGGTGGTGTCTGTGGAAGCGTTGGAAGAAGCCGATCTGTATTGGGAAATGCGGATTGCGGCTTAAATCAGAAGGAGGCTACGCAAATGAAGCAGCTTGGCAATTTGGCGATTGTCTGCGCTCAGCGGCGCTCCATCCTGTTTATGGTGGAGAGCGGTGAAGTGCGGGTCACCATCCGCAAGGCCCCGGGAAGCCCCAGCTACTACCTGCGCTGGGATGATGATAAGAAGATCTCGGAAGTTATCCACGAATTGAACTTTGGGAAATACAAGAATTATTGAGGAGGCAGCATTATGGAGCAATCGAAAATTGCGCAGCAGCAGGAGCTGAACACTCTGCTCAATCAGTACCGGCATGAGTATTATAACCTGAACGCGCCCACCGTGAGCGACGAGGTATATGACCGGCTCTTTGATAAGCTGAGGGAGCTGGAGCAGGCTACCGGGGTGCAGATGGCAAACTCGCCCACCCAGACGGTAGGCTGGCCGGCGGTCAGCAAGCTGGAGAAGACCATCCACATCGTCCCGCTGCTCTCGCTGGACAAAACGAAAAGCAGCGCGGAATTGGTGTCGTTCATGGGAAGCCAGCTGATTATGCTGATGCTGAAGCTGGACGGCCTGACGGTCAAGCTGACCTATGAGGGCGGTGTTCTGGTGGAAGCGGCCACTCGGGGCGACGGCAACGAGGGCGAGATCATCACTCATAATGTCCGCGGCATCACGGGTATTCCTACGCAGATTCCCTACAAAAGCCGGTTAGTGGTCACGGGTGAGGCATTCATCCGCCCCAGCGATTTTGAGGCGCTGAAAGCGGCCTTGCTGGACAGCACAGGCAAGCCGTACAAAAATGGGCGCAACCTGGCCGCTGGCTCCGTCCGGCTGCTGGATGCCGCTGACTGTAGGGCGCGCCGTGTCACGTTTATGCCGTTCAATGTGCTGGAGGGCTTTCCAGGGAAGGAGCGCAAATCGGACAAGCTGTACTATTTGCCGTCGCTGGGCTTTGACCTCTGTAAGTTCATGGTCGCCAACCGGCCGCTGAAGCAGGAAGAGATTGATGACGGTATCCAACGGCTGAAAAAGTTCGCCGAGGACAATGACATTCCGATTGATGGGATCGTGATGACCTATAACGACATCGCCTACTCCAAGACCTGCGGACGCACCGGCCACCATTACAAGGACGGCCTTGCGTTCAAATTTGAGGATGACCTGTTTGAAACCAGGCTCCAGCAGATTGAATGGACACCCAGCCGCACGGGGGAGATTGCCCCGGTAGCGGTCTTTGATCCGGTGGAGATTGACGGCTGTACCGTTTCCCGGGCCAGCCTGCATAACCTCTCCTTTATTGAGGGCCTGGAGCTGATGCCGGGGAACCGGGTGCTGGTGTCCAAACGGAACATGATTATCCCCCATGTGGAGGAAAATCTGGACCGGGGCGGCTTCTGTATGGAGCAGGCCATTCCTAACCAGTGTCCTTGCTGCGGCCAGCCTACCCGTATCCATGAAAACAACGATACCAAGACGCTGTTCTGCGACAATCCCGCCTGTGAAACCCGCCGTCTGCGGAAGTTCGTCCATTTCGTCAGTCAGAAGGCAATGGACATTGAAGGGCTGTCTGAGGCAACGCTGGAGCGGCTGATTGGCAGGGGCTGGATTCACAGTCCGATGGACATTTACCAGCTGAATGAGCATCAGGCGGACATTGTGCAGATGGAGGGCTTCGGAGAGAAGTCCTGGCAGCGTTTGTGGGAAGCCATTCAGCGCAGCCGGGAGACGACCTTTGAGCGGTATCTGATTGCTATGGACATCCCCATGATCGGCAATACCGCCAGTCGGACGTTGGCCCGGCAGTTCCACAGCAGCCTGGAGGAGTTTGAGGAGGCCGTTTACAGTCAGTATGACTTCAAGCAGCTGCCGGACTTTGGCGAGACGCTGCATCAGAATATCTATCAGTGGTTCCAGGAGGAGCAAAACTGGGATATTTGGCTGGGCCTGCGGGAGCTGGTACATATCGTGCCGCCCGCCGCCTCGGAAACCGCTGCGGTGAAAGACAATCCCTTTGTGGGCAAGATCGTCGTGGTTACCGGCAAGGTGGAACCCTACACCCGGGAAGAAATCAACGCGAAGATCGAATCTCTGGGCGCTCATGCGGGCAGTTCGGTGAGCAGCAAGACTCACTATCTGGTCTGCGGAGAGAACGCCGGGAGCAAGCTGGAGAAGGCCCGTTCCCTCGGTGTGACTGTGCTGACGCCGGCGCAGTTCTTCGAGATGGCCGGGGTATAGGTGAGTATGGAGCGGGAAGGAGCAGTGCGTTTCCCTCCCGCTCTCTCAAAATATTTCTATCAGATGGAGGTGTGATGACCATAAACCAGTATGAACAATATATCCAGGAACAGGGCTGGGATGACCGATTCCGGTATATGCTGCTGGATCGGATGCGCAGCGACTGTGACTATTTTCTTGGCAACGGGCAAATCTACGGCAACCATCTTTGGGCCGAAAACGTGACAGACCAGATTGGATACATGAAGGCCCTGTGGAACAGTTTTCCGGAGGATGGAAAGCCCGAATGGCTGACTATGGAGCAGATTTTGAACTACGAAAAGGAAATGCTCGCTCTGCTGGCAGCAAAAAGCAGAGACAAGGGCCAAACACTGAATTAGAAAGGATGCTTGAAATGGATTCTTTGACAGCTGCTTTTTATGACGTAATGTACCAGTACCGCCTCCCCTTCAGCCCGGAGGGTGTGGCCGCCAATCTGACCGCCTGGCGTGAGAACAAGACTCCCCTGGTAGAGCTGCTGCGCCGGCATCCCAACTGGAATGAGCAGGAGCTGGCTATCGTCTTTGATTTCTCCGAAAGCCGGGAGATCGACCACAATTCCGTGGACGAGAACAAGTTTGAGATGATGATGCTTGCCAACGATGTGGGCTTGGGAGACAGTGAATTGTCGGATTTCCAGGCTGCGTTGGATGCGGTCACAGCGGATTATGCCACGGTTCCCGACGCGGGCCGGCTGGATACCATCCGGACGCGAGGCCATATCAAGTGCGCCGAGGGCCAAAAGGCCAGCCGGATCATCAACCGGCTCTGCTGTAAGTTCGGCCTGGATCAGTACCAGGTAGAGCGGATACAGGGTGAGCATGGGGACAATCCCACCACGGTGATGGTCAAGCCCTACAATGCGATTTTCGCCCGGCTGGCCGACTCCTTGAATCCGGTCCAGATTCCCAAGACCGGAATTTTGTCGGTCCATCCCTGCGATTTTTTGGAGATGTCCAGCCAGAAAAATTCCTGGCAATCCTGCCATCGTCTGAATGGCGGTGGCTACCGTGCCGGGTGCCAGTCCTATATGTGCGATGGTGTCAGCATGATCTTTTTCACCGTGGATGATGACATCAAAGCAGATTTCTACCATGCTCCCCGTCTGACAAGGCAAATTTTCTGCTATAAAGATGGGCTGCTCCTCCAATCCAGGCTTTATCCTCACAACGAGGATGATGTCCGGAAGCTATACCGTAGCCTCGTACAAGGTGCGGTCGCTCGATGCCTTGGCATTCCCAACTTATGGAGCGTGAAGAGTAAGCAGGAGGAAACCAGGGCACTTTTGGAGACCGAAAAGCATTCTTTGCATTATCCAGATTACGAATACAGCTATGGCGTGGTTTCACTTTTGAATGGAACGGCACCTGAGCAAAAGATTGTAATTGGTAGCCGGTCGCTATGCACCTGCTGCGGGCAGCCGCATGACTATTCCAACTCCTTGAAATGTGGTTCATGCAAGGCTGTTGTCGTCTGCAAGGAGTGTGGGCGTGTTGTTCCGACTGACGAGGCTCACTACATGGAGGAAGCCTTTTTCTGCCGGGACTGCGTAACGCGATGTGAAATGTGCGGCTCCTGGATACGAGGCGCTGAGATACATCAGGCCATCAACAGGAGCGGGCGCATTGTCCGTCTGTGCGAACACTGTCACACATCTGCAACAGGAACCTGCGGCCTGTGCAGCAGCCGGGAAATCTGCCAGAT
>CAMWBA010000203.1 GCA_947172355.1 uncultured Bacillota bacterium
TTCGCTTCCGCAAAGGTCAAGCTGGGGCTGGACGGCGAGTGGCGGGACGTGACGGACACGCTGGAGCGGTGGGAGAGCCGCTATACCGGGCGGGTCACGATCACCGACAACTGCGCCGTCACCGTGAAAGTGACCGGGCACGATGGGAAGGTCTATGAAAAGATGTGCTATGTCAACTGCTTTGAGCATGGGACGCAGATCTTCCTGCCCAACGGGACGCAGGACAAGCCCTGCAACGGGCAGGCCCCCTCCAACACGCCCGCTGGCACAACGACAGACGGCGGCAGCGGCGGCGCTGATGCCACCCCAACCCCGCCCGCTTCCTCGTCCAACGACCCGGACAGCCAGCCGGACACAACGCCCCGCAACCCCACGGCGCTGACGCCGGACGGTCAGGGTACGGTCATGGACAATGTGACAGACGGGGACGGCAAGGAGTTCTTTACCTTCACCACCCCCAGCGAAAACACCTTTTATCTGGTCATTGACAGGCAGCGGGACAGTGAGAACGTTTATTTCCTGAACGCCGTTACCGAGAATGACCTGCTGGCGCTGGCGGCGAAGGACGGGGACAATTCCGGCACATCGGCTGTCCCCGATCCCGCCCCGGTCTGTATCTGCAAGGACAAGTGCGAGGCGGGGGCCGTCAATACCGCCTGCCCGGTCTGTGTCCTCTCCATGAACGGCTGTGCGGGTACGGCCCCCGCTCCCGCGGAACCCGAAAAGCCGGAGCAGCCAAAGGAGGGCAATAGCACCGGGACAATCGTGATTGTTCTGCTGGCAATGCTGGCCGTGGGCGGCGCGGGCTGGTACTTCAAAATCTATAAGCCGAAGCACGATATGTCCGATGCCGAGGATTTTGACGAACTGACAGGCGGCGGGGATGAGCCGATGGTCAACGAGGACGAGGAACCGGAGGCGCGGACACGTCAGGAGCCGGAGGAACCTGACTATCCGCCTTACTACGATGATGAGCCAGACGAACCGGATGAATATTAAGGAGGATTTATGCGGCTTGTGATTGCGGAAAAGCCCTCCGTCGCCATGAATCTGGCGAAGGTGCTGGGCGCGGGGGCAAGACGGGACGGCTATACGGAGGGCAACGGCTGGCTGGTGAGCTGGTGCGTGGGGCATCTGGTGGAACTGGCGAACGCCGACGCCTACGACCCCCGCTATTCCAAGTGGGCCTATGAGGATTTGCCCATCTTCCCCCGCCAGTGGCATTACATCGTACTCCCGAACACGAAAAAGCAGTTTGACACGCTGGCAGACCTGATGAAGCGGCCCGATGTGGAATCCCTGGTGTGCGCCACCGACGCGGGGCGCGAGGGGGAACTGATTTTTCGGCTGGTCTATCAGAGGGCCGGGTGCGCCAAGCCCGTCCAACGACTGTGGATTTCCTCTATGGAGGAATCCGCGATCCGCAGGGGCTTTGATACCCTTTCGGACAGCGCCAGCTATGACAACCTCTATGCGGCGGCGCTGTGCCGCTCCCAGGCGGATTGGCTGGTGGGCATCAATGCCACCCGGCTTTTTACTACGCTTTACGGGGGCCGGACGCTGAACGTGGGTCGGGTGCTGACCCCCACATTGGCGCTGCTGACGGAACGGGAGCAAGCGATTACTGGCTTCAAGCAGGAGAAATTCTACACGGTGGAGCTGGACTGCGGGAGCTTCCGGGCCGTCAGTGAGCGGTTTTCCAAAAAGCCGGATGCGGATAAGCTGTGCACGGCCTGTGACGGCGGAGCCGCCATTGTGCGGTCTGTGGAGCGGAAGGAGAAAAGCGAACGCCCCCCGAAGCTCTATGACCTGACCACCCTCCAGCGGGAGGCCAACCGCCTGTTCGACTACACCGCCCAGCAGACCCTTGACTATGTTCAGCTTCTCTATGAGAAGAAGCTGGCGACCTATCCCCGCACGGACAGCCGTTATCTGACCGCAGACATGGCAGAGAAGATTCCTGACCTGTGCGCTGTGGCGGCTGGGGTGCTGGGCCTCTCCGGGGACTATCCCGCCAACGCCGCCCAGGTGGTGAACGACGCCAAGGTGAGCGACCACCACGCCCTTCTCGTTACGGCGGAGGCAAGACGCGCCGATCTCTCTACCCTTCCCACGGGAGAGCGCAATATCCTAAACATGATCGCCGTCCGCCTGCTGTGCGCCGTGGGTGAGGCCCATATTTACGCCGAGAGCGCCGCCGTACTGGAGTGCGGCGGCGCTCCCTTTACGGCCAAAGGCCGAACCACGCTGGAACAGGGCTGGAAAGCGGCGGAGGGTGCGTATCTTAATGCGCTGAAACGCAAGCCGAAACAGGAGGAACAGGCCCCGCCGCTCCCGGAACTGTCGGAGGGGCAACGGTTTGACGGCGTTGCCGCCGCACTCCATGAGGGCGCCACGGCCCCGCCCGCCCGGTTCACCGAGGACACCCTGCTTGCGGCCATGGAACACGCCAGCGCCGAGGATTTTGCCAAGCTGGAGGATGTGGAGCGGGTTGGTTTGGGCACTCCCGCCACCCGTGCCGGGATGATCGAGCGGCTGGTGCGCTCCGGCTTTGCGGAACGGCAGAAAAAGCGCCTTGTCCCTACGCAAAAGGGCATGGAATTGATCCGTGTCATGCCCGACCAACTGAAATCCGCCAAGCTGACCGCCCAATGGGAGGAAAAGCTGGGTGAGGTGGAGCGGGGCCAGCTTGCCCCCGCTGAATTTATGGCCGGGATCAGGGAAATGCTGGCGGGTCTTGTGAAAGCCTACGCTGGAACACAGGCGGCTTCCTCCGTCCTGTCCGGCACCGGGCGGACGATTGTGGGCGTGTGTCCCCGCTGCGGTAAAAACGTGGTGGAGGGTAAAAAGAGCTTTTTCTGCGAGGGCTACCATGACACGCCCTCCTGCGGCTTCGCCATGTGGAAGAATGACCGCTTTTTTACCGGCAAACGGAAGGAATTGACCAAGAAGATTGCCGCCGTCCTTCTGAAAAATGGGCGCGTCAAGGTCACGGGCCTGTTTTCCGAAAAAAAGGGCGTGTTATACGATGCCACCATTATACTGGATGACGATGGCGGTAAATATGTCCACTATAAGCTGGAATTTGACAAAAGGTTTAAGCATACGAAGGGAGAGTGATGATTTTTGAAAAGGAAATCCAATAATTTCAGTCGTCGATTGCGGAACCTGTTTATCCTCACCGGATTGCGTCAGGAAATCTTGGCGTACCGTGCGGGGGTATCAATTGAAATGGTACGTCAGTGGGAAAGCGGCGCAAAACTTCCGAATGTGGAACAATTTAAGGCAATTGCGTCCTTTTTTGGCCTCCCCTATACCTGGTTTTTGGATGGGAGAGATATTGCTCCTTCTGATATGGTGGCATCGTTGGGGTTGAGCGAGGATACGGTGTGTCTGCTTATGGAACTGGCTGCTTCGGAGAGTGAGGAAGTGCTTGACGCTGTGGATGATGCGGTCTATGCTGTGGTCGCCGTCGTCAATGCCGTGTATGACGATCTTCTGCGAGTTGCTGAAGAATCCGTAAGAAAGCTTGCGCCCAGCGAAACGGAGAGGTGAAGCGATGCGCGATGTGAAAAAAGTCATTGAGGGAATGAAACAGGAAACCATCCGCGAAATCACAAAGAAGAACGCCCGCCCGGAAGCGCAGTTGGCGTGGTATTGGAGCTACATCGGTTCTCTTGATATGGCACAGCAGTTAGGGCTAATCAATGACACACGCCGCCAGCAGCTTTATCGGGAAATGGATCGGTTTAAGCCAAAATATAAAGTGCAAGCTGTTGAGGAAACGAAACCGACCCACTTAGCGGCTGCGGAAATGGGCGCGGAGGGAAACTATAATCAGATTGACGGCATCATCAACAACGAGGCCCCCAAGCCCTCCCTGCGGGACGCCCTGCGGCAGTACCAGGAGGAAGCCGGGAAATCCCAGGCCGGGGATGTTCCTCCCGATTCCAGCCGGGACCCGGAGCGGTGACACCCATGAAGCTGACCAGCATTGAAAAAGAAACGGTTATCAATTTCAATGAGGCAGAGCGCACAGCCAGCATCTACACCCACAATGAGGCGTTGAAACGCCAGCTTTTGGAACTGTGCCGGACCCACCCGGATCAGGTGCGGCAGACCGCCGCCAACGGCTGGGGCGGGCTGACCTTTGAGCTGCCCAAGAAGTGGCTGAAGGTATCGCCGCCCCGCAAACCTTCCCCGGCGCAGT
>CAMWBA010000204.1 GCA_947172355.1 uncultured Bacillota bacterium
GGGCGGACAAGACCTTTCCCATGACCTCCATCCAGCTCAGCCAGTATGTGGGCGGCGAACTGGACGAACGTTATCCGGATTTGAAGGTGGATGTCCATAATCCGGAACTCACCGTCCACATTGAGATACGGGACTATGCGGCTTTTGTCCACGCTGACCCGGAGCCGGGAGCGGGAGGGCTGCCGGTGGGGATTAACGGTCGGGCGGTGTCCCTGCTGTCTGGGGGAATTGATTCCCCGGTGGCCTCCTGGATGATCGCCAAACGGGGGGTCGCCCTGGAGATGGTCCATTTCTTCTCCTACCCCTATACCTCTAATGAGGCCAAAGAGAAGGTGCTGGAGCTGGCCCGGCTGCTTACCCCATGGTGCGGGCGGCTCACCGTACATGTGGTCCCCTTCACTGCCATCCAGGAGGAATTGCGCCGCTCCTGTCCCCAAGAGTTGTTCACCCTGGTGATGCGCCGGTTTATGATGCGCATTTCCCAGCAGGTGGCCCGGCGATGTGGGGCCAAGGCCCTGGTTACCGGTGAGTGCCTGGGGCAAGTGGCCAGCCAGACGATGGAGGCTATGGCGGTTACCGGCGCAGCTGCAGACCTGCCAATTCTCCGTCCGGTGGTGGGAATGGACAAGGAGGACATCGTAAAAATCGCCCGGAAAATCGGAACCTTTGAAACCTCGATCCTCCCCTATGAGGACTGCTGTACCGTCTTTACCCCCCGGCATCCCCGTCTGCGCCCCACTCTGGAGGAGCTGGAGGCGGCAGAGCGCGGGATGGACGTTTCGGGAATGGTGCAGGCTGCTGTGGACGGCATTGAGCGAATTCAAGTATGAAAATGGGAGGGGCCAACCGGGATTTTTTTAAGCTGAGCCCCTTGGGACAGGTAGCATGGACGGTCTATGCGCTGGAGACGGCAGTTTACCAGCTGGACCCGGCGGAGGAGGGATGGCGGCTTTTGTTCCGGATGTTATGGTCCTTCGACCAGATCGGCCATTCCTCTTACCGGGATACGCTGCTGCTTGGTATCATTCCACAGGATTTGCTGGAGACGCCCTATTGTGAAGAGGAATATGTGGATCCACCTAGGGCCCACTGCTATACCAAAACGAATTTGGCCATCTTCATCCCAAGCGGGAACAGACGAGCGTTTTGGGAATTACCCAAAAAACATATGACCAGCTGTATGCCCTATACCGCCGCTGTCCAGCGGCCTGCCAGAAGATGGCAGACAGTATGCTGCTGGCGGTCAGCGGCGTTATCCTGGATGGGATGGAGGGAGGCAGAGGCGAAGCGGAGCAGCTTTGGCAGGCCGTTTGCGCACACGGGGCAGAAACCCCGCCTGCGGTGTCTATCACTGGGGTCCTCTGGAAGCTTTGAGAAGGCCCCTGCCCGACCCGTTTTTTCTGGGGAAGCCATGTTCCAGGGCGGCACTGGTGCTGCCTCATCGGTTTGTGTAAACCGGGCATTCGACGGTCCGGCGGATAAAATTTTCCGGAAGACCTCTTGCACAGAGATGGGATTTTTAGTATAATGACCTTGTAACGTGATTCCCCATTCAGCCTTATGTCCCCGGAAAAGCTGTGCAGTGAAAAGGTGGATTGGGGTGGAAGTTGTGGAGAAAGGGGTGTCTGCAAATGGCTGGCATTGGAGCAATTGGCGGCTATGGCAGCATCAGCGGTTACTATTCGCGCTATCAAACCAAAAATACCTGGCAAAATCGCAGCGCTAACCCTGGCAGTATCGAACCGGTAAGCCCGGTATCTCGGGCTCAGACCACACCGGTTCCCCCGGTCAGTGAAGTACCTGCCGTCCATCGGGGGGCTTCTCAGGCCGTCCAGGAGGAGGCAGAAGGCAAGTTCCAGTTTCCTACTTTGCGGGAGGGGGCGGACCCCGCTGAAATGGCGGTGCGGGCCCGTATTCAGTATCTGAATGGAGAATTGGAACATAAGGAAAATGAGCTGCTGTATTGGGAACCGGCTAAGGATATGGAGAAGCTGCTGGGCAAGGACCAGGACAGCCTAAAAATAGGGCAGAAGCAGGCGGACGGGCTGAAGATCGGCCAGGAGGACACAGAGCAGCCTAAGTCTGCACAGGAGGTCATGGAGGAAGCCGAGTGCCAGACCTGTAAGAACCGCAAGTATCAAGATGGCTCCGATGATCCTGGTGTCTCGTTCAAAACAGCCACCAATATTGCCCCTGAGCAGGCTGCCGCAGCCGTCCGGGGCCATGAGCAGGAGCATGTGGTCCGGGAACAGGCTAAGGCCCAGCAGGAGGATCGGAAGGTGGTCAGCCAATCGGTAACCATCCACACCGATATCTGCCCGGAGTGCGGCGACGTGTATGTCTCCGGCGGCACCACCCGTACCACCACCAAGGCCAACCCAGTGGAGGAGCCGAAACAGGCGGACAACGAACAGAAGTCCGGCTTTGAAGCAGTAGCATAACAAAAAATGACAGCCGGTCCAGCGGGCCGGCTGTTTTTCTGTGCGCATTCCGGCTTGTACATCAAGATAACGATATGTACTGGGATTAGCTGGTGTTTTTGTTTATTTAGCCGCAAAAGGTTGAATCACCTCTTGCAATCAGGCCCCCTTTCCGCTATAATAACATGGAATCATTGTCAATTCGGCCGTCTGAGGTCAAACGATACAGGGAGTGTTTGCATTGAAGTACGATTTTACCGCCATTGAAAAAAAGTGGCAGACCCGTTGGAAGGACGAAAAGACCTTCGCCTGTGCCAACGGCGACACCAGCAAGCCCAAATTTTACGGCCTGGTGGAGTTTCCCTACCCCTCCGCCGCTGGCCTGCATGTGGGGCATCCCCGGCCCTACACCGCCATGGACGTCATTGCCCGGAAGAAGCGGATGGACGGCTATAATGTGTTGTTCCCCATCGGGTATGACGCCTTTGGCCTGCCCACCGAGAACTTTGCCATCAAAAACCACATTCATCCTGCGGTCATCACCAAGCAGAACATCGAGAACTTTACCCGCCAACTCCATATGCTGGGCTACTCCTTTGACTGGGACCGCTGTGTGGACACTACCGACCCCAGCTACTACAAGTGGACTCAGTGGATTTTCCTCCAGCTGTATAAAAAAGGTTTGGCTTATAAGACCACCATGCCGGTGAACTGGTGTACCTCCTGTAAGTGTGTCCTAGCCAACGAAGAGGTGGTGGAGGGGGTCTGCGAGCGCTGCGGAGCCCCGGTGGTCCGCAAGGAGAAGTCCCAGTGGATGCTGAAAATCACCGCCTATGCACAAAAGCTCATTGACGGTTTGGATACGGTGGACTTCATCGACCGGGTGAAGACCCAGCAGCGCAACTGGATCGGCCGGTCCACCGGCGCGGAGGTCACCTTCAAGGCCACCACCGGGGACGATATCGTGGTGTTTACCACCCGGGCGGATACCATCTTCGGTGTGACCTATATGGTTATCTCCCCGGAGCACCACTTTGTCCAGGACTGGAAGGACAGGCTGCAAAACTGGGACGAGGTGGCCGCCTATGTGGAGGAGGCCGGGAAGAAGTCCGACTTTGAGCGCACCGAGCTGGCCGCCGATAAGGAGAAGACCGGCGTCATGCTCCAGGGCGTGAAAGCGGTCAACCCGGTGAATGGAAACGAGGTTCCCATTTTTATCTCCGACTATGTGCTGGCCTCTTACGGCACCGGCTGCGTCATGGGCGTGCCCAGCCACGATGGGCGCGACTGGGCGTTCGCCAAGAAATTCGGCCTGCCCATCATTGAGACCGCCGCCGGCGGCAATGTCCAAGAGGCGGTCTATACCACATCTGACACCGACCTCATCGTCAACTCCGCCCAGTTCAACGGCATGACCGTGGCCCAGGCCAAGGAGGCCATTGTGGACTGGCTGGAGGAGAAGGGGGT
This sequence comes from uncultured Bacillota bacterium, assembly GCA_947172355.1. Lineage (GTDB taxonomy): Bacteria > Bacillota > Clostridia > Oscillospirales > Oscillospiraceae > Lawsonibacter. The sequence continues at coordinate 3,888 of CAMWBA010000204.1, forward strand.
GGGACACCGTCAGGTGAACTACAAGCTGCGCGACTGGGTGTTCTCCCGCCAGCGGTACTGGGGCGAGCCCATCCCCATGGTCTGGTGCGACAAGTGCGGCTGGGTGCCGCTGCCCGAGGACCAGCTGCCCCTGCTGCTGCCCGAGGTGGAGTCCTATGAGCCCACCGATAACGGTGAATCTCCCATTGCCAAAATGACCGACTGGGTAAACACCACCTGTCCCTGCTGCGGCGGTCCCGCCAAGCGGGAGACCGACACCATGCCCCAGTGGGCCGGGTCCAGCTGGTACTT
>CAMWBA010000205.1 GCA_947172355.1 uncultured Bacillota bacterium
AGTGTAGAAAACGAAGGAGCGCATATTGCCCCGGAGCAGCTGCCGCACCTGTTTGAACCGTTCTTCCGCAGCGACCCATCCCGGAGCCGTCAGACAGGCGGAAGCGGATTAGGACTTTATCTTGTTCAGAAAATAGCGGAACAGCATGGGGGCAGCTGTCAAATCCAAAACTCTGAAAGAGGCGTCTGTGCGACACTGATTCTGCCAAACTCCACACAAACCACATATTAACCACAAACGAACTCCACATTCTTCTGTTATCCTGACTGCAATCTCAAGCAGAAAGGATGAAACACAGATGAATGTGGAGATTTTTAATCTGTCCATGACCTACCCATCAGGTAAAACCGCCTTGCGGGGAATCAATCTGAACCTGAGAAGCCCGAACCTCATCGGCCTGTTGGGGCCGAACGGAGCGGGAAAGTCCACCCTGATGAAGCTCCTGGTGGCGGGCCTTCTCCCCACAGAGGGGACGATCTCGGTAGACGGAAAGCCCCTGATGAAGCAGGAGCGGCTGCTGAAAGCCCGCTTGGGCTATCTGCCCCAGTCCTTCGGACTGTTTGACGAGCTGACGGTCTGGCAGTTCCTGGACTACATGGCGGCGCTGAAAGGAATCGTCAACAGCAAGGAGGCCATTGCCGCCGCTATCCAAAGTACCAATCTGGAGGAAAAGCAGAAAGCAAAAATCCGTACTCTATCCGGCGGACAGCGCCAGCGGGTGGGAATCGCGCAGGCCATCCTGGGCAATCCTCATTTCCTGATTTTCGACGAGCCTACGGTGGGTCTTGACCCGGAGGAGCGGATCAGCTTCCGCAATCTGTTTTCCCAAATGGCCCAGGACCGGCTGGTGCTTCTGTCCACCCACATTATTGAGGATGTTCAGTCAGTGTGCAATCAGCTTATTGTGATACACCAGGGCCGTATCCGCTTTGCCGGTACTCCCGCCGAGCTGATCGCCGGAGCTGTGGGCCACGTTGGTATATTCCGAGAGAAAGACCGGCGGCAGGAAGCGGGCCTGCATATTACCTCCCGCGTCAACACGGCCCAGGGTATCGTCTGCCGCGCCGTGGCGGAGGAACTTCCTGATTTTGTGGAACAGGTGGAGCCCGCGCTGGAGGATGCCTATCTTTATCTCATCTCCAGGGAGGCGATGCAATGAACACCCTGCGGCAATTTCGTTTGGAGCTGACCCGATTGCTCCAGAACCGCCTTACTTGGCTGGCGATTCTTGTGACCGCCCTCTCTCCGATTGCGGGTCTGACGGTCTACCGGCCTCTGTATTCCAGCAGCGACAGCGGCTATGTCACCACCATGCAGGGGATGTATCTTGCAAATCCGGCCCTGGCTGGCGGTATTTTGGGGGCTGTCGTATTTGCGATTCTCACTGTCTGGAGCATGGACAGGCTCCGGCGGGACGGCATGGAAACCTTGACCCATGCGGTGGTGTCTCCCATGACCGCCGCCCTGACCCGGCTGGGGGCGCTGCTGTGTGTCTCCATTCTGGCCCAGGCCATTACCACGTTGGCTTGGCTTCCGTATGCCATAATGAAACTGGGTGCGGTCTTTGATCTGAAAAGCTATCTGCTGATATACCTGATTTTTATGTATGGAGCGATTCCTCTGGCGATTTTGTTCGCCTCCGCCGCCTATCAATTCACCCGGCGGGCTGATCTGTCTCTGGCCCTCTTTGCCGCCTTTGCCGCCCTCAGTCTGACGGTCTGGAAGGAGAAATGGCAGCTCTGCTGGCTGAATCCCTGTGTTTGGGCGGTCTCCGATGATTTTTCCAATTACCGTATTTTTCGCTCGGTGGCCTATGTGCGCCTTACCTGGCTGCTGGCAATGGCCGGACTGTGGGTATTGTCCTATCTCTGTGTACGTCAATACGGGAAGGGACCGCTCGGCTCATTTGCTCATAATATCCGGCGATTTTACCGTCCAGCGATAGCGGCGGCATTGATAGCCTGTTCCAGCCTGCTCTATATGGGCCAGCCCTTCCTCGATCACAGCAGCCCGGATATGGATTATGATTTTGTATTTGCCTCTGAATATATGGAGGCCGTCACCTGTTCTGGCCGTTATGCAGACGTGCGTCCCGACCCCAAAACGGGCAGCGTATATGGGAAGGCCCAATTTCAGCTTCAAAATACCAGCGGTCAGGAACAGAATGTCCGTTTCCTTATCAATCCGGGATACGAAATTTCCTCCATTCAAGCAAATGGCGCGGATGTGCCGTTTACCTTGGAGGATAGGCAGGAAATCAACGAAAAGGCGTTCGTTGTGGTCATCCCTGCCGCCCCGGAAATTGAGCTTACCATGGAATATGGCGGTTTTCCCCAGGAGTGGAATATCGTGTCCGCTGAACAGGGCAGTCTGGAAATCAGCGGCGCCTATATGAAGCTGGAAAACGACGCGCTGGCTCCCTGCCCCTATAACGTGCGGTATCAGGGAGATCACCTTTCCAACGTGACAGACATCACCCTCCCCGGACATATGACCCCCATTTTGTTTGGGCTTGGCTCCACTGAGCTGCTGCGGGAAAACCCGGACAGCACAAAAACATGGCGCATGGAGCGGGACAGCTATCGCATGATTATATATGCCGGGGATTATATCCGGGAGGAAATTCCGGTGGAATCGGCGGGTATTACTGTCAATTTCTATTACAGCCGTAAGCATCAGCCCGTCATGGAGGCTATGAACGCCGCAGAATCCATCCGCCAGACCATTGAATACTGTACCGAACATATCGGCCCGTTGTCTTTTTATGGAGATGGGACCTTTAACCTGATCGAGCGGCGAAGCGACGGCGGCGGATATGCCGGAGACGGCGCCAGCATTGCAGACGAGCTGGACTATACCGCTGAAAACCTGTCCAACGGCGCAAAAGGCGGCTCCTCCGCTCAGGTGACGATCCATGAAATTGTCCATCAATGGTGGGGCCTGGGGAATATGTTTGACCCCATGGACGAGAGCGGCATTTGGTCTGCCGAGGGTCTGACCTGCTACACCACCTATCGCATTGTAAAGGCGCTGTATGGGGAACGTGAGGCCCAGGCCAGCTTTGTGGACGCTTGGCAGGAGGCCGTAGACGACTACTACAAGGATTTCTATGTCCGCCACCCGGAGTACCTGTCCGCTTTGCCGGAGCAGTATCAGGCTGACATTGCCAACAATCTGCGAGGGATGCGGCAATATAACGAAATGCCCTTGAAAATCTTGAAGGCTGAACAACTGGTGGGCGGTGAGGAGGCTATGGACGAGATTTTGAAAGGTCTCTTTGGCCGGGAGCTGGACCCGGAATATCCCTATCTGACCTATCAGGAGTTTTTGGATGCCTGCCATCTGACAGAGGAGGACTTAAACCTTGAATAAGATATTTCGATATGAGCTGCGGCGCTTGCTGTGGAACAAGCTGTTCTTCGGTATTCTGCTGGTGTCCCTGGGATATGGCTGGCTGACGCTGACTGGCTCTGTGGTCCGGGGCGTGGCTCACACAGCGCCTTTTTCCCCATGGAGCTTTGGATACTATCTCAGCCAAGCTCTGCCGCTGATCTGCCTGGGAGAATTGTTTTTCCTTGCGTTCTTCTTCTCCAAGGAGGAGCGTCTGCTCCGGCCCTTGACCCAAGCCACCCCAATCAGGCAGCGGCGGTATGCGGCTCTGCGGTGTGGAGCGGTGCTGACAGCGACGGCTATTCTCTGCCTGTGTCTTGCAGCCCTGGCGGTTGGATTCTATGTGTCGCTGTTTGGGTGGGTGGATTATGGAGAACTGATTTTACCCGCTCTATTGACCCTGATCCCGCCCATTGTCTTTTGCCTGGGGGCAGGAATGATGTTGAGCCGCTTCAACCATACTCTGATCTACGCTCTTATGGCGGCAGTAATTTTATTGACTGTGCTGCCCCTGCCCCCGGCAATCAATTTTTCGTTGAGCGATTTCTTCTCTCAATTTCCGTTGACGGTTGAAAAATTAGACCCAGCGTTTCATGTTCCGGGCTGGCTTGCAATACATCAAATTAGCTTAATCGCTATAGGGGCTTTTCTTGCTGTTTTTGCTGCTAATGTACAGAGAAATAGCAGCTGCCAAACTATGTGACACGGCATGACAACAAGACCTGTTACTGCATCTTCTTCGCAACACTCAACGGCGTCATTTTCTAT
>CAMWBA010000206.1 GCA_947172355.1 uncultured Bacillota bacterium
AGTCAAAGGGATTTCCGTATGCCTGCCGGTTGCCGAAGGTCTGCATATACACGCCATATCGGTCCGCCTGGTCGCCGGGGGTCAAACTGGCGGCAATCACCTGTGAGAGCGGGCGTACCGTCAAAGTCGTTTGCAGGACTGTCCACTCATAGGGTTCTTCGTTACTGTCATAGCGGGTTTCGGTGACTGGCGTTCTGGTGAGGGTGTACTGCTGTCCAAACAGCCGCTCAATTTCCGGCTTTACCTGTTCAAAGGTAAAAGCGTCATAGGCGGCGGAAAGGTAGCCCATCAGCACATAGGGGTTATGGCTGATCTCACCAATGTTGTAGCGGTATTCGTCATAACCGGGATAGTCGGTTTCCGTGCCGTCAATGTCGATCTGCAAATCCGTTTCCAACTCGGTGTAATAGAGATCAGAGTTGCAAATATCTTGTTCATTCGCCAGATAGGTAGCCGAAATATAGGTGGACTGGAGGCCGGAGAGCATAGCCGTACAAGAGGAAAGGCCCGTGGAAAACAGCATGATAACCAACGCCAGCAGCGCGATAAAAACCAGCGCCGTCCTGTGCGCCGATACCGTCTGCGCTACGGCCCGGACGATTTTGCCGGTGGTGGTCAGGACAGTTTGCGTCTGCTGGGCGGTCTTTTGGGCCTCCCGCGCCGCCTGTGCGTACTTGCGCTTGATTTTCTGCCTCTGATACCACTTGGATAACGCGCTTTTCCGCTGCAACTCAGGATGATCCCGAAGGGCGGTCTGCCATGCAAGCCGGGTCTGCTCTGTTTGCAGGCGGCTTTGCGCCTGACGCACAGCCCGGTATGGCTTGGAGCGCAGACGGTCCTTGTTCCAGCGCAGAAAACGGCCCGCGCCGCGCTCCGCCACAAACTCGACCTTGTGCGCCGCTTCCACTCCGGTATTGTCCCGTTCCGCTTCCCGCAGCTTTTGGTGGGCTTTCAGCACCGCCGCTGTCCGCACCGTCCGTACCATCGCGCCGCCCGCCCGCTTGGGGAGGGCTGGTTTTGCGTTTTCTGGAATTGGCTCCTTCTCAAACCGCAAATGGCGGCGTACCTTGCCGCTTTCGCTGTCATACTGCTTCTCCAGATGGGCACGGCGTTTGGCGGGTATCTTCTCCTGGGCCTTTTCCAGCTTCCGGCCCGCCTGTTCAACGTGCCGTTCTGCCCGTTCAAGCCGCCTCTGCTGGCGGCGCGGCGGTTCTCCGCCTCCTTCCGGCACGGGCGCGTCCTCAAAATGAAGCCGTCCCTGTCGAGGCGGCGGAGAGAAATCGCCGCTTGCGGGGTGTACCGCTGCTGGGGCGGGAGTGTCCTCGAAGTGAAGCCGCCCCTGCTGGGGCGGCTCCGTTTCTGCGTCCGGGGGCTTGCTGCGTTCATCCGCACCGCTGGCATCCGGGGTCGGTATGCCGTCACTGTGCTGGGTAATCTCCGGCGAGGCGTTATCCGCCGTGCCGCTCTGCCGGGACGGGCTGGCATCCTCAAATTGTGTTGGGGCTGTCCCGCCTGTGGGGATGGAAGGGCGCATCCGGCGCTTTGCCGGTGTCCTTCCGCTGGGAGCGGGGACATCCCCATCCTCAAAGCGAAGCCGCCCCTGTTGCTGCGGCTCCTGGCTGTCGGCGGTTTCCGGCATAGGATCATCGGTATGCCTCTGAGCTTCCTGCCACCGTTTGGGTGTCGGGCGGTCAGAGGGGGGCCGCAGCCCTGGCGCGGGACTGTCCCTGGGGCGGCGGTTCCGCTGTTTCGCCGCTCTGCCGGGAGGCGGCGCAGGAACGCCCCGTGTATCCCGGATAACAGGTGCCGCTTCCTGTTCCGCTGGCGCTGCTTCCGCATAGTCCTCCAGCGGTTTCTCCAGCCCCTCCGTGGGTTCCACACACTCCGCAGGGGGCGCGACTTGGCCCGCATCTGGTTTTAATGACTGCAATTCAGACCTGATAGAGTGTTTCTTGGACCGTTTGGAGGTCTGCCGCCCCAACTGCTGGTCTGTCGTGCGTTCCGGGCCAAAGGATATATCCGCTGTCCGCTGGCTGACCCGGTGTTCCTCGCCGGTGGCCTTGTTCTGCTCCACCAGCCCATCCCGGCCCAGCTTCTGAACTTTTTTATCCCGCGCCCGAAACTCCCGGCCTCTCATAGAGCGGCCTCCTGTGTCTGCTCCTTATCTGGGGCGGGGGCGGACTTGGCGGCGATCTCGTCCTGATTCTTCTGGAGCGCCTGACGGATGGAGGGCTTCTTTGCCAGACGCTTCCCTGGCTTCGCCGCCGCCCGTTCCTCCTGGCGATCCCGCGCCAAATCTGCGGACTGTTCCAAATCCTCCACTACGCCGATGGCGGCGAGGGTGTTGTTGTTGATGTTGGACAGCAGCTTTTGGGCGCAGCGCATGGGGGCCAGGATAACCGACTGAAAGCGCCCTTCCTCAATTTTGGGATCAAGGTCCAGTTCCTTATTGGCGGCGATGCGGCCAGCGTTTGCAATATTCTGAAAGCCGCTGCGTAACTGTGTGCCCATTTCTTCCGCTTTCCCAAGGGCCTCCTGCATACTGGCAAGGGAACTTTGCAAACCCTCTTGCAGATTTTCCAGCCCCCTCTTTACGCCCATGGCGGCAACAGCGTTGTCCAGCGCCGACACGCCAGCATCTTTGAAATTCTTTATGGCGTTTCTGGCACAGTTCATGATCCTTTCCCGCAGGGCGGACAGATTATCACGCGCCCACTGTACCTTGTTTTCAAGGTTAGTTACGGCGCCCTGCATGATATTTTTCACGGGGGACTGCTTCTCTTGGGCAAGCTGGGCTTTGACCTCCTGTAATTCCCGCAGGACAGCATCAAACTGGCGCTCCATGCCGTCCAGATACCAAGCCATGATGGACAAATCCTGTCCCTGGACAGCCCTGCCGTTCTCATTCAACAGCTTCAAAAAATCCTGGAATGTAAGGGATTTTTCCATATCCATGTCTGCCGTTCACCTCCTATCAGCCCTGTCCGGCCAAATCTTCCAAGCGGGTGGTCATAATCCGGTAGAGTTCGGTGTCCTTGGGGAAATGGTCTACAAAGGGGATAATCACATTCCCATAAAACAAAAGCCCCTCACCGGCGTTGCTGTTCGTCACATACGAAAGCTGGTGAGGGGAGATATTGAGCTGTTTGGCGAGGATTTGCCTGTCGCCGCCCGCCTGATTGAGCAGATAGAGGAAATCGCTGTTTTCAAAGATGTTCTCGATTTCGCGGGAGGCCAGCAGGTCCTTCACGTTCTGCGTGATGCCGGTGGGGATGCCGCCCCATTTGCGGAACCGCTTCCAAATCTCCACTGTATAGGCGGCGGTCTGTTCCTCGCGGAGAAGCAGGTGCATTTCATCAATGTAGAGGCGGGTGGACTTGTGGGCCTCCCGGTTTTCGCTGACACGCCCCCATACCTGATCCTGGACCACCTGCATCCCGAACTTTTTCAACTGCTTGCCCAGCTTCTTAATGGTATAGCAGACGATACGGCTCTTGATCTCCACGTTGGTACGGTGGTTAAAGACATTCAGACTGCCGGAAACATAGATTTCCAGCGCCGTTGCCAAACGCTGGGCCTCCGGCTCCGTCTGTTCCCGCAGAAGATTGTAGAGGTCGCCCAGCACAGGCATTTTATCCGGGCGGGGGTCTTGCAGATACTCCCGGTAGACCATGTGGACGCATCGGTCCACGATGGTTTTCTCCACCGGCTCCAGCCCCGCCTTGCCGCCCACGATCAGCTCCATGAGGGAGAGGATGAAGTCACTTTTCAGCGTCAGGGGGTTATCGTCCTCGGAGTAGTTTAGGGTCAGGTCCATGGGATTGATAAACTGGTCGGAGGTGGGGGAAATGTCAATCACCTGACCGCCCAGCCGCCGAACCAGGGGCGCGTACTCGTCCTCCGGGTCGATGATGGCAATATCATCCTGGGTAATCAGGAAAGCGTTGGTAATTTCCCGCTTGGCGCTGAAGGACTTGCCGGAACCGGGCGTACCGAGGATCAGACCGTTGGGGTTTTTAAGCTGCTTCCTGTCCGCCATGATAAGGTTGTTGCTGAGAGCGTTCAGCCCATAGTACAACGCCTCGCCGTCCATGAAAATCTCATAAGGTAGGCACGACCGCGCCATATCCGCTTGCGCGGACGGTCTCGGTCGA
>CAMWBA010000207.1 GCA_947172355.1 uncultured Bacillota bacterium
CCTGCAAGTACATAACCGTCTTTGCCATCTCTTTGAGATTGAAAATCTTTGCCCACCGCTCGAATCCGGGAGAGTTGATTTGCTGCATTTTTGCTTGAATGTCGATTAACAAATTAGGCTTGGACTGTGCTGCCGCTTTTGCCCTGGGAGCGACAATCCGTTTACCGGATATGCGCTCCATAATCGCCGCTTCGGAGTAGTCAGCGCCGAGAGAATCACAGCGGACGAACCGTTTGCCGTTGGGGATTTTGAACGCCAGATGGTTTCCACGCTTTACTTCCACTCCTGCCGTTTTCATAGCGGCGAGAAAGCTGTCAAAATCCTTGCAGCCTTGACCGAGGGCGGTGTCGATTAGCCCCTCCAACTGGCCCCGGATGGTAGGCGGTTTATCCTTCCCCAGCCAGGTGCCGTAGCTGCCCCGGCTGGGCTTCGGCTTCGCAATCACTGACAGGCCATTCTCCAGGCACAGCATATCAGAGATTTTACGAATTGCGAATGAGGACCGCCAGAAATTTCGGAATTTCCGGGTGCAGTCTATGGCGGTCGAGTTAAACACGATATGCGAGTGAATGTGATGTTTGTCAACGTGGGTGCAGACGATAAATGCGTGCTTGCCTTTTGTCAGTGACATAGCGAGGTCATAGCCGATCTTGTTTGCCAGTTCCGGGGTAATCTCTCCCGGCTTGAAAGACTGCCGCAGGTGGTAGGCGATCACATCATTGTCCTTCCGTTCCCTGCCGGTAATGACGGCGTACTGCCGCTTGGAAAAAAGAAACTCCTGGTCAGCGATGGAAGGATTGCACTGGTAGGCCGTGACCAAATCGCCGCCGTCTGTTTTCTCTGGATTTTTTACATAGTCCGTCACCCGGCCCAGGGCCTCTGCCACGGTCCGGCCTTTGCCGCTGTGCAGCGGCATCAATCGTGTTGTTGCCATTTTCAAAACCTCCCCTTAAAAAGAAAAGAGGTGGTGAGCGAAAAATCTTCACCCACCACCAGACTGTCATTTGATTTTCGATAGCTGCTCCAATATGCTGCCGAACAGACCGCTGGCCTCCGCCAGCTTGCCGCAAATTTCGTCCACCTCGTCAGGATAGACACCGCCGCCGGAATTGACCCGGCGGGCTATCTGGTTCACATTGTTGGAGGTGTACCGCAGGAGCTTGGCACACTCGTCCAGCTCCTTGATTTGCAGTTGGACAATGTAGCCGTCAATACACATCTTCCGAATATAGGCGCTCATGTTCCGAACGCCCATTAGTGCCATCCTCTGCTCGATCAACTCCCGTTCCTCGTCCGTGACTTTGAAATAGATGCCGCCGCTTTTGCCTTTGGCGTGGTCAGACATTAGCACAGGTCTCCTTAACAAAGCTGAGATAATCCTCCAGCGTTTTACGGCAGGAATCAGTCAGGCATATCAGAGTGTGAAGCTGTTTCTGTGAAAGGTCGGGAAGCACTTCCTCGTAATTAGGTAAGCGGAAGCTTTCCACGCCTTGCCGAATCTTTTCAATAAAGGCACTATATTCCAACACAAAGGCTTTCGGCGACTGTTTGCAGCTTTTGGTAGGGTCCTTTAATTCCGCGATACTCTCCAAAAACTCAGCTTTTTGCTGCCGGGACGACTTCACGTGTCCAGGAGCGGCGCGCACCTCCATGGGCTGATAATCGTCTGCGGATCGAATCTGACCGGAGGCCAGCAAAATGGCGGCTGTTTTCTGTTTGCCGGGGTCCATGCGCGAGAGCTTCATGGCGTTGCTCTGGCTGAGCTTATAATTGGGAAAATGGCGAAAAACTTCCCGTGTATCTTCTGTTAGGCCGTTCATCATCTGGATGGTCCGTTCTACCGTCCGAACCGATACGCCCAGCTTGTCGGCGGTGTCCTGAGAGAAGGATTTCAACGTCGCCGACATTTTGTCGCTGACGTTGTTGCCAATAGCGCGGTTCATTCCCGCTGCCTGCGCCTGCCCGGCTTTGGTTTCCGGGTGAAGGGATTCGTAAATCTCCTTCCGGCGTTCCAGCAGCTCCCCGTACTCTATCACGGGCAGCTCGGTACGCACCACGTTCTCGTCAATTTCGGCCAGCTCCGTCTGCAAGGCATCGAGGGTACAGACGCTGCACTCGATCTCCGTCCAGCCCAGCCTTTTGACGGCCTCCAGACGGTGCAGGCCAGCAACGAGGGTATACTCCTGGTCAATGGTAATGGGGTTGAGCAGGCCGATCTCAGAAATGCTCCGCACCAATTCGTTGATCCCGTCCAGATTGACCGGACGCCGCCCGGGGTTTATCTTGATCTCACTGATAGTCACTTTCATGTTCTCTCCCCCCTTATCTCCGCTTCTGCCATACGAGGTCGTAGCCAAGAGCGTCGGCCAGCTCCACGGCTTCCTTGTAGCGCAGGGATTCCCGGCGCAGCTTGTCGGAGAGGTTGGGGACACTGGGGCTCCATCCGTACTGCTCTGCCAGCTTCTCCACCAGCTCGCTCATTGTAAAGCCCTCCCGGACAATGTAGGCTTTGATTTCGTTTCGGATATTCATAAAAACCGTTCTCCTTTTCATAATTGTGTTCGCCGTTTGGCGTAAGAATTGAAAACGCTCCCAGCGGCCTGGGCAAGCCGTTCGCAATGCCCAGGTCACAGGAGCGTGCATCGGATTTTAGCGTTCAGAGTGAAGTCATACAGAATCGTGAAAATCAGCAGGGAACAGCGAATCATGTTCGCCGTCCGGCGTTGCGTTTTTTCACGAAAAGCCATCATACCAGCGCCGCTTTCTTCGCTGGTTTCACATGGATTAAAAATTGGGGCATAAAAAGGGCGGTCCGCTTGACGGACCGCCCTTTTTATGCTGATTTATCCTTTTCCTGTTTTTTCCGTGCGGCGTAACGCCTGGTTTTTTCGCGGTAATACGCCCGCTGCTTGCGCCGCTTTTCCATTTCCGCCAGTTCCTCCAGCGTCGGCTCCGGCATGGGAACATCAAATTTGCCGATGAACTTCAGATAGATGTCCACTTCCTGCATGCGCTCCCCGCTGGACCGGTCCGGCGCGTGGACAAGGATTTTGTCCACGAACTCGTAGATCATCGGTGTGGTCAACTGGTCAAAGTCAGTGTATTTCTTCGCCAGTTCCAGGAATTGATCCACCCTGGCTGTATCCGCCTCAAAAGCATCCAGTTTCGCCTGTTCCCGGACGATAGACTCCTCCAATGTTTCCTGCTCCCGCTCATACTCCCCGGACAGAAGCTCAAACCGCTTCTCCGAAATCTTTTCGGTGGCGTAGGATTCATAGAGTTTCTTGATGAGGCCGTCCAGTTCAACGGACCGTCTGCGATCCTTACTGAGCTTTCGCTTCAAATCCTTTGCCGCCTGCGCCTGCCGGACCTCCGACGCCGCCCGGACCTTTTCGATGAACTCCGCCTCGTTGGAGATGGCGTAGGTACTGACCGTCCGGATCGTGTCCAGCAGCAGCGCCCGCAAATCTCTGGTGCGGATATAATGACTGCCGCATTCCTTCTGACTCCGGTTAAATGTCAAGGAATAGGTGGAACATTCATAGCTGTCGTAAGGATAGAGGCCGGTGATTGGGTCTATCCCCCGGCCCTCCTTCTCCGAAAACGACTTCTTCCGGTGGTTATACATCTTTGCGCCGCAGTCCGCGCAGAATACCAGCCCCGTCAATGGATTGGCCGCGCCGGTGGTGTCCGTGCGCTTCACGGTCTTGCGTATCTGTTGGGCCAATTTCCATGTTTCCGGGTCCACGATAGCCTCATGGGTATCCTCGAACACCATCCATTCCTCCGGGGGCCGCTTGATGGCATGTTTGTCCTTGTAGGATTCCTTATAAGACCGGAAATTGACCGTGTGACCCATGTACTCCGGTTTTGACAAGATGTTGCTGACAGTCGTATTACTCCAGTCGTAAGGGCGGCTCTCATCGTAGCTGTTGTGCTGCGTTCCCTGGCCCCGCCTGCCCATGTAATAAGAGGGACGCTCGATCTTCTCATCCCGGAGAATACCGGCAATCTGACCGGGACCGTACCCCTCCATGCTCAGATGGAATATCCGCCGCACCACGACGGCGGCCTCCTCGTCGATCAGCCAGTGGTGCTTGTCCTCCGGGTCCTTCCGGTAGCCGTAGA
>CAMWBA010000208.1 GCA_947172355.1 uncultured Bacillota bacterium
CGCGTATGTTTATGCGGGGCTGGAACCGCGTAGAGTTTCCCAGCAGCCAACCTGGCGAGCTGATGCGCAAAGGGCGGCGGGGTGCGACTACACCCCATCCCAATAAAAATCTTATGATGAAAGGACTTGATAACTATGAAAGTAATCGGATTCAAAAGAGCGGACTTTATGTCCAAGGAGGGAGCTCCCATTACTGGCTATAACCTCTACCTCAGCTACCCCATTACCGGCGAGGATGCCGACGGCTCAGCCTGTGAGCGGTACTACATGACGGACGCCAAACTCGCCCGGAGCGGGTACAAGCCCCACGTAGGGGATGAGGTGAACGTCTCCTTCAATCGCTTCGGCAAGCCCGACATCATCACGGTCATTAAGTAGCGAACCTATCTGGTTCCCCCTCCCCGGAGGGGAGGGGGGCTACTCGATAAGACAACAAATTGAAGTCACCCACCCTACAGGAAAGGGGGATTTCATCCTTTGACAGAGAACACAACCCCTGCTGTTTACACCAACGCACGCATCAAATCCTACCCCGGCAAAGCCGTTGTTCAAGTTGCCAGCAAGCCAATTTTCCAATACATCCCCGGCCTCAGCCAGCCGCGCGGCTACGATGTCTCGCCTCCTGGAATGGCGGAGGACCCGGACAGAGCCAAAGAAGAAAGTCAGCGGAGAGCGGCGGCGCGGGTAAGGGATATTGCCCTCTGCAACCAGTTCGAGTATTTTTTCACCTGGACGCTGGACGGCGCATTGATAGACCGCTATGACCCGGAAACTATTTATCCCAAGGTCCGTAATTTCCTCAACAACGCCGTCAAGCGCAAGGGCTTCGCCTATGTGTTGGTTCCCGAATACCACACCTTAAAGGAAGGCGAGGATATTCGTGCCATCCACATGCACGGCCTTTGTATTCTGGGAGAGGTGCCAATCACCCGAGCACGCAGCAAAGCGGGTAGACCTCTCTCCGACAGGAGCGGCAGGCCCATTTACAATATGACCTCCTGGACGTGGGGATACTCCACCTGCGTGCCCCTGGACCAGAATTATGAGCGCGCTGTCAACTATGTCGTGAAGTATGTCACCAAAACCGAGGAAAAAATCTTCGGCAAATGGTATTTATCCAGCCGGAATTTGGTCAAGCATCCGGAGATAATCCCACTGGACCCGATACGCTATGACGAATTTCGAGACCCTGAAAAATTGAAAACTAACGTCCAATATGAAGCCAAAATCTACGAGAGCTTCGATGACGGACTTTGTATCATAACGGAAGAATTTCCGCCTCTGCAACCAGAGGAAACATAAATTATTACAGGAAATGGAGTGATTTGCTTATGTACAGCAATTTTGATAAACGCCAGGAATTGGCACGGCAGACCCAGACGGTTCAGACCTTCCGGCGCATACGGCGAGGCATCGGCGCAGTCCGCAACAGCCGGGCAAAGCTGATAATTCTGGCAAGTCTCTGGATTATGGCGGGCATTATCTGGCTGACCCGGCATCCCATGATGGGTTATGGTCCGGATACGCCGCTTGCTCCGGTGCTGGACGCTCTGACGGTGATTGTGCTGCTGTTCCTGACAGCGGCCCTCTCCCTGGCCCTCCTATGGGCCTGGGGAGGGCCCTGGCAGGCTGGACAGGTGCAGGACAATCTGCTCCGTATTGGGCTGGTCAACGCCGTCGGGGAGCCGCCCACGCTGCTGTCCGTCACCGTAAATCCCGGCAATCCAAAAGTCAGAGATTACACCTTCTACACCTGCGGCATCCCGGTTTCTGCATGGCTGGACTGCGCCGATAAAATCCAATCCGCATTGAATGGCTCTATTGCTGACATCAGCTATGGAGAGGACAATCAAACTGTTACACTGTCTCTCGCCCCGCCTGCGACAAAGTGGCCTGAGCGTATCGTGTGGTATGACCGCAATGTCTCACAGGAGAACTTTGTCCTGACGCTGGGAGAAAGTCAGCTTGGTCCTGTGACCGTGGACCTGAGAACTAACGCCCATATTCTCCTGGGCGGCGTAACAGGTTCAGGCAAGACAGTACTGCTCAAGGTGCTGCTCCGGCAGGCCATTGATAAGGGCGCAAGGGTGTATATCGCTGACTTCAAGGGCGGCGTGGATTTCAAATCGTGGTTCCGGGAGAACTGCTATATGAGCTATGATATGGATACAACGCTGGAAACCCTGGCTGAATGGGAGAATGAGCTGGACCGCCGCAAGACGCTTTTGCGGGATTCCAACTGCTCCAACATTGACGAGTACAACGCCATGTTTACCGAAACAAAGCTCCACCGCTGGGCGTTTGCTTGTGACGAGATCGCCATGATGCTGGACAAGACCGGGCAGAGCAAGGAGCAGAAGGAGAAGATCGACAAGGCCAGCGCGGTCCTCTCCCTCCTGGCCTGTCAGGGGCGCAGCTTCGGCCTCCACCTTATTTTGGCAACCCAGAGGCCGGACGCGAACGTCATGCCTGCCCAGGTGCGCTCCAACATCGACTACCGTGTGTGCGGCAGGGCGGACAGTATCCTCTCGTCCATCATCATTGACAGCACCGCCGCCGCTGAACTCATTCCCAAAAACGCCAAGGGCCTGTTTATGCTCAACGACAGCAGCGGCAGGGATACCAGCGCAACCGTATTCAAGTCCTACATCCTACCGGATGGCGCAAACTAAGGAGGAAGTCATGGAGAACAAAAAGTACACCAACATTGAACAGCTCCCCCTCGTCCTCTCGGTGGAGCAGCTTGCCGACGTGCTGGGAATTGGGCTTAACAACGCCTACCAGCTTGTCAGAAGCAGCAGTATCCGAAGCGTCCGTATCGGGAGGCAGTACAAAATCCCGAAGGATGCGTTGGAAGTCTATCTAACCGCCTAAAACCTATTGACCTGCCGCCACGCATGATGTACTATATACCCATAGTGCATCTGCGTGGCGGCGAAAAGGAGGATATAAATATGCCACGCACGAAAGAAAAAAGAAGCCGCAACGCCAACGGCAGCGGAGCCGTCCATAAGAAAACCGTTATCCGAAATGGCAAAAAATATATCTATTGGGAGGGCCGCTACACCGAGGGCTATGACCCCAGCACTGGAAAGCAGATTCAACGCTCCATCACCGGCAAGAAAAAGAGTGAGGTAGCGGAGAAATTACGGAAAGCCACCGCCGCTATTGACGCTGGCACCTACACCGCCCCCAACAAAATGACCGTGGGGCAATGGTTGGACATCTGGACGGCTGACTACCTGGGCGGCGTGAAGCCCCGGACAGTTGAGTCCTATCTCTGTCAGATTAAAAACCATATTCGCCCCGAGTTGGGAGCTATCCGTCTGGATACCCTAAATCCGCATACGATACAACGGTTTTACAACGGCCTGGGGGAAGAGAAGGACGGCAAACCCGGACTGTCTCCAAAGTCCATCAAGATTGTTCATGGTGTGCTGCACAAGGTTATGGGACAGGCTGTCGCGCTGGGCTATCTGCAATCCAATCCCGCTGACAAATGCACCTTGCCCAAGGTGGTACGCAAGGAACTGAACCCGCTGGACGAGGATGCCATTACCCGCTTTATGGAGGCCATAAAAGGCCACCGCTTTGAATTGGTCTTTCTGGTCACGCTGTTCACCGGAATGCGTCAAGGGGAAGTCCTTGGCCTTGCCTGGGACTGCGTAGACTTTGACCGGGGAACCATCTCTATTCGCAGACAGCTCCAAAAGGCCACGGACAGCACAGGAGAATACCGGCTTCTCACGCCGAAGAACGGCAAGGGCAGGACAATCACCCCAGCCCCCTTTGTGATGGAGCTGTTACAGGCCCAGCGGAGACGGCAGGCGGAATGGAAACTAGCGATTGGCTCCGCCTGGGAGGATAGCGGCCTTGTGTTCACCAACGAAATGGGCAGACATCTCATGCCCCATGTGGTATATAAGGCGTTTAAGAAGGTCGCCGCCTCGATTGGCTGTTCAGATACCCGCTTCCATGACCTGCGCCATTCTTATGCCGTGGCAGCGATAAAAAGCGGGGACGACATCAAAACGGTGCAGGGCAACCTGGGCCATGCCACCGCCGCCTTTACACTGGATGTCTACGGTCATGTCACCGATCAGATGAAGCGGGAAAGCGCACAGCG
>CAMWBA010000209.1 GCA_947172355.1 uncultured Bacillota bacterium
CCGGTAGAGGTGACGGTGCCTCCCAGAATGGTGACCGGTCCCATAGCCCCCCACTTTCCTGCGCCGATGCCGGCCCCGCCCCCGGAGCCTGACGCGGTAATAACGCCGCTGCGAATAAAAATCTGGCAGCTCCGGTCCCGGCCCGCGCCGCTGTCCCGGCCAATCCCGGCGCCGCCGGCCCGCCCGGTGGCGGAGAGCCTCCCCTCTGGCATGCCGCTCCGGTCCGCGCAGTCAATACGCAGGCAGGTTCCCTCCCCCATGGAGATGCCTGCGCAGCCTGCGCCGCTTTCAAAGAGATTGTCCGTCCCGCTTTGAAGAACCAAAGTCACATCGTTTTCCCGTCCCAAGTCAAAGGCTCTTCCAGCCGGCACCCGGCACACCACACCCCCCAGGGCCAGCTCCAGTCCGCCGATGGCGTCCGCCAGCGCGATTCTGCCGCTGAAGGGGAGCTGATTGGCATCGGTTCCGGATCCGCCGGCAATGGCAGTCACCTGATTGGACAAAATCCGCAAGGTGTGGGACTCCTCCTCATAGATCCAGTCCCGCCCCGCCTCTCCGCCGGTAACCGCAAAGGGATTGGGATACATGGAGCATTCCTCAAACCGCCCCGCAGTGTGGCTCCAGAGAAGGTAGGCATATCGGGTCTGGGGCTGGCCCGCCTTGTCCCGGCCCCGAATCACCAGGGAATGAATGGGATATCCGTGGGAGGCATCCCCCTTTGCCAGCCACAGCCGGGCAGGGTCGCCGTTCAGCAGCGACATTCTCGTCTGTCTGCCGTCCACTTCCATAGAGGTGATATGCCTCCAATTGGGAAGAAGCGTTTTCCACACCAGATCGAAGGGCTCCAGCCCTTTTCCGCTGCTGTCGCTGACCCGAACCCCATGAATGGCCAGAGAGACAGGCCCTTCCACCACCACAGGGACCGTCACCGCTGGGGCAGCCCCCTCCGGCTCCTCCATCATCGCCGCCGCGCCTCCGGTCAGGCGCAAAAGGTTGGACTCGCCGCCCTGCACGGCCCCCATCTTCAGCAGTCCGCCCCCTTCCAGAGAAAGGGTTGCCCCCTCCTCCAGCCGGACCTCACCCAGAATGCTCTCTCCAGCGCCGGCAATCCGCGCCTCCACTCCAACGGCGGTTAATACGGGCACCGTCACCCCTTGAAGGGTCACCCGTCCCGATCCGGTGAGCAAGATCGCCTGTTCGCCCTGCCCAATCCCCCGGACAATAACATCCTGGGTGCCGGAAATCACCAGTTCTCCGGTGGACTCCCGGAAGGAGACGCCGGACAGATCTTTGCCCGCCGCCTGGACATTGCCCACCTGTGCTGTGAAAGTTTGCTCCCCTGCTTCCACCGCTCCGGCCGTGTCTGCCGCAGCTGCCGCCCCGTCCGTCTCAGCGCTGGGCGGGGTGCTCTGAGCTGCCGAGAGCAGTCCCATCATCAGCTCCAGGTTTGCCCCCTCCATCCCCGCCAGAATGGCAAGAAGGGAGGAGCCGGGCAGGACCGGCACGCCGCTGTCAGCCAACAGCAAGTGGATCAAAAATTCCTCCAGCCCCGGGGCTGTCCCTGCGGAAACCTGGTTCTGAAATTCGGCCAGGCTTTCAAACTCCCCATTGGTCAGCAGCTCCACCGCCTGGTCCACCGGCATTCCCTCCGACACTTTTTCCAGCAGCTGCTGAAGCCCCTCCAGCGCGTCCCCCGGGTTGTCGCTGCCGCCGGCAATCACCGCGCCCAAATACAGGGCGGCCAGATAACCTGCCACCGGGTCACTCTCCAGAGAACGATTGGCCAGAGCGGCCAGCAATTCCGCCCCGCTGGCTCCCTTGTCCAGCCCCAGAGCGGCCAGCACTTCCTCCGGGGTAAAGCTATTGGCCATCCCCCGCAGCAGCCAGTCCGGGAGTGGTGGTTCCTCGCTTCGCTGCGCCAACGCCTCGCCCATAACGGCGTACAGCATTGCCTCTGCACCTTCCTCCAGCCCCATATCCTCGTCCAAAAACAGGGGCATGCCCCCGACATCGGCACTGCGGATCATACGGTCGATGTTCTCCCGCAGTTTCTCCAGCTCCTCTTGGAGTGCGGTGTGGTCGGGTGCACTGCCGTTTTCCGCCTCCTGTGCCAGCTTCGCCATCCGGCCAAGGCTGTCCTGCACCTCCGCCAGCACTCCCTCCCCGGCTTGGAGCGTCCGGCGGCTGTCTCGAATGTGATTTTCTGCCTGGCTGACCCTGGTCATCAGCCGCTGCAGCGTCTCTGACACGGTCACCGTTGCTCTGGCGGTTCTCTGGCTCTTCGCTCCTCCCTCTGCCTTTTCCGTTTTGTCTGTCCTCTGGTACAAAGGCACCGCAGTCCCTCTGTTTCTGCGAATCATCAATTCGCCCATCTCAGACGCCTCCTTTCACGCAGCTGCAACCCCCACGGCGCACCTCTGGCTTCCTGCCCATGAAACGCAGGGGCTGTGTGAACCTCGTTTCGGCATTTTCATCCTGACTGAGACGAAAACACCGCACTCCATTGGGGTTTTATATCAATATCGGCAGCGGAGCGGAAAAAGATAAGCAGCCTCTAGTCCGGTTCAGCCGCCTACCGTCCGGCTCGCTCCCCTTCCTCCCAGCCGGCCCAAAAATGCCAGGCAAAGGGACGGTTTCCCTTTGCCTGGCACAGATGGTCCTTCTGTAAGTTCCGGCAAGTTTTCTTTCAACATCCTATGTTATCTCTTCTTTTGGCGCTTCCGGGCCAGCGCGGCGGCATTATAGAGGGTATACAGCCCCACAATGGCCAGGACTGCCCCGTTTTCTATGTTGAGCACCAGCGCACCGGCCTGGATCCCGGCCAAAAACAGCCCCAGGATTACCACTCCCCCGGCAAACCAGAGCAGGGTACTGATGTACTCTTTCCGCTGAATTTTCTCCGGTGTATCCGGGTGTTCCGCCTTCTTTTTCTCTCTGGCCATTCGCTTCCAAATATTACGGCTCTGAAACGGATTCATCTGTGTGCACCATCCTCTCTGTACTTATCCCACATTATAGCGCAAACATAGGATGTTGTCCAGCATCCCAGATTGAAACCGATACGGAATCCTTTGTTCTTGTGTAAAAGCGACAAAAATCAAGGGAGAATATCAGCTATCTGCCCATTTACTTTTTCCCAAATTTCGGTTATTCTAAACATAGGATGTTTAGTATGTAACACAAAGCGAAGTCCTATCTAATTCATAAGGGAGGAACTTGAACCTATGAAAGTTGGTCTGATCTATACCAGCACAACGCCGGAGCTGATTGAGCTGGTAGAGCGCGAGGTAAAACAGCAGCTGGGCGAACAGGCGGAGCTGTACAGCCTCCAGGACCCCAGCATTTTGGCGGATGTGCGGGAGGCCGGCTATGTGACCACCGCTCCTGCCGCCCGTCTGATTGCAATGTACATGCAGGCCGCTCAGGCCGGGTGTGACGCTATGCTCAACCTGTGCAGCAGCGTGGGCGAGGTGGCTGACAGCGTTCAGGATGTGGCCAAGTACATTGGTGTGCCCATCGTCCGGGTGGACGAGGAGATGTGCCGGGAGGCTGTCCGGAAGGGCAAACGCATTGGCGTGATGGCCACCCTGCCCACCACCCTGGAGCCCACGAAGGGCACCATCCGCCGCATGGCCCGGGAGTGCAATAAGGCTGTGGAGCTGGTGGACTGTCTGGTGGATGGCGCGTTTGGGCTGGACCAGGACCAGTTTAAGGCCCGCATGACCGAGATGGCCGCCACCATCGCGGACAAGGTGGATGTAATCGTCTTTGCCCAGGGCAGTATGGCTTACTGCGAGGAGTATATCGCTGAGAAGTTCGGCAAAGTCGTGGTCAGCAGCCCCCGTTTTGGCGCAGCCGAGCTAAAAAAAGCCCTTATCGCCAAAGGGAGCCTCTAAGCCCCCGCTTTGAACCTTTGTTGGTTTCCGGCCCTGGCCGGTCATCAAATATTCTTGAAAAAGGAGAACCTTGTATGAAAAAGATTTTTGCCCTTGCTCTTGCTCTGAGTATGTCCCTGAGCCTGGCTGCCTGCGGCAGCAACAACACCCCTAACAACAGCTGTCTCTTATACACATCTGACGCTGCCGACGAGATCTGACGTGGGGTGGGGGG
>CAMWBA010000210.1 GCA_947172355.1 uncultured Bacillota bacterium
ACCAGGCCTGGGACTGGCTCAAGCGCATCTGGATCGCCTGGATGATTATCAACGGTATTGGGGCCTTCATCGCCTATGTCATCCCGCTGTTCAGCGGTCTGGCTACCCTGACACCCTAAAAACCAAATCGCAAACCAGCGCAGCGTTTGCGATTTGGAGAGGAGGAGCAGCGTAATGAGCGCGTTTAGACTTTTGAAAAAAGTCGAAGCAAGCGATATGGAGCTTGCGACGACGAAAGGGGGTGGTCACTATGCTGGAATTTATTTTTCCTCAGCTCTGCTGGACGTTATGAGTCTGGACTTCGCCTACTTAAAAAGTCACATCCCCATCATGGGGGACACTCAACAGGTCATTCTGGCGGTGGGCTGGGCGCTGCTGCTGGGGAACCTGGTGTTCCAGGCCCTGCGGAGCATGGCCGCCGGGCTGGGCTTCGAGGGAGAGGACCCCAAGCTGCTCTTCGCCCGGATCTTCGTGTTCGGCTTCCTCCTGCTGGCCAGCCCGCAAATCTGCGAGATCGTGTTGGGGTATGACCAGCAAGGTGATTGCGTTGCTGGAGGTCCCGGACGCCATCCATGTCCAGCTGGTGGACGGCAGCGTCTTTGGTGTCTTTACCGCCTCCTGGCTGCTGGTCATCATCTTCGACCTTATCACCATGTTCATGGTATTTTCCCTGCTGCTGGAGGTGGCAGAGCGGTACATGGTGCTGGCGATGCTCACCGCCATGGCCCCCTTGGCCTTCGCTATGGGCGGCAGCAAGAGCACATCGGAGATTTTCTCCGGCTGGTGCCGGATGTTCGGCAGCATGTGCTTCCTCATGGCCACTAACATCGTCTTTTTCAAAATGCTGCTGTCAGTGGTGTCCACCGTCCCCAGCTTTCCAGACGTGTTCCTCTGGATGGTACTCATTGTCAGCATCGTCAAGGTGGCGAAAAAGGCAGATGAAATTATCACCAGAATCGGCTTGAATCCTGCTATCACCGGCGGGAAATCCACTTCTTCCAGTGGATTCACTGGCTTTCATGGTCCGCAGGGCGGCGGCTTTACCGGCAGCGTACCCAGCAGAGGCGATGGCTTCACCGGGGGCCGGGGAGGCGGTTTCTCCAAGAACACCCCGAGGGGCGGCGGCTTCACCGGCGAGGGTACTCCCCGTGACGGCGGTTCTTCCAAGGAGCATACCCATACCAGCAGCACAATGGCAGGCGCTTCGAGTCCTCAGTCCGGTACAGCAGGAACAGCGCCGAGCCTCCAAGAAGGACAAGCTTCCGGTGAAAGGCGGCGGCTCCGTTCCCCGCCCCGGCATGGCAGGAACCGCGCCAGGCTCCCGCACACCGCCGGGCCAGAAGCTGGGCGGCGGACCATCGAAACAGAAGCCCACACGACAGACCAAACGGGAGGGAGGTCCCACAAGTGTATAGCGCAAAAAGCACATCTATTTTACCCAAGGTAATTTCGGGCGTTTTGGCCGCGCTGCTGCTCCTGCCTATGCTGATCTTCACGGCGCTGCCAAATACGATTTTTGGTTTCGCCGGCGCAACAAATCAGGGTGTGGCGGACTTTACTGCCTCCGCCCGGCGGCTGAGCAGCGCATACCAGAACATCACACAGAAAAATCAATCCGCCCTGGAACGTCTGGTCAACAGCATTCTCCCTGGCTTTTCGGACTATGACGATTATCAGGTAGCAGACGGCTCGGGTGGTATGAATCAAAACTGGCTTATTGCGATTGCCTCTGTCCGGTATAAGCAGGACCTGAACGTCATGGACGACGACGCGCTGGAGGAACTGCTCTACAAAAAGCTGGACTACTCCGCCTCCATCACCGACCGGGTGCTGAATATCTCCGTCTGGGACCTGACCCCGGAGGCGTACATGGACCACCTGAACTTCACCCAGGAGGAGAAGGACTGGGCCACGCTGCTCTACTCCGTCATGGCGGAGGATCAGCGGGTGACCGTTGGCGACACAGACGGCTCTGGGTACTACGGCACCGACTACGGCGACATCACCTTTACCAACGCTGAGACCCCTGTGGTCTACTACAATCAGACGGACGCCCGGTGGGGAAATAAGCCCTACGGCAAGACCAGTACCATCGGCCGGGCGGGCTGCGGCCCCACGGCCCTTGCCATCGCCGTGGCGTCTCTGACCAGCAACAAGGTCACCCCCTATGACGTGGCCCAGTGGTCGGTGGCGAACGGGGGGCTCTGTGAGGGCAGCGGAAGCTACCACAGCCTGATCCCCAACGGCGGGCGGCACTACGGCCTTACTGTGACCAGCATTGGCCGGGACGGAAAGAAACTGGTGGAGGCTCTGCAATCGGGCAAGCTGGTCATCGCCATCATGTCCAAAGGCCACTTTACCAACAGCGGACACTTTATCGTCCTGCGGGGCGTCACTGATGACGGAAAGCTCCTGGTGGCCGACCCGGCCAGCGTCAAGAGAAGCAACAAGGAATGGAACCTGAGAATCGTCACCGGCGAGGCCAGCCGCAAGGTTGGCTCCGCCGGCGGGCCGTTCTGGGTCCTGTCTCCATGAGGGGAGGAAGGCAGCTTGAATCGAAAAACAAATCTGCGGGCGCTGCGCCTGCGGTACGAAATCCCGCTGTCGGAGATGTCGGCGGCCTCTGGGCTGTCCAACCAGTACATCAGCCGGGAAGAACTGGGGGAGATTTTCCCCACGCCCCGCCTGGAGGACAAGCTGGGCGACGCCGTGGACGCTGTGATCCTCCAGCGGCGTGAACGGCTCAGCGCATTAGAACGGAGCTTTGCGGTCCGCAAGGGCCGCCTGCTCCAGCTGGAGGGGGGCGAATTGGATGAATGAAACCTACTATATCCCCACCAACTTTACTGACGCCGGCCGGGTGATGGGCCTGTTTGAGATCAGGAATATGGTCGAGGCCATCCTGCTCACCCTGCCAACTTTGTACCTTTGTATCATCCTGCTGCCTCTGTCCCTGACGCCCAAGATCATGGTCACGCTGACCGTTATCGTACCCGTGGGGGGCTTCGGGCTCATTGGCATCAGCGATGCCATCCGGCACCGCTTCTTTCTCATTTTCCAGTATGAGGCACAGATGAAGTCCAAGGGCCACAGCGTCGAAGCGATCATCCAGCGTCTGAACGAGGAAGCGGATACCGCCCGGCGCTGCCTGGACCTGTGCGAGCTGGAGGTGCTGGAGCCCCGGTTCTCCGACGACTTCATTCTGAAGCTGCTGTACGAGATCATAAACAAGCGCACCGGCCAGCGGGTCAAGCTGCCCGAGGGCGTCTTTGACATGACCACGGCCATTCACGGGATTTATGAGTAACAGGCGCAAATAGGCGGCTGTCTGATACTGACAGCCGCCCGATAAACTGGAAGTTTTGGATTGCTAATTATTCTCTTTTAGCCGTTGTGAAATCCAGTCTGTAACGGGCTTAAATATGATATAAAAACAATATCCTATCATTCCACCAGTTATATTAGTAATTAAATCCGTAATGTCCGATGAACGGAAACCGTCAATTAAAGGTTGCAATAATTCAATGCCAAGGCTCAGTAGACAACAACAAAATATTGTTTTGAAAAGCCCCGGATTATGTCCTCGTGACAGCGGATATAGAAAGCCAAACGGTATGGTCATAATGACATTCAATACTACCTGCCTGAAAAAATCTCCTCTGCCCAATAGCACATCTACAAACGGAACCATATTCATAGGAGTATAGGGGTGATTCAGGATAAACGGGAGTTTTACTATGATTGGCATCAAAGTGAAATAAAGTACAAAAGAAAGATACACATACATAAGTGTGTTAAAAATCAATACATCTTTGCCTTTTCTTTTCCATTTTTTGAAAAGGTAAAAAACATATAAGAGAGCCAATGCTATAAAATCTATCAAGTATTTCATAGTAGTTCTCCTTTCAAACCCCGATTTATCGCTGTTTCATTTTCTAAACTATATCATATTATCCTGTCTGGTTCAAGGCCTGAAAGCCTTGGCCGTATATTAAGAAGGAGTGACACAATGCAAAAGAAAGCAACAAAACCGCACGCAAAGACGGCAAAAAAGAAGAAACCTCCGGTCAAAAAACAGGACCAGAAGTTTTCCCTTAAACGCC
>CAMWBA010000211.1 GCA_947172355.1 uncultured Bacillota bacterium
AACCTTGATTGAAATCGAGCATTTGACCAAGCGATATGGCGGCCACACAGCGGTCTCCGATCTGAACTTCACTGTGGACAGCGGACAGATCTATGGCTTTCTTGGTCCCAACGGCGCGGGGAAATCCACCACCATGAACATCATGACCGGCTGTCTGTCCGCCACGGAGGGGGCCGTCCGCATCGACGGCCACGACATTTTCGAGGAGCCGGAGCAGGCCAAACGGCTGATCGGCTATCTCCCGGAACAGCCTCCGCTTTACATGAACGAGACGCCGGAGGAGTACCTGCAGTTTGTGGGCGAGGCCAAGGGCCTGCGGGGGGCGGAACTGGAGCGGCAGATCGACGAGGTGATCCGCCAGACCGGAATCGAGGGTGTGGCCCGCCGCCGCATCTCCGCCCTGTCCAAGGGCTATAAGCAGCGGGTGGGTATCGCCCAGGCCCTTCTGGGCAATCCCAAGGTCATCATCCTGGATGAACCCACCGTGGGCCTGGACCCCATCCAGATCATTGAGATACGGGACCTGATCAAAGAACTGGGGCAGACCCATACCGTGATTTTCAGCTCCCACATTCTCTCCGAAGTGCAGACCATCTGTGACCAGATCATCATGATCGCCAAAGGAAAGCTGGTGGCCTTTGACACGCCGGAGAATCTGGAGCAGCACCTGCTCACCCCCAATGAAGTGATTTTGACTACAGATGCTTCCGCCAACGAGGTGCAGACACTTTTGGAGGGCATCAGCAATGTCACAGAACTGTCATTGGAGGAACAAGATTCCGGCCTTGTGACCGCCCGCATCAAAACCGGCCTCAGCGATGTCTACCAGCTCTCCCGCGCTGTATTTTCAGCCTTTGCCGCCAGCGGGAATACCCTGCTGGAGCTGGCTGTGAAGAAGGCCAACCTGGAGGACATCTTCCTGGAGCTGGCGGACAACGATGCCGCCGCCTCGGAACTGCCTGTGGTGGAAGGAGAACCAGTGGAAAGTGAGGTGCCGGAGGAATGACCGCCGTATTGAAGCATGAACTGAAGAACTATTTCCACTCCCTGACGGCCTATGTATTCGGCGCGGGGCTGCTCCTGGCGGTGGGACTGGGTGCGCTGCGCTACAATCTCCAGGCGGCGGTGAGCAACTTTGAGTTTGCCCTCAGCTATTTCAGCATTGTCCTCGCGGTCATCGTTCCCATCCTGACCATGCGGGTCATTGCGGAGGAGCGCAAGCAGAGGACCGACCAGCTTTTATACTCCCTTCCCATCACCACCACCCAGGTGATTGTTGGCAAGTATCTGGCGCTGCTGACGGTTTATCTGATTCCGCTGTGTGTGATCGCGGTCTATCCCCTGATCTTCTCCCGGTTTGGGGATGTGTATCTGCTGACCTCTTACGGCTCCATTCTGGCGTTCTTTCTCATGGGCGCGGCGCTGATCGCGTTGGGGGTGTTCATCTCCTCCCTGACGGACAACCAGGGCTTCGCTGCCGGGATCGGGATCGCGGTGATCCTGCTGAACTATTACAGCGTGAGCCTCTCGGAGTACGTCTCCTCTACGGTTTTCGGTTCTGTTGCCGCGCTGTGCGTGCTCGTTCTGGCCTTGGGCGCGGTAATCAAATATTTGACCAAAAACGAAAATCTGGCTTACGCTGTCTGCTTTGTCTTAATCGCGGCCATTGCCATCGTTGCCTTTACGGACAACACGAAATTTGAGGGCCTGCTGCCCGCCGTGATGACCAGGCTGTCTCTGTTTGACCGCTTTACCGGCTTTGTCAACGGTGTTTTTGATATGACCTCCGTTGTCTACTACGCCAGCGTGGCCGTGTTTTTCCTGTTCCTGTCTGTCCAATCGCTGGAGAAACGGAGGTACAACTGATGAAAAACCGAAACGCTTTTCGCGGCGGCTCCTACGCGCTGGCGATCTCCACGGTGGTGCTGGCCATTCTGGTTGTGGTCAACATCTTCGCCTCCGCTCTGCCTCCCGCCGCCACCAGGTACGACATCAGCGCCGCCAAGCTCTACTCCATCACCAGCAACACCAAAGTGGTGGTTAATGCCTTGGAGCAGAATGTGACCATCTATTGGGTGGTGCAGTCCGGCGAGGAGAACCAGGTCATTGAAAACCTGCTGAGCAAGTACGACAGTCTCTCCGACCACATTACAGTGGTGAAAAAGAACCCGGACGTCTATCCCACCTTTGCGGAACAGTACACCGATGAAGCCGTCCAGAACAACAGCCTCATTGTGGAGTGCGGTGAGCGCAGCCGCTTTATTGGCTATGAGGACATTTTTGTGCAGGAGCCGGATATTTACTCCTACTCTTACAGCACCTCCTTTGACGGCGAGGGCGCCATCACCTCCGCCATCGACTACGTGACCACCGAGGAGCTGCCCAAGATCTACATTCTGGAGGGCCACGGGGAGGCCGAGCTTCCCGCCTCCTTCCGGGATCAGATTGAAAAGGAAAACATGGAAACGGAATCCCTCTCCCTGCTGACGGTGGACGCCATCCCGGAGGACGCGGACTGTGTCATGATCTACGCTCCGTCCAGCGACATCTCCCAGGAGGAGCGGGATCTGCTGGCGGACTACGCCTCGAAGGGCGGCAAGCTGTTTGTAGCAGCCGGACCTGTGCCTGACAGCAATCTGGACAATCTCTATAGCCTGCTGTCGGACTACGGCATAGAGGCCAATGCGGGCGTGGTGGTGGAGCCGGACCGGGAACACTACTCCTTCCAAGGCCCTCTTTCCCTGCTGCCTGATATGAACAGCCATGCCATTACAGATTCCCTGATGGACGAAAACTACTATCCCACCATGCCCATCTCCCTGGGCCTGACGGTTCCGGAAGATTCTGAACGGGTAACACCCCTGCTGACCACCTCCGATGCCGCATTCAGCAAACTGGACGGCTACGACATGACAGATTATGAGAAGGAAGATGGGGATATTGACGGCCCCTTTGCCCTGGCCGTCTCCATCGACACTGCTGGTGAAGGGCAGATCGTTTGGTTCACATCTTCCCATTTCCTGGACGATATGCACAACGCGGTTTCCTCCGGGGCCAACGCCAACCTGAGCATGAACGCCCTGTCCTCCCTGATTGGCGAGACGGAGGCCATGGCCATCCGCAGCAAATCGCTGAATTACAACTACCTCACAATCAGTGATTCCACCGCTTCTCTGCTGAAGGTGCTGATGATCGGCGTATTCCCGCTGGCGTACCTGGGCATCGGTGTTGCGGCAGCGTTGAAAAGAAGGAGGCTGCAAAATGAGCCGGTCTAAAAAACTTTATATTCTGCTGGGTGTTTTCGTTGTGGCCTGCGTCGCCACCCTTGCGGTCACTCAGATAGCGGAGCACAAGGAGCAGATCAAGAACAGCGGCGAACCGATTCTGGAGTTGTCCAGCGACTCCGTTCAAGCCCTCTCCTGGGAACACAAGGGAGAAACTCTGGCGTTCCACAGGGATGAGACATGGCTTTATGACGGGGACGAGAAGTTTCCGGTGAGCGAGGACAAAATCAACGAACTGCTGGAGCAATTCCAGCCCCTCCGCGCGGCTTTTGTCATTGAGGAGGTAGAGGACTTTGGGCAGTACGGACTGGACAACCCCGTGTGTACCATTCACCTAACCACGGAGGAACAGTCTTATGAGATCAAGCTGGGAGACTTCAGCAAGATGGATTCCCAGCGGTACGCCTCCATCGGAGACGGCAACGTCTACCTGGTTCAGAACGACCCGCTGGATCAGTTTGACGCCGTCCTCAGCGATATGATCCAGCACGATAAAATGCCAGACTTTGACCAGGCGACCAGCATTCAATTCTCCGGCGCGCAGGATTACGCCGTTTCCTACGAGGAGGATAGCTCCAATACCTACTGCGCCGAGGATGTCTACTTTACCCGGCGCGGCGAAAAATCCCTGCCTCTGGATACGGAGCGGGTGAATGGTTATCTGCGTAAGATTTCAAATTTGAATCCGACCAACTATGTCACCTATAACGTGACGGATGAGGAGCTGACCGCCTACGGCCTGGATACACCGGAGCTGACGGTCACTGTGGAGTATACGCCAAAGGACGAGGAAA
>CAMWBA010000212.1 GCA_947172355.1 uncultured Bacillota bacterium
CTCCCGCACCGTCCATACATCCCCCCAGCGCACCCGGGCGGTACGGCCGTCCCCCCGGCGCTCGGCGCCGAAAAAGCGCAGGCTGAGCAGCCCGTCTTGAAAAAGGACCGTCTCTCCCGACAGTTCTCCCGACCAGGGGATAAAGGGCTTTGCCGCCGCCCGGCGATTGGCCAGCTCCAGGCAGGCCAGCCAATAGACCTCCCGCTCCCACCGCCGCCGCCAGCTCTTTGCCAGCCGGGCATAGTAGCGGCCGATCCAGCGTCCTCCCAGCCCGGCCCCCTCGATCTGAGGCCAGGCCAACGTATATTCCAGCACCGTCTCCCCCTCCAGGGTCAATACGCGGCGCTCCTGCCTCCAGTCCACCCGGATTTCTCGCGCTGCTTCCACTACAACCCCCTCCTCTCGTTTCCTTTCATCCTATGCTCTGCGCAAACGGAGTGTGTAAGGCTGTCTTATGCGGATTTTATCCTTTGGAGCCCACATTTTAAGAATTTAAAGTTTACTATTTCACGGCAGTATGCTAAAATAGATAAAACGATAGAGAGGCAGGTAGTCCATTATGTCAAAATTTTTAGACAAGCAGAGCAGCGACGCCCTGTATCGGGCCATCGTAAGCATCCAGAACGAGGAGGAGTGCCGTGCGTTTTTAGAGGACCTGTGCACCGTCTCCGAGCTGAAAGCCATGGCCCAGCGCATGGACGTGGCCCTGCTGCTGGACGAGGGGCTGATCTACAGCGAAATTTTAGAGAAGACCGGGGCTTCCAGCGCTACCATCAGCCGGGTAAACCGGTGCCTCCACTATGGAGCAGGAGGGTATAAAACCATCGTTCCCCGCCTGCGGTGCGGACAGGTATGAGCAGCTATGACGTTTTGGCCGGCTGCTACGACCAGCTGACCTACGATGTTGATTACGCCGCCTGGGCGGACTATATCCAGCTTCACTTTGCGCGGGGGGGGCTGCCCGGAACCACCGTGCTGGACCTGGCCTGCGGCACCGGTTCCCTCACCCGGGAGTTGGCCCTGCGGGGGTATGAGATGATCGGTGTGGACCAGTCTCCGGATATGCTGGCCGAAGCGGCAGAGAAAAACCGGGGTGTCGGCTCCATCGAACCCATTTTCTTGTGCCAGAGCATGGAGAAACTGGATTTATACGGCACCATCGACGCCTGTGTATGCTGTCTGGACAGTGTAAACTATGTCACCGCCCCCCAAAAGCTCTCCCGTGCCTTTCAGCGGGTCCACCTGTTTCTCATGCCGGGCGGACTGTTTCTTTTCGACATCAACACCCCCGCTAAGTTGGAAGGGCTGGACGGCCAGGTCTTTTTAGATGAGACCGAAGACACCTACTGTGTATGGCGGACTGAGTTCTCAAAGCGCAGCCGTATCTGCTCCTATTTTATGGATATCTTCCGCCTGGACGTCCAGACAGGCCGGTGGGCACGGGGGACGGAACTCCACCGGGAGCGTGCCTACACCGTCCCCGAGCTGACCGCCATGCTGGAGCAGGCCGGCTTTCGAGACATTCGGACCTATGGAGCGCTGAAGATGCGCCCACCCAAAGCGGATGAACCGCGTATCTTTTTTACCGCAAGAAAGGAACCATAATCCATGACCAACGAAATTGTCAGAGCAATCACGGCGGACGGCCTGGTCAAAGCCGTCGCCGTCACCGGCCGGGACATTGTTGAACGGGCCCGCATCATTCACAAGCTCCTCCCCATGGGGACCGCCGCCCTGGGCCGGGCCCTTCTGGGCGCCTCCATGATGGGTGATATGCTGAAGGAGGAAAAGGGAGCCCTCACCCTTCAAATTAAAGGGGGCGGTCCCTTGGGTACCATTTTGGCCGTCTCCGACTGCGAAGGCAACGTGCGGGGCTATGTCCAGAATCCCCAGGTGGAGCTGATGGAGCAGCACCCGGGCAAGTTGGATGTGGGCAGGGCTGTGGGGCTGGACGGCACCCTCACTGTCATCAAGGACATCGGACTCAAGGAACCCTATGTGGGCTCCATCGGCCTGTTCTCCGGAGAGATTGCCGATGATCTAGCCATGTATTTTGTGGAAAGTGAACAGATCCCCACCGCCTGTGCCCTGGGGGTGTTGGTGGGGCTGGATCAATCGGTCACCGCCGCCGGCGGCTATATCATACAGCTTCTGCCCGGGGCAAGCGAAGACATGATTACCAAAATTGAGGCTGGCGTCCACGGGATGGGCACTGTCAGCTCCGCCTTGGCTGGCGGACTGGACGGCGAAGGACTGCTCCGCACGGTATTGGCCGGGTTCCAACTGGAGATTTTGGAAAAACACCCTGTAGAATACCGGTGCTACTGTTCCCGAGAGCGTGTAAGCCGCGCCCTCATCAGCATGGGACGCAGAGATCTAACCGATCTCATCCAGGAACAGGGACAGGCAGAGCTGACATGCCAATTCTGTGATCGGGTATACCATTTTTCCAGAGGAGAGCTGGAACAGCTGCTGGCAGAGATGTAACAACAGCCCGGACGGTACTCCGTCCGGGCTGCTGCTTTCTCTTTTAAACCGGCTCACCGGCCGCTGTTGGTCAGTGCCTCCAGCACGGTGTAAAGACTCATATCAAAGTTCTTCGTCAGGGACAGGGCCTCCTCCATATCCAAATCGGTCAAACGGCCGCCCTGCACCGCAATGATACGGTTGCCCTTGCCCGCCAGCAAGGTCTGAACCGCCATATAGCCCATACGGCTGGCCGTTTCACGGTCCCGAGCACTGGGAGAACCGCCCCGCTGAATGTGTCCAGGGACGGTAACCCGAGGGTCGATGCCAACCTCATCCCGGATACGGTCGGCAATCTCAAAGGCGCTGCCCGCTCCCTCCGCCACCACCACCATGTAGTGGGTGGTTCCGGCCAGCCGGGCCCGGCGAATTTTTTCTACCACATCATGCTCGAAATTCACCGGCCGTTCCGGGATCAGCACAGCGGTGGCGCCCACAGCAGTTCCCACATACAGGGCCAAATAGCCGGCATGGCGGCCCATCACCTCCACCACAGAACAGCGCTCATGGGACTGCATGGTGTCGCGCAGCTTGTCGATACACTCGATTGCAGTATTGCAGGCGGTATCAAAGCCAATGGAGTAGTAAGAGCATCCAATATCGTTGTCGATGGTGGCGGGAATACCAATCACATCCAGTTTTTGGCCGCTTTCCGCAACCTGGCGTGACAAAGCCAGTGCCCCCCGGAAGGTTCCGTCGCCGCCAATCGCCACAATGGCGTCCAGCCCCAGCAGCTTACAGGTAGCAATGGCCTTCTCACGGCCCGCCGCATCCATAAACTCCTTGCTGCGGGCGGTATACAGAATCGTTCCGCCCCGGTTAATAATGTGGCTGACGCTGCTGCTGTCCAAGCGGACAAAATCACTGGAGATCAGCCCGCTCCAGCCCCGCCGGATGCCGATGCACTCAATGCCTTGCCCAACTGCGTCCCGGACCACCGCCCGGACCGCCGCATTCATACCAGGTGCGTCGCCGCCGCTGGTCAATACTCCGATTCGCCTGATTTTGTCGCCCATAATACAACAGCCTCCTCATAATCCCGGCCGCTCCTTCCGGCAGCCCGGAAACGGCCGCGTTTGACCGTTTTACTTTATTATGTCACTACTCTAAAGGAATGTCAAGAATTGTATGGCCGGCAGATATCGTGCACCTCATACAATTTTCACCCGTTCGCCGCAAAAATTTTTGCACCAAAAAATCTCAATTTCCTGTTGACAAGTGCGGCTTGGTTTAGTATAATAATCAAGCCGTCGCAAGTTCAGCAGCACAAGGGAGCATAGCTCAGCTGGTAGAGCACATGCCTTACAAGCATGGGGTCACAGGTTCGAGCCCTGTTGTTCCCACCATTTACCCCCGCTTTTCTGGAACTATCTGGCGCGGTAGTTCAGTTGGTTAGAACGCCGGCCTGTCACGCCGGAGGTCGAGGGTTCAAGTCCCTTCCGCGTCGCCATTTTCTTCGCTCCCAAAAGGGAGCGAAGAAACGCTAAACTTGCCTCTGTAGCTCAGTTGGTAGAGCAGAGGACTGAAAATCCTCGTGTCGTTGG
>CAMWBA010000213.1 GCA_947172355.1 uncultured Bacillota bacterium
TCCAAGGACGAGGCCGAGGAGCTGAAGAAGAAGCTGGAAGAGGCCGGCGCCAAGGTGGAGCTGAAGTAATTCTGCTTCCCACGTTCCAATTGTATTGCATAACCCAATTAAGGGCCTGAGTGATTGATATCACTCAGGCCCTTGTTCTGCTTCTCTTGGGGAGAAGCGTCCGAAATGCAGAGATGCTGTCTGTGTTTCCCCGCCAGAGGCGGAGGAAGCATGCCAGCAGCTTGTTGCCGCGGACAATCCCTTTGGATGCGGCCTCTTGCCCTGCGCTCGATCAGGAATAAAGATGCGCTTTGTATAGCAGCGGGCCCGCCGCACATAGATGGAGCATGTGTATTTGGTATGTTTGGTCTGGACCATGGTATCACCACAACTGGAGAAGAGGCGCTTCCCGTGATGGATGAACGCAGTTACACCCGTCGATTGGTATAACCCTGGTCCGCCCCCCACTCTGCCGCCCGGCGAGTAAAGGTTTTGCGGGAGATGCCCAGCCGTTTCCCGGCATCGGTGGCGGTGACAAAGCCGTTCCACCAGTCCTCGGCCAGCGCATGGAAGCCCTCCGGCATGGGGATGCGGTCGGGGCCAAATCGGACGCCCCGCTCCAGTGCCGCCGCAATTCCCTCCGCCTGCCGTTGGCGGGTAAACTCCCGTTCCGTCTGAGCCACATAGCTCAAGAGCTGAAGCACAATGTCTGCAATCAGCGTGCCGGTCAGATCCCGCCCCGCCCGGGTATCCAGCAGCGGCATATCCAGCACCACAATGGCAGCCCCCTGCGTTTTGGTGATGTAGGCCCACTGCTCCAGAATTTCAGTATAATTCCGGCCCAGACGATCAATGCTTTTAATCACCAGTACATCCCCTGAACGGAGCGCCCGGGCCAGTTCCTGGTATAAGGGCCGGTCGAAATTTTTCCCTGACAGCTTTTCCACCGTGATATGCTCCGCCGCCACGCCAAACTCCTGTAAGGCAATCATCTGCCGGTCTTCTTTCTGGCTGCGCGTGGATACGCGGGCATACCCATACATAACACCTGACATTCCAGTTCTCCTCTCTATGTTTGGAATGTTGATATTATATAGGCAACACGAGGGAAAAACGCAGTATACTTTTTATCCGGATGAGGCCGCTGGGATTTGTTCTGGAAACAGCAGCGCTACCTTCGGTTTGGCTTTCGTTTGATGCGCAAGAGCCGCATAAAATCGTGGAATAAAGAGGTATCTGCCAACTCAAACAGGATCCATTTCCCGTCATGGTAAGTTTGAGCGTTGTCATATCCGTCCTGCACTTCTTTGGAGTAGGTTTCCCGGTCCGCTTCAAATTTTAACCGCTCGTCTTTTCCGAAGATAATCATAAACCCCACACAGTGTTCTCTTGCATATAATGCACACAGTGTTTTACCGCCCCGACGGTATTTATATTCATATTTCCATGCCTTACCGCCTTTATTCCACAGACAATCCATATCATAGGCTTCCTCAATCAAGGCGCATAACTGGTTCCATACATCATAGAGGGATGTCCCAACTAAAGCGGTCATTTCCTCTTTGGTAGGTATTGTATCGAGCATGTTGGTCCTCCTATATGGTTTCCGATCTGCTGCGGTGCTTCCATCCCAGCCAAATTCAGGTGCAAACCGCAGGAAGTGAGTTTGCTGGGGGTTGGATTCATCCGCGCAGAAGAGAAGACATTAAAAAGAGAAGAAAAGGAGCTGGATGGCGCTACTGCGGCGGAGCGTCAGGGGCGGGAAGGGACTGCGGTTCGTCCGCCTCGTCCAAGGAGGCATCCGGCTCGGCGTTTGTATCTGGAAGCGATGCCGCTGGGATTTGATCCTGGGGCGGACTATCCGGAAGGCTGGTGTCTGCCGGCGGATGGCTGGGAATGCTATCATCGGCTGAGGGAAGATCCTCGGGCGGGGCAGAGGGCGCTGGAGCGGCAGAGGGGGTGTTCTCCTCCGGATCAGAGGGCGCTGGAGCGGCAGAGGGGGTGTTTTCCTCCGGATCAGAGGGCGCTGGAGCGGCAGAGGGGGCGTTCTCCTCCGGATTAGAGGGGACGGGGCCCGGCTGATATGCCTGTACAATCCAGCGGGTGGCATAGGTGGTGTCGCCAGAGCAGGTGGACAGGGTTAAGATTTTGTCGTTGACGGTGGGAATCAGCCCGGTGTCGATGACGGATTGGGCCAGGCACCAGTCGATGTACTCCTGCTTCGCCTGTGTGCCGGAAAAGCTCAGACGGTAGGTTAGACCGGAGACACTGACCTCGTAGGCGGCAAAAATGTTGTATTTATGGGTCCCATTGTGGTCGGTGATGTAGACACAGGGGTGGGAGTTCCAGTAGCTGAGCTTGTTATAATATTTCAGCTTGCCGAACATGGTCTCGTTGCGCATACGGTGCCCATAGATGATGGTATTAAAGTCGCTGAGATCACCGCTGTTTTGCTCCTCAATAAAAATGGAGCCCATCCTGCTGTAGCCGCCTTTCCAGTTGTGACGGAGGTACTGGTTGTTGTCACGGCCCTGCAGCAGCGGATAGGAGATGTTGGTGCCAGGGACCAAGAACCAGCCCAGGACATCTGGATTGATTTCCTGCAAAGCGGAAAAGTCCATGGCTTTCAAAATGTCGGCGTATGGGTCCACATAGACCGGCTCTGCTTCCTCGTCGTCCGGCACTTCGGGCAGCGGTTCCAAGGTGGGAGGGGGCAGCGCGGTGAAGTCTGGCTCTCCAACGAGGGTCTCTGCCTCAAAGTACACTTCCTCCCCCTTTTTCTGATCCAGCTGAGTCCACAGCAGTACGCTCAGGCTCCCGACAAAGACAACAGCAAGTACCGTGATGAGGATGGCGCGCAGTCGTCTGTTCACCAAGTATCCCTCCCAAACGAAATAATAAGGTACAATTATTATAACACAAAGGAAGGGCAGTTTCAATTGTCTGCATCGGACAAAGTGTGTGCAGAAAAAAGGACATCCGCGTTGGACCGGCAGACTGCGCGGATGTGCAGCCTAAACTTACCAAAGGACCGCCCGCATAGAAAGGCAAGGATGGCTCAAACTATGCTCGGATGTTCCATCCAAACAAATTATAAACACAAAACAAATGGAAAAGGAGAGACAAATCATGTCTAACAGCAATAGCAATAAGATTATGGTTCCCAATGCCCGCGAGGCTATGAACAAGTTTAAGATGGAGGCCGCCAACGAGGTGGGCGTCAATCTGAAGCAGGGCTACAACGGCGATCTGACCAGCAAGCAGGCCGGCTCTGTGGGCGGCCAG
This sequence comes from uncultured Bacillota bacterium, assembly GCA_947172355.1. Taxonomy (GTDB): domain Bacteria; phylum Bacillota; class Clostridia; order Oscillospirales; family Oscillospiraceae; genus Lawsonibacter. The sequence continues at coordinate 3,274 of CAMWBA010000213.1, forward strand.
ATGGTCAAGAAGATGATACCCATACGAACTGCGAGTTTTAAACGGGCAGACCGGAAAGCGGTAGGGCATCAGGTTATGGTTACATATCGGGCAGAGCTGTACCTGTAAAATAGACAGAAAGACGATCACCCACAGAGATTTGAATGCTCCCTGTGGGTGATTTGTATGGTTCGATTGATTTTTCTCCCTCTATCTGTTATGATGTCTCAAAAAATATAACAATATAAGAAGTTCTTCACTTGTTTTCTTATCTTCTTATGATTCGTGGTTTGATAAGAGGTGTGCTTATGCTAGAAGAATAATTTGGCAAACTGCTCCAATACTCCCATATCCCTCCATTTCCGGGAGCGGCAGTAAACCGTCTGACAAGGGCCATTTCCTGTTCCGGCCGCTCGTTCCGCGTCTCTTCTATGCTTCCTCGGACCAATTCCTCAAGCTGCCCCTTGATTACTTCCTCATTTAGCCGTACATCCTCTCTGCATGGTGTGTCGCTACTTCATGCAACCAGAGTCCTGCAAACCATGTTTCTTTGTCCACTGTTCAATTTGCGCATATTATTGTACCTTATCGTTCAGATCCCTTTGTGCATATCCTAACGGTTTGGACTACACGAAATAGTTGCAAAAAGTTGACAAACTCTTGGAACCAAACACATTTTGGCACAAGAATTTGTCAACTTATCATGGCGCAGAAGGGGGGATTCGAACCCCCGCACGGTTTTACCCGCCTACTCCCTTAGCAGGGGAGCCCCTTATAGCCACTTGGGTACTTCTGCATGGCT
>CAMWBA010000214.1 GCA_947172355.1 uncultured Bacillota bacterium
AATCGTTGTATCGCGGGGTGTAGCAGTAGAAATACATTTGCTTGCCCAGCTTGTAACTCATTGCGTGGCCGCAAACACCGCACCGAACCTTACCACGCAGAGGCCAATCACGCTTTTTTAACTCGCCATGTTCCACAAACTCCCGCATAGCCGTCTGCGCCCGGTCAAATTCTTCCCGCGTTACGATGCCCTCATGGGTGTTCTCCACGGCGATCCAGTCCTCACGGCTGACCTTGACGGTGTGCGTGTGGCCTACCCTGTCCCGTATCCGTTTTCCAAAGATGTTTTTACCAAAGTAGCGTTCATCACGGAGAATCTTTACAACAGCGGTATCCGTCCAGAAGTTGTTTTCTTCAATGCTGGGCCAGCGTGTCCGGGAGCAGCCCGCCGCCCGCTTATAAAGCATGGGCGTTGGCACAGTTTCCCGGTTCAGCGCCATGGCGATCTGGTCTGCGCTGTGTCCACTCGCCGCCAGATGAAAGACGCGCCGTACTGTCTCCGCCGCTTCCGGGTCTATGACCAGCCGGGCCTTATCAGCCGGGTCCTTGACATAGCCATAGGGGGCGAAGGGCGCGAGAAAGTCCCCCCGCTGGGCGCGGAACTTCTTCGCGCTCCGTACCTTCCGGGACAAGTCCCGGCTATAAAGGTCATACAGAAGGGCCTTGAAGGAGGTTTCCAGGCTGTCCACATCGGTGGGCCGGATGCTGTCAAAGCCATCGTTGACGGCGATAAACCGCACTCCCAGGAAGGGGAACACGCAGGAAATGTAGTTGCCGACAGTCAGGTAATCACGGCCAAAGCGGGATAAATCTTTGACAACGATACATTGGATTTTCCCGGCCCTTGCCTGGGCGATCATCTCCTGGACAGCGGGACGCTCAAAGTTTTTGCCGCTCCATCCATCATCACAGAACTCGATCACGCTGGTATCCGCCAATTCCGGGGTGCGGCTGATAAAGGCGTCCAGCAAATTTCTCTGGTTCGTGACGCTGTTGGATTCAACTTTGCCGCTTTTCCCTAAATCATCATCCTCCGAGGACAAGCGGATATATTTTGCGGTGATAACGCTCATGCGGACACCGCCTCTCCCTCTGCCGCCAGCAGCCGGAGCAGGGCGTTGTATTCGTCCCGGTAGCGCAGAGTGATGGAAACTCGGTTCGCCCCATCAATCTCCACCCGGTCAATCAGAGCGTGAGCCATGGCCTCCGTCAGCGCGGTTTCTTCCTTGAATTGACCGCAGGCGGTAAGCCAGGGGTTTTCCGTGGTCCGCTGCCGCTCGTCCCTCTGCCGCTGTTCCAACTCATCCAACCGGGCCTGCGCCTGTTCCATATCAGAGCGGTACTGCCGCTTCATTTCCGTGTATTCCTGCTCGGTCATCAGCTTGTCAGCGTAATTCTGGTACAAGCTGTCATAGAGCATTTCCGCACGGCTGAAAGCCTGTTTTGCGGCGGCGATCTCCCTCTTGGCCTCCGCCTCCCGGCTGACCGCCTTTGCGGATTTACTGTACTGGCGTACCAACTTGTCCAGATTTTCAGCCAGCGCGATCTCACGCCGCAAGGTATCCCAAAGAATTTCAATCAGCTTCGTCTCATGGAAATACTTCTTGGGGCAGGAGGCCAAATCATTAGAGTGGCTTTGACAGATGTAAACGTAGTAAAGGTTTGTTCCCTTGTTCGTAACACATTTGTAGCGCACCAATGGACGGCCACAGTCAGCACAGAAGATCAGGCCCCGCAGGATATTGGGGATCGTCCCCAAGGCGTCATGACATCCAAGCCGCTCCTTATAGGCGCTGCTGGCCTCTACGGCCATTTTCTGAACCGCACGGAAGGTTTCTTCATCCACCAGCGGCTCATGGGTGTCGCGGACGATCACCCACTCGGATTCCGGCACATAGTAGGGCTTTTTCCCCTCGGAGAAGCCGGACCGCTTGCGTCCCTGGACCATGTGACCCAAGTAGACCTCGGCGGTCAGGACTTTTTTTACGGAGGCTATGGTCCACCGGGAATTGGCATAGGATTCGCACTTTGCCGCCCCCTTCAAGCAGAGATACCGTCCGGGGGAAGGGACTTCCTGCTCATTCAAGGTCCGGGCAATCCGCTGATAGCTCATCCCCGTCAGACGCAGGGAGAATATCTCACGCACCACCGGCGCAGTCTCCGGGTCCGGCTCAATCCGGTGGGCATTACCGGCACACTTCTGGTAGCCGTATGCCGCCCATGAACCGATGAACTCTCCTTTCTGTTGCTTGGTCGAAATGGCCGGAAGAATCTTCCTGGATATGTCCTTGCTGTAAACGGCGTTCATGATGTTTTTCAGCGGCACTATGTAGCCGTCCTGGGTCCGCTCGGCGGTCAGCGTGTCAAAATTGTCGTTGACGGCGATAAACCGCACGTCCAAGAGCGGGAAAATCCGTTCCAGATAGTTGCCGGTTTCCCGGTAGTTGCGGCCAAACCGGGATAAATCCTTCACCACAATGCAGTCTACCTTGCCAGAGCGAACATCCTCCATCATCCGTTCAAACTCCGGGCGGTCAAAGTTCGTTCCCGTCCGTCCGTTGTCGCAGTAAAGGTCATAGAGCCGCATATCCGGCTGGCCGTCAATGTAGCTTTGAATCAATTCCCGCTGTGTGCTGATCGTGTCCGCTCCGGGCTTTCCGCTGTCCTCTACCGACAAGCGGGCATAGCCGCCCACCTGATAAATCCGGCGGGGCTGTTCCGCTTGGACAGCTACCGGCAGGACGGGATTGACCTTGCGTTTCGTCCGCGCCATTTCAGACCGCCTCCCTTCCGGGAAGGGTTCCCTGGGCCTGCCGCAGCAAATCCATCTGCCAGTGAAATTCATCGTGCCAGCGGTAGACGATCTCCACACGGCGGTCACGGAAAATCAGGATACGCTCAATCAGCGATACAATGATGGTACGGTCCAGAGCGTCAATGTTCTGGTGCTTGCGGAACTGCTCCATCCAGCCCCGGCCCTCCGAAAAATTGCCCATTTCCCGGCTCATTTCCTCTTGGATGGCCTCGGCCTGTTCCTCCGCCTCGGCACGGCGGCGGGAGTAGGTCTTTTTCAAATCCTGGTATTCGTCCCGGTCGATCACGCCGTCAGCGAGGCTTTCATAAAGGGAGCGCAAAAGGGCCTGATTGCGGTCGATTTCTTCCCGTTTCTTCTCCAAACGGCCTTGCAGCTTTCGCATACCCGCTTGCTGAAGCTGGGCCGTGTCGGTCAGTTCCAGCAGGTCAGAGAGGTCGATCACATCCTGGATGTATCTTCTCAATGCGTCCAGCACGATCTCATCCAGCGTTTCCACCCGCATGGAGTGGGAGAAGCAGCGCTTTTCGTTCTTGTGCGCGGCGCACACATAGTACACATACTTCTTCTTGGCGGTGGGGACGGTTTTTCGTATCATGGCCCCGCCGCACTCGCCGCAGTAGACCATGCCGGAGAACAGCTCCACCGCCTTGCCGCTGACGCTGGTGCGCGTATCCAGGGCAAGCACCTTCTGGACGCTTTCAAAGTCGTATCGGTCGATGATCGGCTCATGGCAGTTCTCCACCACCGCCCATTCCTCGCGGGGCTTCACCACCAGCCGCTTCACCCGGTAGCTGGGGGTGGTCACGCGCCCCTGCTCCAACACGCCGATGTAGACCGGATTTTTCAGAATCCGCAGCACCATCCCGGCATCCCACACGGATTCCTCTTTCAGCCGGAAGGACGTGGAGTAGCGCATCCCCTGGGACCGCTTGTAGTCCATGGGAGTGAGGATGCCCTCCGCCGTCAGGCGGTCAGCTATATCGCCCGCGCTGATCCCTTCCAGCTTCCATTTGAAAATGTCCCGCACCACACCGGCGGCGTATTCATCTACCAGCAGGCGGTGGCGGTTCTCCGGGTCCTTCCGGTAGCCAAAAACAGCAAAAGAGCCGATGAAATCTCCGCGCTGGCGTTTGATTTCAAGCTGGCTCCGTGTTTTCACCGAGGTATCCCGGCAATATGCCTCGTTTATGAGGTTTTTGAACGGGATGACCAGCTCATCAGATTCCACGTTGCTGTGCA
>CAMWBA010000215.1 GCA_947172355.1 uncultured Bacillota bacterium
ATAAACTGGAATTTACAGCGGCAATCATAAACTGGTATCCACTGATTTTGACCTCAAATGCCGTATCGCCCCACGGCTGAACCATCAGCGCAGTTGGTTTCAGCACCAAATGGTTCTCATATATCTGCTTGAGCTGTCCACCAGGTACGGTCATGTAGATTTCAACTCCACATCCAATTTGTGAAAGCTGATTGTCAGGAACATATCCCTCCGTGATACCAAGCAGGACAGAGTTGCCGCAAAGTGATACCCCCACCAAAGGGTCACCACTTTCCCAAGGCTGCGAAAAATCAATATTCCACCCAACCGCAGCAAATTCCTCTGCTGCCTTATAGGGGTCTATACAAGCAAGAATTGGCCGAATCATTTTTACTCACTGCCTTTACGCATACATGTAAAATTTGATTTGTCGATTTGTCATGAGCCAAGCATACCACCAATACTGGAAACTTTCAACCCTCATTTATAGGCACTGATAGTAGTGGCAAGCAATGCACAGGTATATACCCTGTGCCGCTTGTTGGTGGCCGAAGGCCCCCAAGCCCCCGGTGATCGGCGCAGTTGCGTCCGATGCACAAGCAACCGTTGGCGTCTGCTGGTATACCAGCAGGGAAGGCCCCCCGGCGGAGCCACCCCGGAGGGCGCACGACTGCCGGAGGCAGTACCACCGCCCGCTTGCGGGCGGTGAGTAAGTGCGCTCTTCGCAGAGGGCCGACAAAGAGAACGGAGCGCCCAGGTCATCCCCAGACGCTCCCCTCCTGCTGATCGATCACCGCCTTTCCAGCCTGTGTCATTTTGCCACAAATGAACCGCCAGCCAATGTGTATTTGGATGGTGAAACCACCCTTTACACAATACATCTCAGGATGCGTCTGCTGACACAATCGAAACACTGCCCCTTACAGTTCCCAAAGCGCCGTCCGGGGCCTGGAGGTACAGCTGATAGGTTCCGGGCTTTGCTGCCGGAGGCCCGACGGTAAAATCCGCAATACATTCCAGCGGTTCACCCGGCTGGCGCAGGTTGTTCACCGACCAATAGGACACATCCTTCTGCCCGTCCTTTGCGAAAAAGACTTTGATTCTATTTCCCGTTTTTGCTGAAATGTCGTACAATATTTCGTCCCCCATCGGACAATGTGTATTTTCCCAGGAAAATGGTTTCTCCTGCCTTTACGGTTTTGAAATCAACGGAGATTATTTCCACGCCGGTTTTATCATCCGGATCCTCCAGATCCCCCAACAGTTCGATCACTTCCGCTTCGGTCATATAGGCGGCGCCTGTGATTTTGTTATTTGCATTGCGGATTATTTTGACATTGACAGTCCCTTTTGGGTTCATATTCAGCGTGTAAACGGACTGGTTGGGCCGGATATCCAAAAAGATGTTGACAAGCTGGCCCTGGTAGTAATAGTCCTTCCCATCCATTGTAACGCCCACAGCCCGGTATTCCGCCGCCTGAGCTTCGGCCCATTCTTTCTCCTGCTTTTGCTTTAATTCATCAAACTCATCATTACGATCAAGTTTGCCAAAGAGCATGGATTGAAATGCCCAGTTCCCATCTTCCAAAGCCCTGTCCAGCCAAAGTTCCAGCTCCGCCTCATCCATGCAGTCCGTCAAGGTGGAGAAAAACGCCATTTCTTCCTCGGCATACGCTTTTTCAGCGAAGCCAGTAAACAGAGCCGAACTTGTGTTAAGCCGGCGCACAGCGACAGAGAAAAACGCGAAGTCTCCATCGGCATAGAACGTTTCAAGCCATTTCTTTTGCGTATTTTCATCCAGCCGGGGAAACGTGATTTCAAACAGCGGCAGACTGCCAGCCTCATAGTACCGCTCCGCCTGGGCCGCGTAGTCCTTGCTGCTTGTGCCCGTATTCCCTTGTGCGGGAGTTTGGCCCACGGATACCTGGGGCTTGTTTCTGGTGCGATTAGCTGCGGCAACGGGATAAACGCCAACAAAAGCCGCCCCGAACAGCACGCACAGCGTTAACACACCCGTCAAAAGCCGCATCGCCATCGACTTTTTCTTGAAGTTCATAATTGCACCGATCCTCTCTTCCAATAGCTTTTTATTTCCGGTCAAAGTGACTGTTCCGAAGCTTTCCCTGTATCGCCCGACCGCCGCCATCGCGTCAAGAAGGGTTTGTCCATAGTCCTGCGCGCTGCCGCCCCCCGTTTTGGCGAGGACGGCTTCATCACAGGAAAATTCACAGGCCCTGGTAATCTCCCGGCACATAAGATGAACCAGCGGATTAAACCAATGCAGGCAGACGGTAATTTGAACCAGCCATTTATAGAACATATCCCGCCGTTTGTAGTGCGTCAACTCATGCAGGACGATATAGCGAAAATCCTTTTCGGGAATGTCTGCGCTGGGCAGTACGATACATGGATGGAAAAATCCAATCAGCAGCGGGGAGGAAACCAGCGGATTGACACACAGCTCGATTGGCTTGTTGAGACCTGACTGTTCTGCGGCAATGGAAAGCTGGTCTAACAGCTCAAGGTCAGAGACCGGGGCCAAGCCTGCGTTGATATACCTTATAAAGCCCTGATAGATTGTTATTTTCCGTAGCAGCAGACCCAGAGCGGCCGCCAGCCACACCAGCCAGATATGATTGATCAGCAACGCTCCAATATCCTGAAGCGGGTGGACAGCTGTTCCGTCATCCGCCGGAGGATTCACCGTTTCACCGTGCTGTTCCGCCCCAACAGCGGAGCCAGGATCGCCTCCCGGAGCAGTTTGCCGGGGCGGTAAAGGAGCGGTCTGGGATATTGCCTGATCGACAGCCTGATATGCCGTTCCCATCAGGCTTGCTTCCGGCCCGAACGGGAGCAGCAGCCGCAAAACAACAGCCAGCCAAATATAATACTGCCATTGCCGGCTGATTTTGTTTTTCAAAAACCGCTTTCCCAAAAGCAGGGCCAGAATAAGCAAGCTGCCGGAAAAAGACATGGACAGGAAAATTTTCAAAACCGCGTTCATTGCTGCCCTTTTCCTTTCTCCAGCAGCCGTTTCAATTCCTCATATTCCTCGTCTGCCAGCAGATCGCCCAAAATCAGATTGGAAACCAGACCTTTTGCGCTTCCCTCATAAATCTTATCCAGAAAATTTTTCGTCTGCGCTGTCTGGTATTCCGTTTCCGAAACGAGCGTGGTATATTCGTTGCGGCGTCCGACTTTCCTGGCGCTCAAAAATCCCTTGTTCATCAGCCGTGACAGCAGTACAATCAAGGTATTCTTTTGACACGGCTTGCCCCTGGCCGCCAGCCCGTCCATGATATAGGGGAATAGCGTCACCTCCTCCGGGTTCCCCCATACGATTTTCATAATTTCAAGTTCGGCATCGGAAATTTGCTGTATCATAGGTTACCTCCTTAATGTATAACACGATGTTGACGGATAAAATATAACACGTCGTCGTCCTTTTGTCAAGCGGGTTTTCGCAGACGCGGAAAACACAGGGGATGGCCGCACTCCCGTAAACCGGACCTTGCCCTGACTGCGCACCGCAGAGGCCATATTGACCGATGCTGCGTTTCCGGCGGCGGCACGGGAGGACGGCGGTTCGGTGAAAAGCCGCGCCCTGGGATTTCACAGCGCCCCATTGGCCCAACAGACGACGGCATTCTTCGCTGTTCCACCTTCTCAGGCTGATTTTCCCGCCCCTTAATTGGCCGGAATGCGAAAAAGCAGGCCGCCGGATATTCCGGCGGCCTGCCTGTTATGTTATTGATTACGCGAACTTGCCGGGGTTCAGCTTGACGCCGGGGCCCATGGTGGACGCGGCGACGCAGCTCTTGACGTACTGGCCCTTGGCGGCGGCGGGCTTGGCCTTGACAATCGCGCCCATGAGGGCGTTCAGGTTGTCGCCCAGCTTCTCGGGACCGAAGGACACCTTGCCGATGGGGCAGTGGATGATGTTGGTTTTGTCCAGGCGGTACTCCACTTTACCGGCCTTGATCTCGTTGACGGCCTGGGTCACGTTGGGGGTGACGGTGCCGGCCTTGGGGGAGGGCATCAGGCCCTTGGGGCCCAGCAGCTTACCCAG
>CAMWBA010000216.1 GCA_947172355.1 uncultured Bacillota bacterium
TTTTCTTAAAAGAGGAAAAAATAGAGTTGTCCGGCAAAGAATTCGACCTGCTGCTGTTTTTCGCGCAGAACCCAAACCGGGTTCTGACAGAAGCTCAAATCTACGACCGGGTGTGGAATACGGACAAAGATTTTCACAGCAGCATCGCAAAGCCCATCAACAGGCTGCGTCAGAAAATAGAACCGGATCAGCGCAATCCTGTGTATATTCGCTCGATTCGTGGCGTAGGTTATCAATTTGCGCCGAATATTGTAACATCCTGCGATATTTGACAGGCAGCGGTCATCTAATGTCAGCGAATTGTCAGACTATGTCAGCGATTTGTCAGAATCCATCTGTATAATCCCTTTTATGTTGAAAAAGGGAAGGAACTGTTTGCAGCAATAACGGCTGTTTCCCGGATAGGGGAAACAGATGCGAACAACAAAATCTTTACAACTATATTTGCTTTTGCCAGCGGCGGCCTCCGACAAGGGGGCCGCCGCTTTTTGCGTTTCGACACAATCTGACAGCGTTCCCCGACCGTCCGCCGCCTGCTGGCAGCCATACATAGCGGAGTACCCGTGATTCCCAATCTCAAACCGCGCCCCCACAAAATTTGAGATTGGAGCTCACACAAATGAATTATGACATGAAGCGCAGCGGCGCGTACATACAGAACCTTCGCGCCCAAAAGGGATATACCCAGAATGAGCTTGCAAAAGCCATGAATATCAATCAAAGCTCTTTGAGCCGGATCGAATTGGGCATGAAAGGCTGTTCGGTGGATCTGTTTATACAGCTTTCTGAATTTTTCCATGTGTCGCTGGATGCCCTGATTTTGGGCATTGAACCGGATATGCAGCAGGAGTCCGAGCGCAATGTGCGCTTGAAAGCTGATATTGCTGATTTGATCGACCGGCTGACACAACTGAAGGAGCAGTTCTGACGGCAGTATGTCCAATGGGCATTGGAATATGGCCGCTGGACATTAGTCAACAAAGGTATCCTCGTTTACAATATAACCAAGGCGAAAGCCCTGCACCTTGAAAATTGAACACCAGCAGTACGGATCACCACACGGACAGACGCACAGTGCGCGCCATGACCCGGAGGGAGCGAAGGCTCCCTCCGGGCCGCGATAAAGCCTGCGCGGGGCAGCTCTGGCAAAGCAGCCCGCCATCCCCTGGGTTGAAAGCAGTAGAGACCCCTGGAATGTGTCCGTGAAGGTCTGCCGAGCCTTATCCGTGCTGTTCCCTATACCTCATCGGGGGTCGAGCTGAGAATACGATGAGTACCTACGAAAAAATGAACCATCAAGGGGAATTTTACGGATGAATTACGACAATAACAGGCAAAACGCCCATAACGAGATCGACCACATATTCAAAGACCTTCTCCCCACCCGGAACATGGCGGAGCGTCCCGCCCAGGTGGCCCTTTGCCACCAAATGCTCAACGCCATGCTGGAGGGTGGCATCGCCCTGTGCGACGCCGGGACGGGGATCGGCAAGACCTACGCCTATCTGGCGGCGGGGACGGTGTACCACCGCTTCCGCGCCGCCAGTGGGTTCCCCGCCCGGCCTATTTTGATCTCCACCTCCAGCATTGCCCTCCAAACCGCGGCGCAGGACAAATATCTCCCCCTGCTGTCCAGTCTGCTGGCGGAGGACGGCATGATCACACAGCCCCTCCGGGCGGTGATCCGAAAGGGGAAGTCCCATTATGTCTGCGATGACCGCCTGGAACAGCGGCTGGGCCAGTTGGATCTCCGAAAGAAAAACTGGAGAGCCGGAAATGCCCTGCTTGCGCTGCGGAATGAGCTGGACATGGACGAGATCACCCATCTCAGCCACTATGACCGGGAACGTGTCTGCGTCCCCCAGATCTGCAACTGTTCGCGGGAGACCTGCCGGTATCGTTTCTTTTTGGAGAAGTGCGATTCCGGGCGGTATCTTTTCCAGATCTGCAACCACAACCTGCTGCTGGCGGACGCCATCCACCGGGGCAGCGGGCGAAAGCCCATCCTGCCGGACGCCTGCGCCCTCATCGTGGACGAGGCCCACAAGCTGCCGGAGACAGCCCGCCAGATGTTCGGGGTGACCCTGGCAGCGGAGGATATCCGTGCGCTCACCCACAGTCTGCGGGGAGAACGCTTCCTGCTGGCGGCGGAGGTGCTGACCGACAGCGCCAAGTCCCTGCTGCGGAAGCTGGACCGCCCGCCGGAGGACAGGCCCTTCGTCCACTACAAAACATCGCTGGCCGCACCGGAGCGGAGCCTGACGGTGATCGCCCGGCAGCTCCACGGCCTGCTCACGCCTGCCACCCGCAGGCGGCTGAACAGCGTGTCCACCACGGTATCCCTGTTCCACCAAGGCCACCCGGATATGGTCTTCTACACCGAGGAGGATACCTGCGGCGGCACCATGCTGTGCGCTACCATTTCCGATCTGACCGCCCAGCTCCGCCAGACCCTCTGGCGGCAGAACCGGCCCGCCATCCTCACCTCCGCCACCCTGGCTGTGGGCGAGGATTTCCGGCGCTTCAAAGAGGAAACGGGCCTGCTGACCGACAGCCGTGTCACAGAGTCGGTCGCACTTTCACCCTTCGACTACCAGAAGAATTGTCTGCTATACTTACCGCAGGTTCCACCCAAGCAAAAGGCCGCAGCCTATTATGACGAGCTGGCAAAGGAGATCGCCGCCCTGCTGGACGCGGCCCAGGGCCACGCCCTGGCGCTGTTCACCTCATATGCCGCCATGTCGGCGGTGAAGGAGCGTCTGCCGGGTCACGGCCTGCGCTATCCGCTGTTCACCATGGGCCGCAGCGCCATCCATACCACCGAGCAGTTCAAGGCCAGCCCCGGCAGTGTGCTGCTGGCGGCGGGGGCCGCCTGGGAGGGCTTCGACTTCCCCGGCGACTGCGTGTCCCTGCTGATCATCCCCCGCCTGCCCTTTGCCGTCCCGGACGCTCTGAAGGAAAAAGAGCGGGAGAACCATCCCACCCTCCGGCTGTTCATCCGGGCGGTGGTGGTGCCGGAGATGCAGATCAAGCTGAAGCAGGGCTTCGGGCGGGCCATCCGCACCGAGACCGACACCTGCGTGGTGGCCATTCTGGATGAGCGGGCCGCCAAGGGCAAGCGTTACAGCAAGGATGTGCTGGCCGCCCTGCCAGAAATGCCCGTCACCGGCAGCCTGGAGGACGTGGCAAAGTTTATCCGCAGCGTGAAAGGGCCGGACTATTTCCAGGAGGGCTGCGCATGATCGATGTAAAGAACGAGATGCGGTACCTTCTGGTCACCCGGACCCTGGACGGTCTGGCCCAGGCGGGCTTTCTTTCCGAGGGAGAACTGGCTGTTGCCAAGGGGCTGGCGCTGGAGTGATACCGGCCTGCAACTGTGTGGGAAGGTGCTGGCGGACATGAAGAACAAGGAGCTGAACGCCCAGCTCAAGGTGGTATTGGATGAGAAGCAGGATATCCTGAAGCGGATCGCGGCGCAGGAGCAGGACGAGGAACAGCGGGCCGCCCAGGCGTCCAGGCAGCGGGAGATGGAGGAATGGCTGGATCAGCAGCCCCTGTGCTTCACCGAGTACGATGACACCCTCACCCGCAGGTTCGTGGAGCAGGTCACGGTGGTGGACGCGGAGACTATCCGGGTCAAGATCCGGGATGCCGGGATAGAAATCGAGCGGAAACTGTGCTAAAATAAGGAAAAGGGAGAGGACACTATGGCCATATTTCTCACGGGCGACACCCACGGCGATTTCAGCCGGTTCAGGCCCGATATCTTCTACGCGCAGACAGGGCTGACCAAGGATGACTGCACCATTATTTGCGGCGACTTTGGGGGCATCTGGGACGGCAGCCCCGAAGAACAGGGCCAACTGGACTGGCTGGAGCAGAGGCCCTACACCACCCTGTTCGTCTCCGGCAACCACGAAAACTATGATCTGCTGGCCCAATACCCCGTGGAGGAATGGCACGGCGGGCAGGTGCAGCGGGTTCGCCCCTCGGTGATCCACCTGATGCGGGGGCAGATCTACGACATCCAGGGCAGGA
>CAMWBA010000217.1 GCA_947172355.1 uncultured Bacillota bacterium
TATTTACCAGGGAGCTGTGTCAGGCAATGGACCAGATGATAAGCGGAAGCGGAGAACCGATGCGCGCTGCGGACAGTGAAACACTTTTGGCCCGTATCAGCTACCGTCTTTCACGGTTATATGGGATCATGCAGCAGGGCGTAGGCATTGGCCTGTATCTGACCCGCGAGATTGTAATGAGGCAGGGCGGCTATATCAAAGTGGTTTCGGAGCCGGGCAAGGGTTCGGAATTTTCCATTATGCTCCCTGTAAGATAGCACATGGCAGAGGGACATTCCAGGCTGTCCGGTGTAAACTTTTCCGCAGCAGTGTGTCGATAAAGCTGCCGGTGGCAGGTTTTCGGCTGAAATGTCCCGGACTTGTAACATTTCAGCCGCATTTTTTATGCCGCTTCGGACATTTCTGTGACATTTGGATTTTATAATGTCCTTATCAACAGGCAGAAAGCCCTGAAACACCACAAGGGTATACCTGTATGTCCTGAAAAACAGGGCAGAGATAAGGAAAGGAGCATTTGATTATGAAGGTATTACAAACAATCGATCTGAAAAAGTATTATGGCAGTGAGCCGAATATAACCCGCGCCCTGGATGGCGTCAATCTCTCTGTGGAACAGGGGGAGTTTGTGGCGATCGTCGGAACGTCCGGCAGCGGTAAATCCACCCTGCTTCACATGATGGGCGGGCTGGATACGCCCACGTCCGGTAATGTTATTGTCCGCGGGGATGAACTGGCAAAAAAGAATGACGAGGAGCTGACCATCTTCCGCCGCCGCAACATCGGCTTTGTCTTCCAGAACTATAACCTTGTCCCGATCCTGAATGTCTATGAAAATATTGTCCTGCCTGTGGAGTTGGACGGCGATACGGCAGACAAGAAGTTTATGGACGAGATTGTGAGGATGCTGGCATTGGAAGATAAATTGCAGAATATGCCAAACAACCTTTCTGGCGGACAGCAGCAACGTGTCGCCATTGCCCGCGCCCTGATCACCAAACCGGCCATCATCCTAGCCGATGAGCCCACCGGAAATCTGGATTCCAAGACCAGCGCCGATGTACTGGGGCTTTTAAAGCGTACCAGCATGGAGTTTAACCAGACCATTGTCATGATTACCCATAATAACGAGATTGCCCAGCTTGCAGACCGGATTGTAAGGATTGAGGACGGCAGGATTGTGGGAAAAATTGCCGCAGGTGGCAATTAGGAGGTGGCAGATATGACATGGTCTTTTGAAAATGATACGAGTATAGTAGAAAAGAAACTGGCAGGACGGAGCATGAAAGCCGACAGGCGTCGGAGTGTTTTCATTATTCTTACCATCGCCCTTGCCGTCTGCCTGATGGGGAGCCTCTGCTTTCTCTATTCCGCCCGGCAGATGAAAACGCTGGACGGTATCCTGGGGCAGTATCAGGCCGGTTGCAGCGGACTGACCCGGGAAGAGGCTGTCCGGCTTGTGGACGCCGGAAAGTTTGAGAAATGGGGCTGTACAGTCGAGACGGGAACCGCCCGTCATGAGGACAGTGTTTTGAATGTCAGCTATGTCAGTCCGGAGATGATCGACCTGATGGGCTACGGCGAGATTACCGGAGCTTATCCCCAAAAGGAGAACGAGTTGTGTGTGGAACGTTCTTTTTTCCGCTATTTTGGCCTCTCCGGGGAGGTCGGTCAAACGGTGGACCTGGACCTGGGAACCGGAGAGAAAACCTATACGGTCACAGGCATTCTGGAGACGGAGAACGACAGCCGGATCTTCACCGTCTGGATTCCGGAGGCCGCGGTGGAGGCGGACGGCCACAATGCCCCCTGTGAGCTTCGGTTCCGCTTTGCAGGGAGCCAGGGCATGGAACCGGCCCGGCTCCGGGCGGATATTGAACAGTTTTTTTCGGAAATGGGTATTCCGGAGGATCGAACCTTTTACAGCTCCAACTATTTTGGCATGGTGGATCTGTATCTTGGAAACGGGATGGAGGTCTATGCCGCGGCGCTCCTGATTGCCGTGGTCTGTGCCATTGTGATCTACAACATCTTCTACATCTCCGTCATGGGCAAAATGCGGGAATAGGGTCGTTTGAAGGTGCTGGGAACCACGCAGAAGCAGTTGAAGCGGGTAGTCAGGCGGGAGCGGCGCTTCCTGACCGCTGTTGCCATCCCCCTCGGACTGATCTGCGCCGCAGGGATTGCGCTGATTGCAGTCCCCGGCTACTGGTTCTGGGGCGACAATATCCGCTCTGCGGCGATGGTTTCCCTCCTTACTTACGGCGCCGTTCAGATCGCCACCAGAAAGCCCATGGTGATGGCGGGAAAGGTCTCAGCCATTGAGGCCATCCGTACCACCGCCTATTCCGGGCAGCAGGGGCGCAGTGCCTCCAGGCAGCTTCATCGCCGCCTGACCATGCCCCGCCTGGCTCTGATGAATTTCTCCCGGAACCGGAAAAAGACGTTTGTAACAACCCTTTCCCTGGGTTTGACCGGGATTCTGCTGCTCTGCATTTCCGCCTATGCAAACTCGGTGGACGTAAAAGAAATGGCCCAGTCTCAATTCGGAGACCGGAGTCAGTATCTGCTGCAATATGAGGATCATGCCGGCCGGGAATTCATGGAGATGCAAAAAAGAAACCCTCTGGACCAGACCCTGCGGGAGAAACTGGCAGCCCTCCCCGGCGTGGATGATGTCACGGCCTACAGCCTGGCCTGCGTGGAGATTCCTGCCATCAGCGCCATTCCCGGCAACCGGGCGCATGAGGCGTTTGTTGTCAGGGGAATTTCCCGGAAGGATATGGAGGAGATGTACGTGGGCGATGCGGTTCTGGATGGAGCAGCAGACTACCGGCAGCTTCTGGATGGAAATGGCATTCTGGTCTGCCCTGCCGGCAGTGCGCTGAAGGAAATCTACCGGACCGGTTATCAGGTCGGGGATACCGTGACCCTCTCCTGCTACAACGGACAGACAAAAACCTATATGGTGATGGGCATTGTGCAGGATGTTCAGATCGGCAGCTCGTCTCATTTCTTCATTCTGCCCGAAGAAGAGCTGTCCGCCCTCTATCCGGAAATTTCAGATTTTACCGGCTATGTAAATCTCCACACGGAGCAGGACAGCGATCAACTGCGGTGGGCGGTGTTCGGTGCCGTATCCGACCAGCGGGTGGCGATCTCCGGCCTGGATGACCTGTCTGCCGAGCTGGAGCGCGGCTTGCGGGGAGAACTGGTCCGGGACTACGGCATCCTGGTCTTTATCTTTGTGTTCGCTCTGATTAACCTGGCTAATACCCTGATTACCAATCTTCTCACCCGCCAGCAGGAGTTCGGTGTGTTCCAGTCCGTAGGCATGAGTGACCGGCAGCTGTCCAGCATGCTGTCCTTTGAGTGCCTGTACTATGTGGGGATCACGCTGCTGGTCACCCTGACGCTGGGGACCGCGTGCAGTCTGGCTGTGTGCAAAGTCTTCGACCAGATTGGTATGTTTGGGACTCTCACCTATCACTTCCCGGTGGTTCAGGTGCTGCTGTTCGGAGCCGCGCTGCTTTTGGTGCAGGCAGTATTTTCGGTCTGTGCGGTCCGTTATACCAGAAAGCTCTCTCTTGTGGAGCGGATTAAGGCGACAGAATGACTTCGCCTAAAATAGCAATATTGGAAAAAAGGGAGGGAAACAGACATGACATGGCCTTATGAAAACGATACCGATACGATCGGGAAAAAACCTGCAAAGCGCGGCCTCGCAGGCGAGAAGCGCCGGAACCTGATGGCAGTGGCCGCCGTCGCTCTGGCGGCGTTCCTGATCTGTTTTGCAACGAATAACAGATTATCATAGAGAAATCTATTTGACGAATAGAACAAAAGAGGATAAGCGCAAAACAATTTTGCGGTAGAAGGTAAGTAAACAGTAAATCCGGTGAGCCGAAAGCCGTGGATGCCTCCTGCGAGGCTGACCGGATTTTATACAGCATCTCACGGCAACGGATAAACATTTCACAGCAATTAAATTGTTTTGGCATTTCAGACAGGCTATAATAAAACAT
>CAMWBA010000218.1 GCA_947172355.1 uncultured Bacillota bacterium
CCAAGGGTGAGGCCGAGGACCGGTGCCGGGGGCTGGAGTTGGGGGCGGACGACTATCTGGTCAAGCCCTTTCTCCCCAAAGAACTTCTTCTGCGGGTCAACGCGATTTTGAAACGGGCATATCCCGACAGCAATCGGACGGTCATTCTTGCCGCCTCCACCGTGGATCTGGACCGGGCGGAGGTCCGCCGTGACGAAGGGATTTTCCCTCTGACCGGGAAGGAGTACGCAATTTTCCTGAAGCTGGCGGAAAACGCCGGGCGTGTTGTCACCATCGGCGCTCTGTGTCAAGCCGCCTGCGGAGAAATCTGGATGGGATATGAGAATACCCTCATGTCCCATATCCGCCACCTGCGGGAGAAGATCGAAGATACTCCATCGGCTCCCGTCTCGCTTCTGACCGTCAAGGGCCTGGGCTACAAGCTCATGGTAAAGGGGGAACCGCATTGAATCCGGTACAGCGTTTTTTTCACAAATATTTCATTTCCACAATCGCCGCCCTGACGCTGTTCCTGCTGATAAACCTTGTACTTGTGGTCGCAATCCGGGTGGTCGCTGGCCGCCATGCTACCGCTCCCGACTTGTCGGTATCCGCTCTCTCCGCTATGGTGTCAGAGGTGAACGGTGTGATTGAGGTGGAACCGGAGGTGTCCCGCGTGCTGGCCGAAAACCGCGCCTGGGCCATGCTGCTGGATGACGGTGGGGCGGTGATCTGGGAGGAACAGATGCCGGAGGATCTGCCCCGCTCCTACACAGCCGCGCAGATTGCCCAATTCAGTAGGTGGTACTTGCAGGAGTATCCCGTGTTTGTCTGGCAGCAGCCGGCGGGACTCTTTGTGCTGGCCTATCCGGCAAACAGTCTGCAACGGTATAATTTTGCCATGGAAACCGGTGATGTCTGGGCCATGGTTATCACAGCGTTTGGCGTATTTCTCGCAAGCATTCTGCTGATGCTGTTTTTGCTGTGGCGCAGTACGCGCAGGGTCGAACGGGCGATGAAGCCCATCTTGACAGGGATCAGCGCAATGGCCCAGGGCAAGCCAATCCAGTTAGAGGAACACGGCGAGCTGGCGGACATCAATGCGGAATTGAACCGGGCCAGCGAACAGCTCCATAAAAAGGACACGGCCCGCGCCGATTGGATCAGCGGAATTTCCCACGATATACGCACCCCGCTGTCGGTCATGCTGGGCTACGCCGGGGAGATCGAGGACAACGATGCCCTTCCGTCTGATGTTCAGAAACAGGCCGGATTGATTCGCAAGCACGGAGAAAAGCTGCGACAGTTGATTCTTGATTTGAACCTTACATCAAGACTGGAATACGCCATGCAGCCATTACAGACAGCCCCGGTCAGTCCGGTTGAATTGTCCCGGCAAGTCGTCAGCGGCTATGTGAACGACGGCCTGGATGGGCGGTATGAGATTGACCTTTACGCAGGAGACGGGGCTGAAACAATTTTGATTGAATGTGACAACGCTTTGCTTACCCGTATGCTGGAAAATCTGATCGGCAATAGTATCACCCACAATCCAGAAGGATGCCATATCTGCGTTTCGGTTGAATCGACCGGCGGGACGTGTACGATCATAGTTCAGGACACCGGAAAGGGAATGGATGAGGTTGTTTTGAGGAAGTTAAACGCGGCAGAGTGTGCTAGCTTCACGCAAAGCGATGGCAGCGGAATTCCACATGGAAACGGCTTGAACATCGCAAAGCAGATCGTTTCCGCTCACAGAGGAACGATCCGTTTTTTTGGAACAGAGCCGCATGGGTTGACTGTTGCGGTAAAACTTCCAATTCCAACAAAATTGTAGGATTTAAGTCACGTGGGAGTAAGATTCGGGTGTTATCCTTTTATCCGGACGGGGAAAGAGGGATGATGCCCAATTCCTTTTCCCGAACCAATCCAATCAGGAGGTATCCCATGAATCTGTTAGAAGTCCAATCTCTTTCCAAGACCTACGGCCAGGGGGAAACCGCTGTCCACGCGCTGAAAGACGTCAGTTTCTCTGTCCCCAAGGGGGAGTATGTCGCCGTGGTGGGCGAGTCCGGCTCCGGTAAGAGTACGCTGCTGAATATGGTGGGGGCGCTGGACACGCCCACCTCCGGCAAAGTGCTGATCGATGGCAAGGACACCTTTTCCATGAAGGAAAAACAGCTCACCGTGTTCCGCCGCAGGAACATCGGCTTTATCTTCCAGAGCTTCAACCTGATCCCGGAGCTGACCGTGGAACAGAACATCATCTTTCCGGTGCTGCTGGACTACCGGAAGCCGGACAAACAGTATCTGGAGGAACTGCTGACGGTCCTGAACCTGAAGGAGCGCCGCCGCCACCTGCCCAGCCAGCTCTCCGGCGGCCAGCAGCAGCGTGTGGCCATCGGGCGCGCCCTCATCACCCGGCCTGCCCTCATCTTGGCCGACGAGCCTACCGGCAACCTGGATTCTCAGAATACTGCCGAAGTCATCAGGCTGCTGAAAACGGCGTCCAAGCAGTACGAGCAGACCATCCTTATGATTACCCACAGCCAGAGCATCGCCCAGACGGCGGACCGGGTTCTGCAAGTATCGGACGGCGTGCTGACAGACCTTGGGGGGTGCCGGGAATGAGGAGCTATTTGAGCCTGATCCCGATTTCCGCCAGAGTGCGGCGGCAGCAGAACCGCATGACCCTTCTGTGCATTGTCATTTCTGTGTTTCTTGTAACGGCGATTTTCAGTGTGGCAGAGACGTTCACAAGAACGGAAGAGCAGATTATGCGGGACAAACACGGGAGCTGGCATATTCAGATCACGGATCTCTCCCCGGATCTTGCGGACGGCATCAGCCGGAGGCCCGATGTAACGGTAATGGGCTGGTGGGACCGTATCAATTTTGACGCAAGCCAGCCTTACTACATTGGAGAGCGCAGGGCGGCTTTATACGGAACGGACGAAGCCTATTTGGTTCAGCTGATGAACGGGTTGGAAGAAGGGAACTTTCCACAGCGGGATGACGAAGTTGTCCTGAATTCAGAAGCGAAGATTGCGTTGGATGTGGGCATTGGCGACCGTGTGACGGTACGCACACCCGCCGGAAACGCGGAATTTACGGTATCCGGCTTTGGAACAGACGACAGCGATTACTATAAAGGACAGACCTTTATGGTTGCGGTGTATATGACCCGGAATGCCTTTCATACCCTCATGGCCCAAAACGGGTTATCGGAGAGCCCCGTCTGTACTATCCAATTTCAAAGTGCGGAAAAGGCGTCCAAGGCAAGAGCGGAATTACAGGAAAGCGGCGGAGTACTCAAAGAAACGATTTTAGAAAACAAGGCTGTCATGGGCATTGCCGGACAAAGCGACAATGAAGCGATCAGCGGGATTTATGTGATAGCGATTTTCTTGTTTCTCCTGGTCATGGCAGCTGGCGTGCTGATGATTTCCGGCAGCCTGAACAGCAGCATTGCGCAGCGGACACAGTTTTTCGGAATGATGCGCTGTATTGGCGCAAGCCGACGTCAAGTGATGCGTTTTGTCCGCCTGGAGGCACTGAGCTGGTGCAAAACGGCGGTGCCCTGTGGACTGGCTGCGGGTACTTTGGTCAGTTGGGGAATCTGCGCCTATCTCCGCTTCGGCATCGGCGGTGAGGAATTTTCCGTTATGCCGGTGATTTCTTTCAGCCCCTTGGGAATCCTCGGCGGCGTTCTGGTCGGCGTGGTTACGGTCTATCTGTCCGCCCAGGCCCCCGCGAAAAAAGCGGCGAGGGTGTCCCCAGTGATGGCTGTTTCCGGGAACGCGGAATTACCTGAGAGCTGTGGTCATGCAATGACGCTCCGTTCCCGTAAAATTGAATCTGTGTTAGGGATTCACCATGCAACAGGCTCCAGAAAAAACTGGTTTCTGATGACGGCCTCCTACGCCCTGAGCATTATCCTGTTCCTGTGCTTCTC
>CAMWBA010000219.1 GCA_947172355.1 uncultured Bacillota bacterium
TATGATGCAGATACATCAAAGGAAGCACTGCTTCAAGGAGGAATCTGTTATGCGTCATGTTTATATTCGTGGTATCCTGGCTCTGATCTGGCTGGCGGCGGCGGCCGTCAGCGGCCTGTCCGGCAATCTGGAGTGGGCCGGGCTCTATGTCCTGATGGGAGCGGCTTTCGGATATTCCGCTTACGCCTCCTGGAAAAAGGAAAAGAACGATAAGAGGGGGATCTGACCATGGGCGGGAACATCCTGGAACTGCAAAACCTCACCGTCTGGTACAGCCAGGGGAAAAACGTGCTGTCCGGCTTCTCCCTCCAGCTGCGGCCCCATGAGGTGGTGGGGCTGATCGGCCTGAACGGGGCCGGAAAGACCACCTTTCTGAAAACCCTGTCCGGTCTCCATGAGGGCTTCCGCTGTGACGGCATCCGCCTGAACGGCCAGCCGGTTACTTTCCGAGATAAGGGCTTCAAGCTGTGCCGGTACACCGTCTTTGCCGAGGACAATTCCTTCCAGTATTTCACTTTTCGGGAGTACCTGTCCTATGTGGCGGCGGCATACAAAACAAAATTGCCTGATGTAACAGAGCTGGTGCGTGGCTTTCACTTTGAGGACTATACTGACACGCTGCTGAAGGACTTGTCCACCGGCAATCAGAAAAAAGCGTTTCTGATCACAGCATTTGCCCTGAAACGACTGCTCCTCCTGCTGGACGAGCCGGTGAACGGGCTGGACTTCCAGAGCACAGAATATCTCTACCAGCTGATCGCTGGATATAAGGAGTACGGGACGGTCCTGTTCTCCTCCCACATCCTGGAGAGCATCACCCTGACCTCCGACCGGGTGCTGGTGCTGGAGGAGGGACAGATCCGGCGGAGCTTTGAGGGCGGTGAAATCAACGCCGCCAACATTCGGGAGGCCCTGCATGATGAAAATGAGCTTTGAAGTCACCGCCAAAAAGCTGTTTGGCGTGAACTATGAGCGGCTGATTCGGACCCTCTTCCTGGAGCTGGTGGTCTTTTGGGGACTGCACATCTCTGGATTCCAGGTGGAGATTGCCCCCTCCATCCTGTACCTGATGGCCGGCGCCTTCTCCGCCGGGGTCATGTGGCAGGCTCTCTCCTCTGACGGCAACCGGGCCAACCTGGAAAATATGTTCATGCTTCCCTTCGAGGGCCGGACCCTGGTGTTTTCCTATGTGGTCGCCCTGGGGGCCTATACGCTGCTCACCAAAACCGCCGGACTGCTGGCGGTGGTCTGGGCAGTCTCCGAATGGAGCTGGGCGGAGATTTTGGGGAGTATCCTCTGCGCCCTGGCCGCCATTGTGATTGTGTCCTGTCTCTATCCCCTGCGCCTGGGCCGTACAGATGCCTACGCCTTTTATGTCCGGCCGGCCAGCCGCAGGCAGAGGGTCAAAGTTCACCGCCATTACTCCATTTGGCGTTATCTGTTCCGCTATCTGATGGCCCACAAGAATTATCTGGTCAACACCGTGGCCATGTGGGGGGTGGCCTGTGTCCTGCCGGTGCTGCTGGGGCAGATGGAGGCCCGGTTCGTCCTGCCCATCGGCTTTGCCATCCTCTCCCTGAACACCCCCATCTGCATCCTGCTGTCCTGCGACCCGGCCTTGGAGCGGGCGGTTCGCTTCCTGCCGGGGCAGGGCAAGGGGTTCTGTGTCCCCTATTGCTTGTTCATTTTTGGGTGTAATCTGGCGGCGGACATGGTTTTCCTGTGCAGCTGGCAGATCCAGCTCGGCGGGATCGTCCCGCTCCACGCTTTGACAGCGATAGTCTTCGCTCTGCTGAGTGCGGCCGGTTCTGTCCTTCTGGAGTGGTACTGCCCCATACGGGAATGGAACATCGAAAGCGACCTCTGGCACCACCCGCGAAAATACGTTGTACCCGCTGTCATGCTCCTGCTGGCCGGGCTGGTGAGTATGTTTTGACAAGAATACAGAGACGCAAGGGACCACCCAGCGCCTCTGTATTCTTGCCGTATTAGGTATGGATTCAGTTTACAGTATGCCCGCAATAGGAGCGCACCGCCAGGAACGCGAACAGCGGGATCTCAATGATACAGGCCCCGATCATGGCATAGGGCGTCCAGACCGCCAGACCGCCCAGGCTCAAAAACTTGAAGTCGGTGATGGCGTAAAGGATACTGGCCTGGATGCTGGTGCCGCTGGCAGGGAGGATGCTGCACAGCCAGGCGGACAGCGCCCCCGGCACCGTCATGGAGAGCACCACCGGCGCGATGCAGAACACCAGCCCGGAGGCCAGGGACGCCACAGTGGTCTTGCTTCTGGAGGAGAGAAACAGCGTGAAGCTGACGGAGGCCAGCACCGAGAGCAGACCGGCCACAGCAAACAGGCGCTGGAGCTCTCCGATATTCATGCCGGTCAGGGTCACGATGGAGTAGAGCATTTGGATAGAGGTTTTAGTGCACTCCCAGCCGAACAGGCTGTTGACCACCAGAATATGCACTACAGCGCAGATCACAAAGGCGGCCCCGCTGACGAACAGAGCGGCCAACACCTTGGAAACGCCCAGCTTGGCCCTACCATACCGGGTACAGCGCAGAATATCGTCCGCGCCCGACTGATAATCGGCGGAGAATACCGGGGCGGCAATCACCACGCCGAACAGCAGCACCAGAAAGCCCATAATATTCTGGTAGTCCAGAATGGTGGAGCTCATGCCGGGATAGACCTCAAAGGGCTTTTCCACTCCCTGATACATCTCCACAGCCTTGCGCTGGATGGCGGGGCTGTCCGGCTGCTCCATGGCAATCAGGGAGGCGATCCGGGCTTCGCAGACGGAATAGTAGCCGTCAATTTTCTCTGGGTCGATCTCCATGATGGTGGGGGCCATACCGGTATCCGGGTCGGCAAACGCCTCCTTGACGCCGTGGAGCAGCGGGGCGATGGGGAGGATTTCTTTCTCATAGACGCCTTCCGGCAGATCGTAGGACTCCGCGACGCCGTAGGATGTAAGGCAGGCTTGATAGATCTCCACGGCCTCCCGCACCCGTTCCGGGGTGACAATGCCGCTGGCGTCTGCTTGACGCTCCTTTTCGTAGGCGATGGAAGCCAGTCCGGTCAGGTTAACCTCGTTCCCGGCCTCATCCGTGTAGTTGCTGTAGCAGTAAGTTGTTGGGAGATAGGCCAGCAGGACGGAGAGGATCAACGCCAGCGCCAGCAAAATCCAGGTAAGCCTTGACTTTAAGACCCGTTTCAGTTCCAACCGAAAGATTCTCATTTACCGATACCTCCTGTCATGTTCTCCGCTGCTTTCCGGGAACATCCACAAATACAAGTCCTCCAGACGGGGTGTCGCGGCGCTGGAAACGGCGTTGCGGGGCCGGTCAGACAGATAGCGGATGGAGACACCGCCATCGTTCTCGTTGCGCAGATTGGTGATTTGCAGCTTGCTCTCATATTCCGGTACGGCCTCTGCCGGGATGGTGCAGCTCCACACCTTACCCTCCACCAGCTTGGTCAATTCCTCCGTCGTCCCCGTCGCCAGCAGCTTGCCGCCCTTGATAATGGCGTGGCAGGTAGCGATGTACTCCACGTCAGGGACGATATGGGTGGAGATCAGCACAATCCGGTCATGAGCGAACTCCGACAGCAGGTTGCGGAAGCGCACCCGTTCGCCGGGGTCCAGGCCCCCGGTTGGTTCGTCCAAAATCAAAACCTCCGGGTCGTTCAGCAGCGCCTGGGCAATCCCCACCCGGCGCCTCATGCCGCCGGAGAGTTTGGAAATCTTTTTGTTATAGACGTCCATGAGGGAGACCCGCTCCAGCAGCTCGCGAATCCTACGCCAACTCTGCCGCTCTGGGAGTCCCTTCAGGGCAGCCACATAGGCCAGATAGTCCTTGACGGTGAACTCCGGGTGGAACCCGAAATCCTGGGGCAGAAACCCGA
>CAMWBA010000220.1 GCA_947172355.1 uncultured Bacillota bacterium
AAAGGGCGTTTCCCTTCCTGCGCGGATGTGCAGGAATGAGCGACCGAAGGGAGCGCAAAGCCACGCCGTCAGGCGTGTTCGACTGGACGCAGAGCGGCCAGTCCGGGGCTTGGGGGGACCCCAACGGGCGTATTGGAAAATCCGAAAAGGATATTCCAATACATTGCTCGCCTACGTTATAGGAACGTTATTACTCAATGCCCCACAACGTATGAGTGTGCCGCAGCGACAATATCGCCAACGCCATTCAGCACAATGGTCGGACGGTAGGCATACTCTTTCAAAGTTTCTGGTGTAGAAACGCCGGAAAGTACTAATACAGTGGACATACCGCTCTCCATACCAGAGATTACATCGGTATCCATCCGATCTCCTACCATGACAGCTTCACCGGAGTGGCAGCCCAGCAGCCGCAGGCCAGTCCGCATCATCAGCGGATTGGGTTTGCCGCAGAAATAGGCCCGTGTTCCGGTTGCCATTTCGATAGGAGCGGTCAAAGCGCGGCAGGCCGGTGCAATACCATTTTCAATCGGGCCGGATACATCAGAGTTTGCCCCAATGAGTTTTGCCCCACCCATGACCAAATTCGTTGCCTTTGTCAATGTTTCCATGGAGTAGGTGCGTCCTTCTCCAACCACCACATAGTCAGGGTTCACCTCATTCATGGTGATGTCTGCATCATAAAGTGCGTTGAGAAGTCCGGCTTCTCCGATTGCAAATACAGAGCAGCCGGGAGCCTGTTCCTTCAGAAATGCGGCAGTTGCCAGAGCGCTCGTATAAAAATGATCCTCAGACACATCTAACCCCATACGAGCCAGCTTCTGGTGCAGTTCCTTTGGCGTGTATCCGCTATTATTGGTCAAAAACAAAAATCTCTTGTTTTCTGCCTGGAGCCACTGAATAAATTCCACAACACCCGGAAGGATTTTATTTCCGTGATAAATGACGCCATCCATATCACAGATAAAGCCCTTTTTCGCATTGAAATCAAGTAAACATTTTTCTTCCATATCATGACTGCCTTTCATGTTTATTTTTGCCTGCTGGTCAAAATCTGATTATAAGATGTGTTTGTAAAGTCTACAAGGCTTTTTTTGTGAAATCCATGTAAAGGCTTCTTGCTTATATCAGAATTTTACAAGGATTTTTCAAAACCATGGTAGCAAATATTACATCCAGAGATTATTCTGGATGTGTCCCAGGCGGACAAACACTACTCTTTAGGAGGAAACAGGTAAATATGAGAAAAATCTTTGCTATCGCATTGGCTTTGGCGCTGACAGCCACTTTGTTTGCTGGCTGTTCCGCTACCGCCAAAAACGGAAGCACTGGCCCTGTTCAGACAAACGCAGGCGCGATCAACACGCTGGCGAGCCAGACTGCCTCTGACCAGACCATCAAGGCACCCAAGTATGTGTTCCTGTTCATCGGAGACGGCATGAGCTTTCCCCAGTTCCAGTCCGCGGCGGACTATCTCGGGGCCATGGCCGACAGCGACTATATGCAGGCAGTTCCCAGCCTGGACGACAACCAGGGTGCGGTGCTGGACGGCCCCAAGCCGCTGAATTTCATGGGCTTTGAAACGGTTGGTTCCGTTGTGACCTACGATTCCAACAGCTTCGCCCCCGACTCCGCTTCCACCGCCACCTCTATCGCCACCGGCTACAAGACCTACTCCGGCTCCATCAATGTGGACGAAACAGCCACCAAGGTTTATGAGACGATCACCGAGAAGGTTCACGAGCAGTTGGGGATGAAGGTGGGCATCATCTCCTCTGTCAACCTGAACCACGCCACTCCCGCAGCCTTCTACGCCCACCAAGCCAGCCGCAACAGCTACTACGAGATCGGCCTGGAACTAATCGACTCTGGCTTTGAGTATTTTGCTGGAGGCGGACTGAAAAAGCCCACCGGAGCGGACAAGGACAAGGAGGATCTGTATGCCTTGGCAAAGCAGGCGGGCTACAACGTGGTAAAGACCCAAGCTGAGGCCGATAAGATCACCTCCGGTCCTGTCATCATTATCGACGAGCATCTGGCCGACTCTGATGCCATGGCCTATGAGCTGGACCGGACAGACAAACTGTGGTCCCTGGCCGACTATGTGGAAAAGGGTATTGAGGTTCTGGACAACGACAAGGGCTTCTTCATGATGTGCGAGGGAGGTAAGATCGACTGGGCCTGCCACGCCAATGATGCCGCCTCCACCATTCACGACACCTTGGCCCTAGCCGACGCGGTGCAGGTAGCCATCGACTTTGCCAAGGAACACCCCGATGAGACTCTGATCCTGGTTACCGGTGACCACGAAACCGGCGGTCTGACCATCGGCTTTGCCGGAACCGACTACGACACCTACCTCTCCCTGCTGGACAGCCAGAAAATTTCTTTTGCCAAGTTCGACAGCGATTATGTAGCCGCTTACAAGGAGAACAAGACTGATTTCAACACCGTCCTGGCCGACATAGAGAAGCTGTTCGGCCTGAAAGCAAAGGGTGACACCGGGGACAAGCTGGTACTCACCGAGTACGAGCTGGGCCTGCTGAAAACCGCCTACGAGAAAAGTGTGAACGAAAAGGATACCGGCATGGTCCAGCAGGCGGAGTATGTGGCCTACGGAACCTACGAGCCGTTAAGCGTGACGATTACCCACATTCTCAATAACAAATCCGGTGTATCCTTCACCTCTTATAGCCACACCGGACTGCCGGTCGCCATGTTCGCTGACGGCGTGAACGCCGATCAGTTTGATGGATACTATGACAACACGGAAATCTACGAGAAGCTGGCTACGATGCTGGCGGTAAAATAACCGCTTACCCTCTGCTTTTTCATAGAGAGGCCGCTTCTGCCTGCCGGTAGGAGCGGCCTCGACCCTATCAGAAAGGGACAATCAATTATGAAGCTATTCCCAAGCGCATCCATCCATTATCAGGCCCCGATATGGGCCTGCCTTACCCTGATCGTTGTACTGCTGGTTCTTCCAACGGGCTTTGAGGGAAATCTGGTTTTTCAGGAATCGGACATACGGCCTGCGCTGGTATTGTCTACGGATGAATCCTCCATTGTTGACACCGGGCTTGTGCGTTCCGGGGAACAGCGGTGTCAAGTGAAAATTTTAGGCGGCTCTTTTCAGGGGCAGGTTGCCGAGGGAAGGAATATGCTGAACGGCTCTCTGGAACAGGACAAGCTGTTTTCCACAGGTGACAAAGCCCTGGTGCGCATCAACTTCCTGGATGGGCAAATCCTGAATGTTTCCATGATCGACCACTATCGCACCCCGTGGGAACTTTTGCTTGCGGCACTGTTTATCCTTCTGCTGGTTGTTTTCGCGGGCTGGACCGGTCTGCGGGCGGTACTTTCCTTCATTTTGTCCGTGCTGATGATCTGGAAGGTGTTGGTTCCGCTCTATTTGAAAGGCTGGAATCCCATTTGGGTAGGGCTGGGGATCACTCTGGTGCTAACGGTCTTGATCGTCAGCCTGGTATATGGTTTCGACCGCCGCTGTGCCGCCGCTGTCTCCGGTTCCTTCTTAGGCATTCTGGTCACCTGTGTCATGGGCGTGGTTTTTACGAACCTTTTCCAAATCCACGGAGCGGTTATGTCTTACTCGGAGAGCCTGCTCTATGCCGGATACCAGCATCTGAACCTGACACAGATTTTTATGGCCTCAATTTTTATCGGCGCGTCAGGGGCTGTTATGGACTTGTCCGTGGATATTACCTCCGCTGTCTATGAGGTCGTTCAGAAACAGCCAGCACTCAGCCGCAAAGAGGCAATTCGATCCGGTCTGAATGTGGGCCGGGCCGCTATGGGAACGATGACAACCACATTGCTGCTGGCATACTCCGGCGGGTATGTAGCTTTGCTGATGGTGTTCATGGCCCAGGGAACGCCGCTGACCAATGTC
>CAMWBA010000221.1 GCA_947172355.1 uncultured Bacillota bacterium
AGGTCTTTCGTGATAACGCATTTGACTTTGCCAGCCTCAATGTCGGCAATCATCCTCTGGAAAGAGGGCCGGTTGAAATTGCGGCCTGTGTAACCGTCATCCGCCAATGTCAAGCACGGAACAAAAATTAAATGTAAATAAACTATGAACACTTCCGAATGGTTTCAACTGCGGGACTACTCGACCTCAGTATCAAAACACTTGGCATATCTGCTAATTAAATCTTCCAGCGCGGTGTGCCCGTTCTCGCAAAGTCGGTTCAGGTTTGTTTCATTTACAATGCCGGTGTCGTGAATCAGAATACCCAGCAGCCGAAGGGCTTCAAAAACCGCTCGTCTGTAATGGTACTCCATTTCACGTCGGTACAGCCACCGGAGATTTCCGTTACAATCTCCCGAATGTTTTTGAGCGTCTACCATTAGGCTGAGTGATGCGAGGATACTGCAAACCCGGTCCTGATAGGCGGCTTCTGTCGTATCGGCAAATCTAATATCCATGGTATTTCACCCCAATTTTATACGGATTAAGGGCCTCTCCGTCCAAGTTCTTGGATGGAGAGGCCCCTGCTTGGGACTATCTGTAATCTGTCCTGCTTGTGTTCACCAACTCACGCAGTATCTCGGTGGCCGTCTGTGGCACAGCGCCGTCAGCACAGACCACCTCAACAAACTGATCTTCCAGCCAGCGCAGATAAGCGTCCGTCCTTCCAACATCCCGCCCCAAGCGGGAGAGGTCTGCTACCAGCAGAAGGTCTATTTTCCCATCAGCCACCGCACCGGAAACCTCGGCCAACCCACGGCGGGAGAAGTCTAACCCGCTGGCCTGTTCAGCAGTCGTGCCCACAACCTTAAAACCGTGCGCTTCCGCATATGCCTCCAGACTGGCCTGTTGAGCCGCCAGCGCGTGTGCGTCAGGGTGTGCGACCCTGCAATAAATCCAGGCTCTTTTATTCTCCATCCTGATGATCTCCTTGCAAATCAAGTATCAGCTTTTTCAGCTCGTCCCGGTAATTCCAGACGGTTTCAATTCGCCCGCCAGGGTGGATGTGGACCTCTTTCAAAACATCCGCCACAATCTCATCGGTAATTTCCTCTACCTCCTGATACTTTCCAAAGGCAGAAACAAAACCGTTCCGCAAGCTACCGTCCGTGTCCATATTCTCCAGCGAGGCCTCCAACTCGGTGATCTGGACAGCGGCATCGTCCCGCTGTTTTGCGGCGGCGGCTTTTGCGGTGAGATATTCCGCCTTGCTGATCTCGCCCAATGCAAAGGATTCATAGAGGCCGCTGACCTGCTGGGAAAGCCGCTGGTGTTTCTCCCGCAGTCCCGCGAGTTTTTTCCTCGTGGCGGTAATATCCTTTTTCCGGCCCTGGCACTGTTCCTCCCATAACCGTCTCAGTTCCACCGCTATCAACGCCTGCATACGAAGCCCTTCGGACACAGTATCCAGAACGTCCGCTTCGGGTATCCTCACCCTGCAAGTATAGGCGGAATTCATGCGAGAAGTACGGCACACGAAATACGGCGCTGACCCCTGTACCCGACTCATGGCATAGCCGCAGGTTGCACAGCGGACTTTCTTCTGCAAGGGATGCCTATGATTTTTGACCGCTCCGCATTCCAAGGCTCGTATTGCCGCTTGTGCGCGGTCAAATTCTTCCTGAGTAACAATACCCTCATGGGTATCGTCTACAACTATCCAGTCCTCACGGTCAACCCGAACCACATGGGCATGACCGATCCGGTCACGAGTATGCTTCCCATAGACAACCCTGCCCACATACCGTTCATCCCGCAGGATGCCATAAATCAGACCGCCCGTCCAAAAGTTTTCGTCAAACAGATTGTTCCATTTGGTGCGGGTACACCCAGCCGCCCGCTTGTAAAGCATGGGAGTAGGTACGCCCTCCGCGTTGAGCTGCCGTGCAAGCTGTTCCTTCCTCTGGCCGTCCGCCGTCATGCGAAAAATACGCCGCACCGTCTCCGCCGCCTCCGGGTCTATCACAAGGCGGCTTCTGTCAGCCGGGTCCTTGACGTAACCATAGGGAGCAAAAGGGGAAAGAAAGTCTCCCTGCTGGGCGCGGAAACGCTTTGCGCTCCGCACCTTCCGGGACAGGTCCCGGCTGTATAGGTCGTATATGAGGGCCTTAAAGGAGGTTTCCAGGCTGTCAATATCGGCTGGCCGGATGCTGTCAAAGCCATCATTGACGGCGATAAACCGCACTCCCAGGAAGGGGAATACGCTGGAAATGTAGTTGCCGACTGTAAGATAATCACGGCCAAACCGGGATAAATCCTTCACCACGATACATTGGATTTTCCCCGCCCGCACCTGGGCGATCATTGCTTGAAAGCCGGGACGCTCGAAGTTTTTGCCGCTCCATCCGTCATCACAGAACTCGACTACATGGGAATCCGCCAATTCCGGGGTGCGGCTGATAACAGCGTCCAGCAGGTTTCTCTGGTTCGTGACGCTGTTGGATTCGATCTTCCCGTCTTTTCCTAAATCAACGTCCTCAGCAGACAACCGGATGTATTTAGCGGTCACGCCGGTCATGCGGACACCGCCTCTCCCTCTGCCGCCAGCAGCCGGAGCAGGGCATTGTATTCATCCCGGTAACGCAAAGTGATGGATACATGATTCTCTGCGTCAATTTCTACCCGCTCAATCAGGGCGTGGGCCATATCCGCCGTCAACGCCTGTTCTTCCCGGAACTGGCCGCAGGCGGTGAGCCAGGGGTTTTCCATGGTCTGCTGGCGTTCGTCCTTCTGCCGCTGTTCCAGCTCATCCAACCGGGCCTGCGCCCTTTCCATATCGGAGCGGTACTGCCGCTTCATTTCCGTGTATTCCCGCTCTGACATCAGTTTATCAGCGTAATTCTGATACAAGCTGTCATAGAGCATTTCCGCACGGCTTAGGGCCTGCCTTGCGGCAGCGATCTCCCGCTTGACAGCCGCCTCCCGACCCGCCGCTTTTGCTGATGTGCTGTACTGGCGCACCAACTTATCCAAATCCCCAGCCAGTGCGATCTCCTGCTGTAACGTGTCCCAAAGAAGCTCAATCAGCTTCGTCTCATGGAAATACTTCTTTGGGCAGGAAGCAAGATCATTGGAGTGGGTCTGGCAGATGTAAACATAGTAGCGTCTCCCAATACTGCTGTTCACGTTTTTATATCGCACCAGGGGCCGCTTGCAGTCCGCGCAGTAGACCAGCTTTCGGAGAATATTGGGTGTTGCACCCAATCCGTCATATTTTCCCTCTCGCGCATGATAGGTGCTTTTGGCGTCCTCTGCCATCCGCTGAACCGCTTGAAAGGTTTCTTCATCCACCAGAGGTTCATGGGTATTGCGGACGATAATCCACTCGGATTTTGGTACACGGCAGGTCTTTCTGCCCTCAGAAAGCCCGGAGCGTTTCCTTCCCTGCACCATATGACCCAGGTAAACCTCGCTGGACAGTATGTTTTTAACGGAGCATACGTTCCAAATCGCGTTGGCATATCGTTCGGATTTTGAATTACCTTTCAAATAGTGATAGCGGCCAGGAGAGGGGATATTCCGCTCGTTCAGCTTCCGGGCAATATTCTGATAGCTTATGCCGGAGAGCCGCCATTGAAAGATTTCTCGAATCACGGGCGCAATTTCCGGGTCTGGCTCAATGCGGTGGTAATCGTCGGCGCATTTCTGATAACCGTAAATCGCCCAGTTGCCGATAAACTCCCCGTTCCGCTGTTTTGCCGCGAATACAGGCAGCAGCTTCCTGGAAATGTCCTTGCTGTAAACCTCGTTGATGATATTTTTCAGCGGCACAATATAGCCGTCCTGGGACCGTTCAGCAGTCAGCGTATCAAAATTATCGTTGACAGC
>CAMWBA010000222.1 GCA_947172355.1 uncultured Bacillota bacterium
ATACTTTGAACAGGATTTAGTATGGGCTGATAGCAACCGGACTCCGATAGAAATTCTCTCTGATGCTCACCCCGATATGGTAATGAAAGAAATTCGGAAGCACCTTGCTCAATGCGGAATTTCAAGCAAACACGCTATGCAGCCTATTGGGTCATTGAGTGGCGGAGAACAGGCAAAAGTGAAAATGTGTCTGCTGACACTTATCCCTTGCAACTTCTTGATTTTGGATGAACCCACAAACCATTTAGACGTTCAGGCAAAGGACGCTTTGAAGGAAGCATTGAAAAACTTCGCTGGGACCGTCTTGCTGGTTTCGCATGAGGAGAATTTTTATAACGGCTGGGTGCATCGAGTGATAAGTATTGAAAAGTGAAGTGGATGTTCGGTGTCCCCATTGAATGGATTGTCATTCTGATTTTGAGTAAATCAATGCAGTAATATCAACGATTGAGAGACAAAGCAAGCATAACCACCAATGTGAACAGGGGGAACGAAAAAAGCCGTCCATTGGTCTGCCTGAAAATTGGCAGGCTGTGGACGGCCTTTTCGTTGTTTTGAGTGCTGGAGAGTTCGAGTCATGCGTATCCCCAAAAACTCCCAAATCCGGCGAATTTGCATCTCCGGTGCGTTATTTTTATTTTACGCCCCCTGATTTTTCAAATGTGAGAAAATTGTTCTTAATTGCTTTGATTTTTTTGATTTTATATGCAAAAATCCCGCACCGAAGTGCGGAATTTTTGTCTGCATCTCTTTTGTCAATGCAAGTTGGTCCGAGCGGCGGGATTTGAACCCACGGTCTCTTGGACCCGAACCAAGCGCGATACCAAGCTTCGCCACGCCCGGATGGACCGTTCATTATCATAATATCTTTTTTGCCATCTGTCAAGAGTAATATTAAAATCCCTTCTGGAATAGGTTCTAAAAAGGAATCAAAAAAGGAGGGGTGTCTATGTACCACCAGAGTGCAGCACGTCGAAGAGCGATCTCCACATCCAGTGGGACATCAGAGAGGAGGCGCCGGCAGACTGCGCATGGTCCGGAGCAAATTCGGCTGATCCAATTGGCAGTCTGTCTGATATTATTTTTGACTGTCTTTCTTTGGAAGGGAGTATTTCCGCAGAAGTTGGTCCAGGTTCGAGATAATATTTTGACCCTAATCTCCACAGACCTTGACTTTGAACAGGCACTGGTTGGTCTTGGAAAATCCTTGACAGGTAGTGACACAGTATTTTCCGAGTTTGGGAATTTTTGTATAGAGGTCTTTGGTCCGGCCCAACAGGAGCAAGTGCCGCAGAAAGCTGCGTTTACACCGCCGCAGTCTCAGGGATTGCTTGCCGATGAACTTCAATTTTTGAGCGAGGTGCCCACTTCGGCATCTAAGATGGTACATTACGCGGATTTTTCCAGTTTTGGCCTGACATATGTGCCAGAAGAGTCTGTCCAGATTTCGGAGGAGCCGGAGGAACCCTTGGATGAGCCGGAGACTGTGCAGCCGGAGGAGGAACCCACTGTGCCAGCAGCGGGTACGGTGGTAGTATTTTCGGATTACAGCGGCGACCCGCTGCCCAATAACTACACGATGGACCAGGTTTCGCTGGGGGATCTGGAGACCACAACACCGGTGCTGGGCCATCTCAATTCTGTCTATGGTTACCGGGATCACCCCATCAATGGACAGTATCTGTTTCATGGGGGAATAGACATTGGTGGGCAGGTTGGCGACCCAATCGCGGCCTTTGCGGCGGGAACAGTGGAGTATACTGGGGAAAATGACTCTTATGGACTGTATCTCCAGGTGGACCACGGAAATGGCGTCAAATCTTTTTATGCCCATTGCAGCAAGATTGAGGTGACAAAAGGGCAGACAGTAGCGATGGGAGACACAATCGCCAGAGTTGGCTCAACCGGTTCATCTACAGGCCCTCATCTCCACTTGGAGCTGAAGTATAATAAAGTGCACCTGAATCCCGCCTATTATGTAGAACTTTTGTGATACGGCTGGGAAAAGTGGAAGCGACGGGCGGATTTCTTTTACTGGCGGCATGGCTGAACTATTGGGACCGCTCTTTTTTGGTGCCGATGGCCATGGCGGCCTGCGCCGCCCACGAACTGGGGCACTATCTGGTCATTCGGCTGCTGGGCGGCAGCATAAAATATATCCGCTTGACCGCAATTGGAGCTGAGATGGTTCTGGACCGGCCGTTAGGTTACTGGCAGGAGGGGCTGTCGGCCTTGGCGGGGCCAGGGATCAATCTCCTGCTGGCGCTCACATTCTGCGGCTGGGAGGAGACCGTTGCCTTCGCAGGACTAAATCTGGCGCTGGCCTTGTTTAATATGCTGCCGGTAGGGCGGCTGGACGGAGGGCAGGCGCTGGCCTGTACCTTAGCCCTGCTGGCCGGACCTGATTTATCGGAACAGACAGGAGGATGCCTGGACCGTTTGTGTGTGGCCGGGCTGCTGACCGCTGGAGTGTTGACAGGGGTGCTGGGCAATCCCACCTTGCTGTTGGTGGCACTTTGGCTGCTGAGCGTTCAGATTCCGCAAAATAATTGGAACAGGAGACGAAATAGGGCTTGCCAGCGGGGCAGGAAACAGGTAAAATAAAAGATACGTCTCAAAAATTGCAGGGAGGAAGAACATGAATCGTATCTTAGAGCATATCCTGCCGCATGTGCAAAAGCCTGCCCGGTACACAGGCGGAGAATACAACGCGGTGGGAAAGGACAAGCGGGAGGTGGCTCTGCGCTATGCCCTTTGCTTTCCCGATACCTATGAAATTGGTATGTCGAACCTGGGGTGCCGGATTCTGTATGGTGTGATGAACCAGCGGCCCGATATCTGGTGTGAGCGCTGTTTTGCCCCCTGGGGGGATATGGAGGAGGCGATGCGCCGAGAAGGGCTGCTTCTCTATGGCCTGGAAAGCGGCGATCCTATCTCTGATTTTGATATTATTGGCTTTTCTCTGGGCTATGAGATGGCGTATACCAATGTGCTGAATATGTTGGATTTGGCCGGTTTGTCTTTGCGCGGAGAGGACCGGTCTGAGCTGACCCCACTGATTGTGGCGGGGGGAACCTGCTGCTATAACCCAGAGCCCCTGGCCCCCTTTGTGGATTTGTTTGTTCTGGGGGAGGGGGAGGAGGTCACGTTGGAGTACATCGACCTCTATCTTCAAGCTCGGGAGGAGGGCTGGTCCAAGGAGGAGTTTCTGGAAGAGGCATCCAAAATTGAGGGCATCTATGTGCCCTCCTTCTACGAGCCGATTTACCGCCCGGATGGAACCTTGGAGGAGGTAAGGGCCCTGGAGGGCGCCCCGGAACTGGTTACCAAGCGGATCATCCAAGACATGGACAAAGCCTATTTTCCGGTGAAAACCATCATCCCCTCCACGGAGATTGTCCATGACCGGGTGATGTTGGAGCTGTTTCGAGGGTGTATCCGGGGATGCCGGTTCTGTCAGGCAGGCTACGCTTACCGGCCGGTGCGCTCCCGCAGTCCGGAACTGCTGGCCCAGTATGGCAGGGCAGCCTGTGAGGACTCGGGCTACCAGGAGATGACCCTTTCCTCCCTGTCCTCCACCGATTACCCCGACCTGCTCCCGCTGTGTGACGAGTTGCTGGACTACTGTGCCCCCCGGGATATTGGGCTTTCCCTGCCCTCTCTGCGGGCGGATACCTTCTCAATGAGTCTGATGGAGCGCCTGCAGCGGGTGCGGCGGGGCGGACTGACCTTTGCCCCCGAGGCGGGCACCCAGCGTCTGCGGGATGCCATCAACAAAAATCTCCGAGAGGAAGACCTGATTCAGTCCTGCAAGACCGCCTTTGCCGGGGGCTGGAGCGGGGTGAAGCTGTACTTCA
>CAMWBA010000223.1 GCA_947172355.1 uncultured Bacillota bacterium
CGGTGTTCCTCTACCCCTCCCAGCGGCGGTCGCGGCTGGATATGGAGCGGGTGGAGCATTACAGAACACGCTTCCAGCAGGATGGCCCTTTGCCTCATGGAATTGCCCTCTATGTGACAGAGGGAATGTCGGTGCTGCTGGATGGACACCACAAGGCTGCCGCCGCCGCCCTGCTGGGCCGGACTCTGCCCTGCCTGACCGTGCTGCGGCTGGAGCATTACCAGCTGCGTCCGCTGGCTGAATCCAGAAGCCGGGAAAAGAAGGCCGGCTGCTTTGGCCCGTTCACCGTACCCATCGAGGCCATGGACGGGGTGAAGCTGCCGAAAGAACCTTGGAAGCATAGCGAGAACTCCGCTTCTCTGCCGGAGGGCCGTCTGGCAGATATAGAACTGCCGGAGGCTCTGCTGGCCGCCGGGAAACGCTATCCTACCGCCGGAGGATACGCTCTGGTGTCGGCGGCGGAGATCAGCTATCCCACGGACAGGGAGCTGGAAACCTGGCTGGCAGACCCCGGCCTCTACCGTCCTCAGCTGCGCGGGGCGCTAGTGGTTCTGCGGAGCCGTGGGGATTCCCGCTTGAAGGACACCGCCCTCCGGTGCGCCGCTGTTGGGGATGCGCATTGCAGTCTGAAAGCGGAGGCGTTCCGGGTGCTGGCGGAGCTGAAGGGCGATCTGAACGTGGAAGCCTTTTTCATTGACTATTTCGTGAGCCTGGAAGAGCCTCCCGGCGTTCACGGCAGCGCCCAGGACAATCTGACACAGATCGCTCACAGCTTTTGGGATTAGAAAAACTCGTATAAGCAGAATAGAGAATAGATTTGGGAGAGTCAACTAAATGCTGGATTATACGCGGTTAGCAGCAAACAGTCTTTTAATTGGCGCTGGATGGACACCATCATATAAGGGCCTTTTACAAAAGCATTTATCGCATCTTGATTGGAGATTTCCGCCACAAGTCCTACCAGACGCTATATTTGAAAGTGCCAAAGAAATTATTGATGCTTTGGATGGAATAGTAATCAAGAATCAGTGTCCAGAACTTGGGGTTGGTTCATCCTGTTCTGCCATTGAGTTCGATTTTTTTAATTACGATGCCTCCGTTTACCCAAAGCTAGAGGCAGCGAGTCAAAAGATTGGAAAGCGTGCTGTCTATATCGGAATAGGATATGACATAATGGGTGATTGGCTCGTAGATGAAACTGGAATGCTGTATTTCCAAAACAAGATTCACAATACACTTTCGCCTTTTTCAAATAGTATCTATGATTTTTTAGAAAAGGATATTTACAGGTGTGCAACCCTGTTTCATTGATTCATCTACCCTATCTGCAAATCCTTTAAGACGGGAAACGCGCCAAGAGGGATACCGCTGTCAAGCATAGCCCATCTGACAAATGGCTCCGAAGGGCCATGTGATGAACATGAGGCGAGGAGATACCGATATGGAAATTCAGTCTGTCCCAGCACAGGTATCAGCATTGTTCGCAGACCTGCCAGCCTTTGCCCGGCTGGCAGCTGATCTGACAATCGAGGACTACCAGCCACGGCGGTTTGACTTTTTCCAATATCCGCTGGGGCTTTTCTGGCTGGGTATTCCACGGGAACAGGTGTCCGAGCCACAGGAGGCGTTTGCCGCTCTCTTTCTGCTGGATCTCCACTACCAGAACGATTGGATTTACAGCGAGACCGCCCGCACCAACACCGATCAGTTTGTTATAGACCGGGTTTCGGCCGGCCAGTGGACGCAGCTGCTTCGAGATAAGTGGATTTCTGATTATTTTGGATTGTCCCGCCGTCGGCCGCAGGCAACTCTGTGGGAGCCCGCTGTATTCCTCCAAAAACTTCTGCTTTGGATGCCCGGGGATACCAGTTTGGAGGATCAGGCTGCCCTAAAGGCCGTTGCTGCCCCTACACAATGGGTCTGTTCCCTGTTTCCAAAGTTTGTAGCTGTATAACTGGTGGGAGTACCAGATGTATAGGTTACAGTAAACCTCCATTCCTCTCCTTTTGGGATCTCTGCTCCTGCTTTTTTGGACACTTCTAGAGATGGTCTTGCCGGTTCACTTTCAAAGTTAAAAGGACTAAAAATGTGCAAACCGAAGGATCGACGTTCGCTAAATATAGTATCCCGGATAGGTCGAGGATACTGGATGGTATCTACATAGCTGTCACACTCCCGGAAACCATTGATGGAGTGCAGCTCCTCGCCTGTGGGAGTGCCGTCCCCATTGAGCGGATATTCGAGGAATTGGTGGTCCTTGGCCTGCCGCATCCACTGCGCCATATTAACCATCGTGGAGGACTGATCGTGGATCAGAGTATAGTTGCCGCTGCCTTGTTGTTATAAATGGAGTAGGCCATCATGTCCCGGAGAGTAAAGGCGCGGCGGATGCCGTCCGGGTCTACAAAAACGCCGCCGGTCTCAATAATGATCCGGTATTTGCTACGAAGGTTTCCGTCGGCATCGTAGACGTACTCAGACCACTTTGAAATTGCTTCGTCCTTGCCCCAGCCGCTGCCACTGCTGTTTTCGCTCAGGCGGCCCAGCAGGTACAGAAAAGCGTCGTTGGGCTTGTACACCTTGTAGAGATTGCCGGGAGTGACAGATTCCGCGTCAGTGCCCCACATAGAGGTATAATCGTTGTCCTTCCAGCCGGTAGACCAAGATTT
The DNA here is from genome assembly GCA_947172355.1 of uncultured Bacillota bacterium. Classification (GTDB taxonomy): domain Bacteria; phylum Bacillota; class Clostridia; order Oscillospirales; family Oscillospiraceae; genus Lawsonibacter. The sequence goes on from CAMWBA010000223.1 coordinate 2,670, forward strand.
GGAGTTGCAGTGAAACATCTGCTCCTTCTGCCGATCCGTAATACCGGTGGCCGCTTGGAACTCATCCGCAGTAGTCACCCAGCGTTTGTTGTGGCCGCTGGTGGCGTCGTAGGAATAGGCACCCTGGGCCACAGAGGAGCCAGCCATAAGCTGGGCAGCGTTGGCACCCAGACTGTTGTAGCGCAGTGCATGGGAGTTATACCAGGTGATGTTGCTGCGGCAGGCGGCGCCGACCGCCAGCAGGCCGGACAGGGTGCGCTCCCAGTTGGACTGGATGCTCTGGGAGAGAGATTTCAACATATGTGCGGTTCCTCCTTCATAAGTTTGTGAGCATAGAAAAAGGGCTGCACGAAACTGTGCAGCTCTTGCCTTTATAGTGATGAGGAACTAAATTCACTTACCACTGTTGACTGACGGTTTCGGGGTGCATACGAAAGCCCGTCTGATTCCTAGTAAGGGATTCAGACGGGCTGTTTTCTTGACAATACCCTCTTGCGGGCGACATATTTTCAATCATTGATTTACTTATGACCCGGACAGTGCGGGAACAAAGGTAGTCCACCCGTTGCCGCCGCGAAGTTCCGCATCTCGGTCATCCGAGAGGGTGAAGACATAGACCGGCTGACGGAACCCTTTACTGTCGGCCATGTATTCCAGAACACAGGCGGTAACCCGCACCCGATTTGGCCTCAGGTAATTGAACATAGGTACATCCTGCCAGGAGAACCTGCCTGCACAGAGGAGATCATATGCTTCTTGGGAAGAAATCACAGTGGCATCTCCGTGAATGGTGCTGACAGAGAGGGCATTGTCAACCTCATAGAGAATGCCGCCCTCCGCAATGTGGCAAATTAACTCACCGGCGGTCAGTACACCGTCTTCCACCACGCACTCCGCCTGAAACGCATACTCGCCCCTGTCTTCGTCCACAGTAACAAATTGAGCCGCGTCAGGCACATCAATACCCAGCGTTTCCAAGGCGGTGTGCAGTTCATCTTCCGTAATTGTCCCACCCTTGTCACTGTAACGCAAATCGCTGTCCACCCGATAATCCGTGTACTCATAGGAGCGGTCGTTGTGATTGACGATTAAGCTATATGTGCGGTGGTCAGAGTAGAAGGTGCTGTTGTCATAGTAATTTACATCAGGGCTGCCGAAATTGATTTCTGCGCCCTGCCGCCCA
>CAMWBA010000224.1 GCA_947172355.1 uncultured Bacillota bacterium
GCCATTTTATAAAGCTGTGCGTCGGACAATCCAGTTGCAGCAGCTTTATTGAATTGTTCGTCACTAAAACCTTGTAAGCGCCAGCATTCTATGGGCATGAGCTTGCGGACTTTCCCATAGTGTAGATTGCCGTCCGCATCCTGCACGGGAATGGAAAAAGGTGCCTGGCCCTCAACAAAAACACCAGATTTCCCGCCCTTGAACTTGCCAATGCCCGCATCCTGATTCGCCAGCAGACACCTTGCGTTCTCCGTAAATTCAGGGTTTTCGTTCAGGTCGATAAAGAAATACCCCTGGTTGTTTCCAGGGGTGACCGTATGCGCGATTTTATCTCCGACCCTGCCGCGCCGGGTGTTCATGGTGGCATAAGCCAGGTCGATGCTGTCGCCGGGGTGGGCCAACTGATACCCAGCCTTGGTCATAACCTTGATGGGCAGGGTGACATCGTAGAGCCCACTCCTGCCGCCAAAGCCGCCTGCCGTGCTTGTCAGAGTGATGGACACTCCTGCGGGGGAGTACACCCGCCGCCCTTCCGGGCCGGGTAAGACTTGCTCAAGAGCCGCTCCATTTGTGTCTGTGAAAGAAAGTATTTCGCCGGAACATCGCTCTCTAAGATATCCGACAATATACACCCTTTTGCGGGATTGGGGGACTCCAAAATCCTTGCTGTTAAGCACCTGCCACGCGACATCGTACCCCAGTTCATCCAGCGTACTGAGGATCGTCGCAAACGTCCGGCAGCCGTCGATGCGAAAAAGTTGCCACGCAACTTTGCAATCCGGGAACATTTTCAAGCAGCAGAAATGCAGGTCTTTTAGCGGAGGCAAGACGGGCGATTTCAAAGAACAAAGTCCCTCGGGCGTCATCTGCAAATCCTCTCCGTTTTCCAGCGATTGAAAACCTCTGACAAGGAAAGCCGCCGCAAATAAGGTCGATATCCGGCAACGCTGCCGGGTCAATGGTTCTGGCGTCTGCAAAAAACACTTCTCCTTCCGTATCATACATAGCGTTGTATGCCTGATTCGCATACTTATCTATCTCGCAGTGACCGACGCATTCAAAGCCGCCCACGGCCTCAAGGCCAGAGCGGAAGCCGCCGATCCCCGCGAACATATCAAAAAATCGGATAGCCATGCGCCATCCGACCTATCCAAAATTGAAACACCTCCTACATCTTCATGCCGAAATCTTCATCCTCATCTATATCCGGCTCCTGTTCCTCTGCCAGTTCTTCCTCGGTCAGCTTGCGGAAGGAATCCTCGCTGGGAATAAGCCCCAGCGACCGGCCATTGCCGAACTTGCAGTGGAGAGTGCCGATATCGTCCACCGCCATAACAGTTCCACGGGTATTGTCACCGATACGGTGGATGTCCTCACCCATACTTAACAGCATAATCCGGGTACCAGGCGGATACTCGGCCTTGTACCGTTCTGCCTGCCGGTGCAGTTTATCCCATTCGTTCATTGTGATACCTCCTTCAGATTCCGCCCATCCCTTGATGGGGTTCCAAATGTTCATCTAACTCATCCTCGGTGCAGAGAAAATAATCATCACTGCTGTTCCAATACGAAACATACAAGTCGCCCTCATCGGTTTCGATGGGCCGTTGCTCGAAACCTTCTCCAAGCCCATCCGAACACTGCCCGAGGATTTCCTCCCGCAAATCCGCCATCTCGTCCGGCGTGAGCAGCTCCTTGAGGTGGCAGTCGATCCGGCCCAGGAGCCTGCCGTCTATTTCCTCCACCGTCCAAACAGCCGACATGAGCTTATCTGCCACTCCAGGATTATCGCCCAAATACTGAGCCATATCGCCCATTTCGGGGACCTGCTCATCGGCAATGCCCAGCTCGATTTGGTCTTGGTACGCGGTCAGAAAACCGCTGCCAACCTCGATATACTCGTCGCACTCGCCATCATCCAGTTGGCCCACCAGGGGGCAGTAGAACGTCAGCTTGACCGGCCCGGCGGCCTGGGTCATGGCTTTGATATCATCGAACAGCATTTCTTTGATGAGGTACTGATTGTGGACGATATTCTGTTCCAGGTCTGTGAGAATTTCCTCTCTGGCGGTGCTGACGGCGAAGGCCACGGTGTTGGCGTCAGCCAGGGTGTCGTTCTTGCCGAACACCCGTAGCAGGCGGTTGCCGATCTTGCTGTCGGAGGACAGGGTGACTTCCACGTCCTTATCGTCATGGAGCAGGATGTTTTTGGGCGGCCTGCTGATGCCAGCCTCCCGCATATCATGGTAGAGCTGATGAATGTCGGTGGGCAGTTCCCGCTCAAGTTCTGCCCCGTTTTTGTTGGCGATTTTAACTTTTATCATGCTAAATCCCCCTCATTGCAAGGTCCAGGTCATCGTCCAAAATCATTTCCAGCGAACAGCCGCTGTCCATGCAGACGAAGCCTCCTTCCACAAACTGCCCCTCTCGATCCTCACTGATCTGATTGCCCAGGGCGTCAAAGTCGATATAGTCTGCCAACTCCGGCGAAGCGCGATACTCGCTGTCAAAACTGACAAAGTGATGGCCTACATCTTCGTCTGTTTCCGCGTCTTTGATGAACACAAAATCCTCCAGATGCCGGGCTATTCTCATGACCTCTCCGCTACTGGAAACGTCGGCATACTCCACGACCGCCGCCAGCTTTTCAAAGCCCTCTGTGGTTCTCGGAAATGCGTCAGCCAGTTCGTTTGCCACCCCGAGGCCATGCTCACACAGCATGGTTTCCAGATGCTGTATCCAGGTTGGAGCGTCCAGCATAAAATCCGTGAACGCCACCCGGCACATATCCGGGGACGGCGCTCCCATCCGCCGGGCGGCCTTGATGATGGCGAGTTCATCTTCCGGCAAGTACAGGTACTCGGTTTTGGGGCCGTACTCCATCTTTGCAACGGCGATAATGTCCCGGCGAGGTTCGCAGTAGGGAAAAGTTGCGCCGTGGTAGACTTCGCGGTACGGTACGTCCTCATTCGTGAAGAGCAGGCCGTAGGTGGTGGGAGTTCCATCTCCGCTGGTCAGCAGTTCGCGGCCTGCCTGCTCGAAGTCGAGTTTGTCAATCTCTGAAGCGGGCAGAGCGCCCATCTTATTGAGCAAGTATTTCTTGCCCACAGCAGCCAGGTCAGTGACATTTTGCACCAGCGTGTACCTTTCCATATTAAAGGCGAGGTTAATAAGCGCTTTGAGGTCTGACGGCTGCTCCACCTGTACAGCCGCCCAAAACTGGTCTTGCTCATACAGGGTAAACCGGTCGAGGTTTTTGGCAAGAAAGTTCAGTTCGTCTAGATCAATTTCTTTCCCATTCAGCATGGCCAGGGCCTCTGGAGACACATCGTCGGCGGTGACCTTGAAGGGCGCAGTGCGGAACGCCTTGACAAGCGTCTTTTGAATTTCTGCTTCGCGCAGGGGGAGGGCCAGCGTGGTCCGCATGGGGCCGTGCCAGATTTTTAAGGTTATCATAGGTTCAGCTCCTTCCTGAAATAAAAAAAGCCGGTCGCTTGTTTTCGGGGGAGTTCCCCAGCGACCGGCTATGTATTTCTACCATGAGAGGGCCAACAGATCATCTTCGCTGGCCCTCCGGTTTCTCTTTATTCTGTTATTGTGAGAGTTCGGTTCCTGCCGCAAAGCCAAAACGCCGTTTTGCCATCCACGTTTTCGCACTTTCGAAATCCAGCCTTTTGAGATGCAAAAAACCGCGTGGTTACGCGGTTTTTTGCCCAAATATCTTTTTGGTTTTCCTAGGATGGCTGGGCTGGCGGGATTCGAACCCACGGGATGACGGAGTCAAAGTCCGTTGCC
>CAMWBA010000225.1 GCA_947172355.1 uncultured Bacillota bacterium
GTCATAGTAATTTACATCAGGGCTGCCGAAATTGATTTCTGCGCCCTGCCGCCCAAGGAAATCTATGGCAAAAGCATCACAACTCTCCGAGGTAAAGGGTTCTGCCCAATATACCCCGGACGGCCCCGGTTCATCGGACAACGTACATTCTAGTACCCACTCCACTTCTTTGGTATCAGCGGCATAGATGGGGGCGTCTTCCAGATTGCCATAGGGCTGGAGGTAATAGGTAAAGAATACACTCGTTAGGGCCACAATGGACAAGACCGGAAGCAAGGCATAGGCCCCGGCGGTTTTCCATCGTTTGCCCACCAGACTGACGAATAGCATACACAGACAGTACCCCAACATAGCCCCCAGGGTATTGCAAATGAGATCGTCCACATCGGCTTGTCCCCGGCCAAGGATATACTGGGCTACTTCGATGATAAGGGAGGTTCCTGCCCCTGCTGCCAGCATCCAGTACCACCGTTGGAATAGTTTTGCCGCCAAGGGGAGAAACACGCCCAAAGGGACGAACATGGCAATGTTCAGCAAAGGATTCAGCCAGACCTGGAGGGTAAAGGAATTCCACGCCTCCCAAAAGGCCAGAAAAGGAATGGGCTGATACATCTGCATACCGTTTCCCATTCGGTTCATAAACGTGATGGCGACCAGTCCGCCCAAGTAACACAACAGCAGCAGGATAGCAACCGTTTGTCTTTTTGGAAACTGCGTTCCTTCCTGCCGGTGTTTCCGGTTCAGCAGAATGAGAAGTACCGCTCCTATCGCCAAGGAAATCAAGGCAGGAGGGATTGCTTGCCGGAAGATATAGAAAATGTGTCTGATAAAGTCATGCATTGTGAATTTTTCTCCTCTTTATCTAAAGTCACAATCAGTGTATCATAATTGTCTGCTATATGCAACTGAACACCAAGTATTAATAAAAAAGTTTAATATCATAAACTGGCGAAAAGCGATAACCTAGAATGGGCTTATTTTCGCCTCTTCCCCCTCTGCGACACCGCCCCTTTCAGCAGCTCCGACTTCTAGACAATCCGGGTCAGCCACTGTTTTGCTTCTTCGGTCAATTTGCCGTAGCGGAGCTTTGTCTGCTTGCAGAAGATAGGGCGTTCTGTCGTTCTCTCCCGGCTGGTATTTCTCCACGATTTCAGCCCGCGCTACGTCCACCAAGGTGTTCAGATTTTGTATCTTCTTGGCGGTGATGCCCTCCACATAAATCTGAATATCGGCCAGCAACTTTACAAAATCCGGATGCGCCGCCAGCAGAACAATCACCAGGAGCGTCCCGCCAATGGCGGCTGCGTTCCCGCCGGACAGGGGGGCGCCCTGCTTGACCGGCTCAGTGGGCTGCGGGGGCTCGGGTACAATCTCCGTTCCCACATAGACAACCGTGTAGGTAATGCTCTCAATGCCGGAGGCGGTCACGGTCCCCTTGTACTCCGCTGTGGAGACATAGCCGGTCGCCACCTGACTGCTGGTGGAGGCGGAGTAGGTCGCCACCGCACATCGGTGACCCGGCCTGCATACCGTCCCTGCCGGACGCATTTCTTCAGGCCGTCGCTGGCGGTATCGGCGGAGGTACTGCGCACGTCGGCGGTAATGGTCAGGTCCTCTACTGTGGTCCCGGTGATTTTCTGCACCCGGACCAGGATGCGGTCCCCCACATGGTAGTGCTCGGCGGCGTCACCCACCCAGGCACGGGACAGGCCCTGGGCCAGAATGGCGCACTCCACGCCGAACGCCTCCGCCCGGACCACCTTCTCCGCCACAGCGACGACACGGGCCTGGACCACACGTCCCTCATAGATCATGGGCTCGCCCCGTTCGTCCTTGTCCAGATAGAAGGTCTGGCGCTTGCGGTACATGGCGTCCCTGCGGCTGGCAACCACGCTGCGGCTCTTATTCTCATGGCCTTTTACAATAAAGTCGATCTCGGAGCCCAACCGGGCGGTAAGGATACCCCGCATACGGCCCATCAGCTCCTGGAACTCCGCACCGAAGGGGACCCTGCCGGTAAACAGCAGCATCTCCTTGACGGGGATCGCCACCCGGAAGCCCTTGCAGCTGACTGCGGCAACGGTAAGGCCGGATTCCGTCCGCTCTACGCCGTCCAACATGCCGGTGAGGATGCGCCGGGTCCAGTGGGCATTCTGGATCTCGTGCCAGATGATGGCCTCCCGCTCCTCCGCTGTCTGCATCTCGTCTCTAGCCTCACTGGAGCCGGGAACCCAGGCTAATAATAACGCCGCCCCGGACGCTTTCACTGGACTGCTTGAAAATGCTGTAGGGAGCCTTGGCTGGGCGGGAGATGGGGAGTACATCGAACAGGGCGTTCAGCTCTTTTTCCCCGGTCCACGCCGTCCCTGTCCAGCGTCCGCCTGGAAGCGGCTGGTCTGCGCCTTCTCACCGGAGGAGGTCCGCACCTGTTCGGTGTGGGGCTGCGTGTGCTGCCTACCGCCGGCAACCGCCGTATTGTTTACATGGGCAGTACCCTCCGTGCCGCCGCCGAATATATTCTCGGGCTGGGCTGTATGTACGGATTGTTCGCCGTCAGCGAGGATGTTGTACGATGTAGATGCCGATTTGACGCTTACATTTTACTTCCCATAATTATTGCTACATACTATTATGTAAAATTCTTTGAACTAAATAGCTTATACATCAAAATACCAAAGCTTGGGGTCCAGTCTATGACAAGTTGAGCAGAGGGACCAGAAAGAACCCGCCTGCTGGCAGACACATAAACTGTCCTGAGGGCCGCGCTGGTAAGGAACCTTTCCTACTGTTTTACCGGTGCGTTCTTGGCGTGCGCCCTCATTCAGAAAGGAGATCGTTTTATGTCTCTGCCCAGCTTTCCTAACGTTGACCCGCCTATCCAGCGGGAAAACGCAGTTAATCAGATTCTCTCCTCCATCGCCATGGAGGAACTCGGCCTGAGTCACATTCTCAACGCTGAGGGCGAAAAGCTGCAATATATCCTCGGTACCCTGCCCGGCCTCAGCGGCCCTGCCGCTACCGTGGAAGATGTGCTGTCCGCTAACGAGAGCGTCCGGAACCTGCTGAAGACTGCTGTGCAAAACCAGCTCTCCCTGAAGTCCAAGATGCAGGAGGCGCTGGAGGCATCTCCCATGCAGGGGCCCGCTGGTCCCGCCGGCCCTACGGGCCCCGCCGGAGCAGTTGGAGCCACTGGAGCAACAGGCGCTGCCGGTCCCACCGGAGCGGATGGAGCCGCTGGCGCCGCCGGCCCTGCCGGTCCCACAGGTCCCACCGGCCCCACCGGCGCGACAGGACCAGCGGGTCCTGCCGGACCGGACCTGATCGGCGCAGACGGTCCTACGGGTCCCACCGGCCCTACTGGCCCCACCGGCCCCGTTATCATCGACTTTGCCTATGCCGCCAACACCGGCATAACTTCGATCCCTGTGAATGGCCTGGTACCTCTGCCGAACGACCAGGTGAAGGCCAAGGACATCACCATCAGCCCAGACAACACTAAGTTTACCGTGAAGGCCGGCGGGGTCTATCAGATTGTGTATGACATCAATCCCGACAAGGCCCTGACCGCCGGCGCACGACTGCTGGTCAACGGCACGCCCAGGGAAGCGTCCGCTGTGGGGGGAATCCCAACCTTGTCTCTGAGCCGGCTTTTCAACGAGGTCCTGCTGCGTTTGGGGGATAACGACGAAATTTCCTTGCAGATCTTCAATAATCCGCTTGGTACAGTGCTGCAGCCCGCTCCCGTGGGGGCGTCCCTGAGAATCGTCCGGTTGAGTTAAGGAGGAACG
>CAMWBA010000226.1 GCA_947172355.1 uncultured Bacillota bacterium
TCAGCTTGTCTTGGCTTGTGGCTCCTGCGTCCCGTCCTCGCGGACAGCTTCGATAGATTACCACTTGTTCCCTTGTTTGTCAAGCACTTTTTTAAAATTTCTCAACTTTTTTTCATTTACTTTTTCAGGCACAATATCTTGATTTATATTGGTTTTTATCCACAAAATGTGCCCTCCTTTCCCATTCGCCCGGTCCAGCTCTTTGCCAGCCATAATAAAATAGGCAGTATAAACCCCAGCAGAATATTTCCCGCCGGCACGAGATAGAGGTTCCATTCTTCCGCTGTCCCCAATTCCGGGAAGAGAAATAACGCCCCGGCAGCCCCCAGCAGGACCGCTCCCCAGGGCACCCAGGGCCTCGCCTGTTCCGGCAGCAGTTCTGCCGCTATACAGCGAAGGGCAAACACCAGCACCCCTCCCATCGTCAAGTCAGCAAACGTCCACAGCGCAGTAATTACACTTTCCACCCGCTGAAAGGCTCCCTCCACACCGACGCTTTTGGCCAAGGCAAAAAAAGGGTTGTCGAGGCGTGCGGCCAGCCCCACCCCAAGGTTTCCCAAAATAACTGCCTGCGCACAGGCCAGAAGCAGTGCACCGCCCAGCCCCCAAAACAGCCAGTGCCAGTGTTTGTTTTCCCCTTGATTTTGAACACTCCCCATTAAGAAAGGCAGAAACAGCCCCCAGCCCATTACCCCGGCGGCAGAAAGAACCGCTTGGACTGCCGGGCCGGTCTCGCCCCACCACAGCGGAAGCAGCCGTTCCGGTCTGGCCTGGAACAGTGACAGCCCCAGCACTACACCGGAGGCAACAAGGAGGGTGGTCAAGAAAAGCTGCCCCGCCCTTGCGAAAGCAGACAGTTTTCCCCGTCCAATCCACAGAAGGATCGCTGTTGCCGACAGCAAAAAGAACCACAGCGCACCGTCCCGCTCCCCTGACAGCATAAGGCGCTGGGCGCACAGCCGAAATCTTAGGGCCAGCAGACCCAATCCCCATACTATATATAGTAGAAGGACCATACCTCCTGCCCATTTTCCCAGCAAATTAACAACCCCTCGGGCAAGCCCCTCCCGGCCGGCCAGCGAGCCCAGCAGCCAGCCCGCAATCAGCACCAGGGGTGCGGCCAGCACAACCGCCAGCCATGCGCCCTTTCCTGCGCCGGGCAACAGCATAGCCGGCAGCAGTTCTGCCGCTGGGGCCATTACCCCTGCCCACAGCAGAGCCATCAGTTGGGTGCGTGAAATCTTGTCCGTATTCATCTTTTCCTCCCTGTCCCCCGAGCTTTGTGCATAGCCAGCGCCCTAAAATGTTGTTCTACTGTACTGCGACTTCAACCTCAAGTTCGATTGGGATTCTCGAAAACCAGCCGGACCAATCGGTCTGGACTCCTTGCCATCTGGCCGGGCAGGCGACAGCCGCTTTAGCCCCCAGGCCGGCGCAGTCCGTCCCCCACGCCCGCAGCCGTTCCAGTGCCCGCTCCAGCCGCTCCCGCTCCTGCCGCCCCAGTGCGCGTTCGATCTCCTGCAAGGTTTCCCGACCGGGGCGCTGCTGATATTCGGTCAGACGGGCCTCTATTTTACAGATTATATGCAGCCGGGAGGGTATATCCCCTTGAAAGTCCAGACTGCTTTTGGGATATGAGGCGGTAATCTTGGCGGACACCCGTCCTTCCGGCAGTTCCACTTCCAAAATATCAGCGGACGGCCCGCCCATCAGCAGTTCCAGTCCTTTGGCTGTCTCTCCGCTCAAAAAACCGGCCAGCGCATCTCCCTTCAAAACCCCATAGCCCTGTTCGACCAGGACGGCGCCTCCATCCCCGGCAGGGGAAAGGGCAGGCACAAAGGCAGCCTCCTGTTCCAAAAGGTCGGTGTAGACCTCCCCGGCAGTACGGGTAAGCGAGGCAATCCCCATTTCGCTGTCATGCTGAAGGGTCTCCAGTCGTTTGTCGATCCCCTCCGCTCCGCCGGCGGACACCGCCTCTCGGGCTGTGCTGTCCCGAACCAGCCACAGCTGTGCCCCCAGTCCCAGCTCTCTGTCCCGGGCAAAGTAGTCCAGCACCGGCCGCAGTCCTTGTTCCGCCAGCGCTTCGCCCACCATCAGCTGATCCACATAGCCGAAAAAGACATAGCTGTCGCTCTGGCCCTGCATGGCCAAACAGGCAGCACTGAGGGAACTTCGATCCGCCGCCAGGGTCAAAGCCGGCTCCCCTTCGGCTTGGAGCCCCTTGGCACGAGGACCGGTAGAGCCGGTAACCGCCATCCCCGCCGGTGCGGTATCCACCCCCATAACGCGCAGAAGAGCCATGTCTCCCATTTCCCGCGCCTCCGGAAGCCGGTCACAGCCGGCAAGGAGGAGAACGGCTGCCGCCCATAGAATCAGGAATCGTTTCATCGCTGGTTCCTCCTGTTTTGGGTTTTTATGGGGCCATCCCGCCATTTCATCCTGGGCAGGGGCAAACGAAACAGACTGGGATGGCCCCGAGGCACCCGGGTCCCTGTGGTAAAGGGGGCCAAGTAGGGCACACCAAAGGACTCCAGCTCCGCCAAATGGTAAATAAGTGCCCCGCATCCCAAAACCAATCCGGTCAGTCCGCCTATGCTGGCCAGAATTGCCAGCAGAAACCGCCACAGCCGCAGAGCATTGCCGAAGTCCTGAGAGGGCATAGTATACCCTGCCACTCCAGCAATGGCCACGGCGATGAGAACGGCTGGGGAGACAATATGGGCGTCCACCGCCGCATTACCCACCACCAATCCGCCCAGGATGGAGACGGTGGCCCCAATGGGGCTGGGCAGGCGCAGTCCGGCCTCTTGGACCACCTCAAAGGCCAAGAGCATGATAAGCACCTCAAACACGGTGGAAAAGGGGACCTCCTGTTTGGCGGCCACAATGGACAGGGCCAGCTTGGGAGGGATGGCCTCAGGGTGAAAGGTAACCAAGGCGATATACAGCCCAGGCACCAGCAGTGTAATCAACGCGCACAGCCAGCGGATGGCGCTGAGGGCAGAGGCCACCATCCAATGATAGGCCCGATCCTGCCCCGTTTTAAAAAATTGATCCATCGTGCCGGGGAGGACCCAGCCTAGGGGAATGCCGTCGGCAAAGAGGCCCACCCGTCCCTCCAGCAGCCCCTGGCAGAAACGGTCCGGCCGCTGGGTGTAGGGCATCAGGGGAAAGGGGGACTTGGCGGCATCCACCAAATACTCCTCCAAATTGCCCGCCGCCTCCACGCCGTCGATGTCGATCGCGTCCAGCCGCTCCTCCAGCAAAGTGACTGTATTCGGGTCGGCGATACCTTCCATCCACAGGACATCCACCGGTGTCAGCGACTGACGGCCCACAATATGCTCCCGAATCTTCAGTTCCGGAGCCCGGAGACGGCGGCGGATCAGAGAGGTGTTGGTACGTAGGCTCTCCACAAAGGAGTCCCGGGCGCCCTTTAGGGCGGGTTCGTTCTCCGGCTCCCCCACCGAGCGCTTCTCCTCGGTGGCAACGGGAAAGAGGAGGGCATCGTCTCGCCCCTCCAAAAAGAGGGCGCAGCTTCCGTCAATCAAAGCAAAGACCACCGGATCCATCTCGGCCTCCCGCTTGGCTCCGTGGGCGTAGAGGGCGCCCCGCTCCAGCAGGTCAAACAGCTGGCTCTCCGGAGCGGTGGCCAGCATGGGGTCCTGGGCTAAGGGACGCAGAACATAGTCGTTCAGCCGCTCCGACCGGGCCTGTCCGTCGATGTAGCACACCACCGCTT
>CAMWBA010000227.1 GCA_947172355.1 uncultured Bacillota bacterium
CTGTCGTACTCCTGCACCATCTGGGCCAGGATGTTTTTCTCCACATCGCACCTCCGAATCGGGGGATGGTTGTCTGCGGGACCCGGCAGGCTGTTTGCCTCTCAACTGGGTCCCGCAGGCGGTCTCTCAGCGCGCCAAAATCTCGTCAATCATTTTATCCGCCAGAATCATGCTCCGGGGCATATGGAAGGGCCCCTTAAACGTACTGCCCTTGGTGGAGGGCTGTGTGGGCAGGCCGTCCCGGCGAAGGTAACCGTACCACTCGCCGTACTCGGGATCGGCAAAGTGTTCTTTGCAGTAGTCCACCGTCTTATAAAACCAGTCCAAGTACTTTTCTTCTCCGGTGTCCCGATAGAGCATCATGGAGGCAATCAGGATCTCGTTGTGGGGCCACCACAGCTTCATGTCGTGCTCATAGGCCTCCGGGGGCTTGCCCAGGCAGTCGGTGAAGTAGAGCAGTCCGCCGTACTCCTCATCCCAGCCGGCGGCAATGGCCCAGTCAAACATCTGGGCTGCTTTTTTCACCAGTTCCTTGTCCCCTGTCCGCTGGGCGTGCTCCAGCAGGAACCACACGCCCTCGATGTCGTGGCCCGGATTGACGGTGCGTCCCTCGGTGTAGTACAACCGGGGGGTGCCATCCACATCCACATTTTCCAGCGTGCATTTCAGCTCAGGCTTGACGTGATATCGGAATATATCGTCCACACACTTCTGGGCCCGCTCCTCATAGAGCTCCTTCCGCTCCGGGTCGGTGCGCAGCAGCACGCCGGTCACATTGAGAATAATCATAGGCGTGCCAAACGCCCGGCCGCTGCGGGTTTCCGGGATGGTCTTAGGGCCCATCCCCACCGGATCGGCCTTGCCCTGACTCAAGTCCCAATACAGGTCATAACACTGGCGGGCCCGTTCCAGCCGGGATTTGTCCCCGGTAACGCCATAATACTCGGCGTTGGCAATGGCGCAGAACGCTTCGGAAAAGTAGTAGCGCCGCTGGCGCAGAGGCCTGCCCTCCGCGGTGACGGTGAAGTACATCCGGTCGCCGCAGGCGCGGTTGAAGCAGTGGGCCTCCATAAAGTCCAGGCAGCTCTTGGATGCCTCCAGCCACTCCTGCTTCACACCGTAATTGTGGCACAAGAATGCAAAAATCCAGCCGCACCGGCCCTGCATCCATACACTTTTGTCGGTGGAGTAAAGTTCTCCCTTCCGGTCCAGACAGGTGTACACTCCGCCGTGCTCCCTGTCCATGCCGTGCTCCAGCCAGAATGCGGCGGAGCGGTCCAGCTCGCCTTTGATCCAGGCTTGCGTGTCTTGTAATTTTTGACGGTCCATCCTATGACCTCTTTTCTAAATTTTGTCGGGGCGGATAGCATCCGCCTGGCTTTTACGAATTGCCGCACGCCCTTCGCAGGAGGGTAATCCCCGCCTTACACGATCTCCGGCAGGCTGGCGGCCGCCATAGACTGGCCCACCCGGCGGAACTTCTCGTCCGGCAGCTCGGGAACCATCTTGCCTGCTGTCTCAGGGTACTCCTCAGCCAGCACCTTCTTTGCGGTGTCCAGAATCAGGTCGCCCCCCTTGCCGCTCATCACCCGGCCCAGCAGCAGGACGTGGCGGCAGCCGTACAGCTCGTAGTAGTAGGCCAGGGTGTGCCCCAGATAGACGCCGATGGACTCATATACCTTGGCAGCCCGGGGGTCGTCCTCCGCCATCAGCGCTTGGACAGCCTTCAGCTTCTCAGCGGGGGAAGCGCTCTCGTCCAGCTGGATGCCAGCCCGGGGGGCCAGTTTGATCACGCCGTCCTGGGAAAAATACTTCACGCCGCAGCCGATATCGCCGGACCACTCGTCCTGCATCGCCCCCTCCTGAGCATCCACCGGGACGAAGGCCAGTTCGTTGAGCCAGCCGGTGATCCGGCCCTCCTCATCCACATAGCCCACCGCCTCGCTGGTGCCCATGGCGATGCCCAGCACGCTGTTGTCATTCAAGCTCATGGCTCCGGCCAGGGCAGAGACGTCGCCGTCGTTGATGACACAGTAGGGCACGCCGCCGAAGGTGTCGCAGATCGCCCGGATATAGATATCCTTCACCTTTTCGTCATAAACTTCCTTGGGGACCTTCAAGAACAGAGAGGCATTCATCGTCCGGTTGTTGATGAACACCCCGGCAGAGCTGACACCCACTGCGTCCACCCGGGGCATATGTTCCGCGGCGGACTTGAGGGCTGCCACAATGCCGTCATAGTGGTAGTCCGGGTCGGAGTTGGTCTTGGGGAACCAAACCACCTCTTCGGAATAGACCGTCTCGCCGTCGATGACGGCGGAAACCTTCCGGTCAGAGCCGCCGGCATCAAAGCCGATGCGGCAGCCTTCCAGGTGTCCGCCGATGGCCTTTGGGGCATCCTTCGCCTGGGGAATCTCGTCCACCAGCACCACCTCGAAGGGGTGTTCAAAGACGCTGGCCATATAGTCCCAGTCAAACTCCTGCTGGCCTCCGGCGCAGTAGACCGACTTCAGATACTCGCAGACCCCCTCGTCGCCGCTGACATAGACCTTGAAGCCGCCCTTCATCCATAAAATCGTTTTCACCAGCCGCTCAATATAGTAGTGGTCGGCCTGCACCATCTCAGGCGTGCCATGAATGAAGGTACAGCAGGAGGCCATCTGCCCGTCCGCCCGCTCCACAGCAATCCCCACCGGCTTCTTTGCACCGGCCAAAAAAGCCCGATTAAACCGCATTAAGGGAATAAAATCTGGGTCCAGAACCGGGGTATGCTTCAGCTCCACGTGGATGCCAAATCTGTCCATAGTGATTCTCCTTTTATCCAATCGAATTTGTGTAGGCGGGAGATTATCGCAGTAGGATTGTATCACAGGTTTGTGCAGCATGCAATCCCCAGACGTCCGTAATTTGGCCTGCCAATGCGTACAAATTTACCATTCCCAGAATTTTACTGTTTCACGGACATGCCCTCACTCCAACAGTTGCCGCACATCCTCCGTCCCCTTTTTGCTGTGGGTTTTCATCGCCTCGGCGGGCTGGCGGCAGATAGACTGGCGCATATCTTCCAGCAAGGTATTGGCAGCGCCGGTGTCCCGTACCAGTCCCCGGCCGAAATACCGCTGAACGCTGTACAGCGCGCCGGAGCTCTCTTCCAGCCGACCGTACAGTGCGCCGTACGCCATCTGAATACGGGAGACCAGGCGGCAGTCTGCATCCAGGGTTTTCCGTGCCTCCCGGGCCCGTGTCCGGTCGGACACCGACAGCCGGTCCAGGCTCAGGGCTCTGGCGGACAGACGGAATTGAGGCAGGGTTATGGTATCCTCGCCCATCCGCAGGGCAACCCCTGTCCCCCTTCGGAGTTGGGCGCTCCCAATATCTGCGCCGCCGGAAATCAGGACCTCTCCGCAGCCTCCAAACAGACAGGCTCCAATATCCGCGCCTGGGTCGCCGCCCACCGCTTTTATAATGCGGGCCGTTCCGGTGATGCGGATTTCACCGCACTCCCCTTGTACCCCCGCTCCGATGGCTGCGGCATGATAGATGGCAGAGGCGGTAATCCGGCCGCCTTGGATGTGGATATCCCCCACCGGAGCGCCCAGCGCACCACCAATCCCGGCGCCGCCCCCGGAACCTCCGGTAGAGGTGACGGTGCCTCCCAGAATGGTGACCGGTCCCATAGCCCCCCCCTTTCCTGCGCCGATGCCGGCCCCGCCCCCGGAGCCTGA
>CAMWBA010000228.1 GCA_947172355.1 uncultured Bacillota bacterium
AAACCTTGATTTTCCAGTGTTTTCAAAAGTATCGTTATCTAACGTCAGCTTTTGACCGTCCGGCCTTCCAGGAGATGATGGCTGAGGTCAAGGCTGGCAGGGTCAACTGCATCGTGGTCAAGGATTTGTCCCGCTTCGGCAGGGACCACTTGGGCGTGGGGGAGTATCTGGAACAGTTATTTCCCTTCCTTGGTGTGCGTTTTATCGCAATCAACGACAACTATGACAGCCTGCACAGCAATGTGGAATCTGATGAGCTGGTCATCCCGTTCAAAAACCTCATAAACGAGGCATATTGCCGGGATACCTCGGTGAAAACACGGAGCCAGCTTGAAATCAAACGCCAGCGCGGAGATTTCATCGGCTCTTTTGCTGTTTTTGGCTACAAAAAAGACCCGGCAGATCACCACCGGCTTATTGTGGACGACTACGCCGCCGGTGTGGTGCGGGATATGTTCAAATGGAAGCTGGAGGGTGTCAGCGCGGGCGATATTGCTGGCCGCCTTACAGCGGCTGGCATCCCCACGCCTATGGATTACAAGCGTTCTCAGGGGATGCGCTACTCCACATCCTTCCGGGTAAAGGAAGAATCGGTTTGGGACGCACAAATGGTGCTGCGGATTCTGAAAAATCCAGTCTATATCGGCGTGTTGGAGCAGGGGCGCGTGACCACCCCCAGCTATAAGGTCAAGCGGCTGGTCTACAAGCCCCGCGAGGAATGGGCGGTAGTGGAGAACTGCCACGAGGCCATTATTGACCGCTACGACTTCGAGAGCGTCCAGAGAGTGCTTACCATGGATACCCGTACCAGCGTCAGCGGCAAGGCGGTGGAGTTGTTCTCCGGCATGGTCTGCTGCGGCGAATGTGGCGGGGCCATGATCCGAAAGACGGTATCTTCCGGCAAAAAGAAGTATGTGTACTACGTCTGCGCCGCCCACAAGAACGAAAAGAGCTGTTTCGCTCACTCCCTGCGGGTAGAGGTGCTGGACGAAATCGTGCTGGAGGCGCTGAAAAAGCACATCCAGGATGTGATCGACCTCTCCGATCTTTTGGAGTTGACGGACACCGCCCAGCTTCAGCAGGCAGGTGTGCGGAAGCTGCGGGACCGTCTGGAGAAAAAGCAGGTGGAAATTGACCGCTGGCAAACCCTCCTGCGCTCTTTATACGAAAGTCTCCATGACGGCGTGATCGACAAGGAGGAATATCAGAACCTGCGCAAAACCTACTCCCGTCGCCGCGCTGAGGCGGAAGAACAGGCCGAGGCTATTCAAGAGGAAATCAACCGGGAAATGGGAAATTTCGACCAGGGCCGGGGGTGGATGGAGCAGTTTCGCAAGCATAAAAATATTGACGCCCTGGACCGTACCATAATCGTTTCCCTGATTGAGCGTGTCCTGATTTTCCGGGAACACCGTGTTGAAATCGTCTACCGCTGGCACAATGAATTTCACTGGCAGATGGATTTGCTTCTGAAAGCCAAAGAGATGCTTCCGGGAAAGGAGGCGGTCTGAGATGGCGAGAACGAAGCGCAAGGTCAATCCTGTTCTGCCGGTAACAGCCCCGGCAACGCAACCCCAGCGGATGTATCAAGCGGGCGGCTATGTCCGGCTGTCAGTGGAGGACAGCGGAAAGCCCGGAGCGGACACGATAGCCACCCAGCGGGAATTGATTCAAAGCTACATCGACAGCCAGCCGGATATGCAGTTCTATGACCTCTACTGCGACAACGGACGGACGGGGACAAACTTTGACCGCCCGGAGTTTGAACGGCTGATGGATGATGTACGGGCCGGGAAAGTGGATTGCATCGTGGTCAAGGACCTGTCCAGATTTGGCCGCAACTATCGGGAAACCGGCAACTATCTGGAGCGTCTTTTTCCCCTCCTGGGGGTGCGGTTTATTGCGGTCAACGATCATTTTGACACGCTGACCGCCGAACGGTCACAGGACGGCTATATCGTGCCGCTGAAAAACATCATGAACGATGTTTACAGCAAGGATATATCCAGAAAGATTCTTCCAGCCCTGACAACCAAGCGTCAGAACGGGGAATTTATCGGCACCTGGGCGGCGTATGGCTATCAGAAATGCCCTGATGACCGTCACCGGATCGAGCCGGACGCAGAGACTGCGCCAGTGGTGCGGGAAATGTTTCAATGGCGGCTTTCCGGCCTGAGTTACCAGAGTATTGCCCGGAAGCTGAACGAGCGGAGCATCCCTTCGCCTGCCCGGTATCACTATCTGAAAGGTGACGCGAAATCGAAACGCTATTCCAATACGCTTTGGAGCGTCTATGCGGTCAAGAAAATCCTCACCAACGAGGTTTACCTGGGGCACATGATACAAGGACGCAAGCGGTCCGGATTTTCCGAAGGGCGAAAACCTTACTGCGCACCGGAATCCGAGTGGATGATTGTCCGCAATACTCATGAGCCGCTGGTGGATGAAGAAACCTTCCGTACCGTTCAGCGGATGGCGGCGGAGGCCAGCAGTGCCTACAAGGAACGGCTGGGGCGGCATGACGGTCTGGGAACGATCCCCCATATTCTCCGGGGCCTGATTTACTGCGCGGACTGCAAGCGGCCTCTTGTGCGGTATAAGTCCGTTACCAATAAAGGGCGAAACCTCTACTATGTCTACATCTGCCCTTCCCATACGGCGGAATTATCTTCCTGCCCCAAAAAGTATTTCCATGAAACGGCGCTGATTGAAATTCTTTGGGACACGTTGCGGCGGGAGATCGCGCTGGCGGTCAATCTGGACGAGTTGGTGCGGCAATATAACAAATCAGCAAAAGCAATCAGCCAGGAGGCATCCTTGAAGCGTGAGATTGCCTCCGCAAAACAGGCCCTCAGCCGTGCGGAAATGCTTTATGACAGCCTGTTTCAGAATTATGCTGACAAGCTGATGTCAGAGCGAGAATACACCGAAATGAAGCGGCAGTACCGCTCTGATATGGAGCGGGCACAAGCCCGGCTGCATGAACTGGAACAGCAGCAGGACGCGGAACGCCGGAAAGCCGCGAAAAATCCCTGGCTTACCGCCTGCGCTCAATTCAAGGAAGAACAGGCGTTGACGGAGGCCATGGCCCACGCGCTGATTGAGCGTGTGGAGATTGACGCGGACAACCACATCAAGATCGCTCTGCGTTACCGGGATGAATACAACGCTCTGGTTCAACTGCTGGCGGCGGAGGGAAAGGCGGTGTCCGCATGAGCGATACCACCGCCAAATATATCCGGCTGTCCTCCGAGGACGATGATTTAAGGAAAGGCGGAAAGGTTGAATCCAACAGCGTCACGAACCAGAGGAATCTGCTGGACGCCTTTATCAGCCGCACCCCGGAATTGGCGGATACCAGCGTGATCGAGTTCTGTGATGATGGATGGAGCGGCAAAAACTTTGAACGTCCCGCTGTCCAGGAGATGATTGCCCAAGCACGGGCTGGAAAAATCCAGTGTATCGTGGTCAAGGATTTATCCCGTTTTGGCCGTGATTATCTTACAGTTGGCAGCTACATTTCCTGCGTGTTCCCCTTCCTGGGTGTGCGGTTTATCGCCGTCAACGATGGCTTTGACAGCATCCGGCCCGCTGATATTGACAGCCTGGAAACCTCCTTCAAGACCCTCCTTTATGACCTTTACAGCCGGGACCTCTCCCGAAAGGTGCGGAGCGCAAAGAAATTCCGCG
>CAMWBA010000229.1 GCA_947172355.1 uncultured Bacillota bacterium
AACTTTTTACCACCATCCTTCATTTTCGGGGTTGACATCTAATAGTTAATCTTTCATGGTTCCCATTATAAGGGACGAACCTTGCCATAACCTTGCCGAAATCTTGTTTTAACCTTGTTTTGAACGAAAGAAAGCCCTGCACGCTCACAGGGCTTTCGGAAGTATGATGGTAAAGGTTGTACCTGCTCCGGGAACACTGGCTGCCGTGATGGTTCCTTTATGAATGCTCACCAGCTCTTTTGCAATGGAGAGGCCCAGCCCGTTCCCTTTGGCAGATCGGGAGTGATCGCATTGATACATCCGTTCAAAGATATGGGGGAGATCAGAGGCAGAAATTCCTTTCCCATTATCGGCAACAACGATTTTTGCCTGCTGCTCCGTTTCGGTTACAGTAAGGGACACTTGGCTTGCGGCACTATGCGTCAGGATATTTTGCAGCAGATTATTGAGAATACGGGTGTAGGCGGTGGGGTCAACTCTTGTCATGTATTCTGCTTCAGGTATCTCTATCTCATAGGTAAAACTGTGGTTTTCCAGCAACAGCACCCAGTCAGCCATAATGTTGCGGGAAAGCTCGTTCAGATCGCAAAACTCAAAATGAAAAACTTGTTCCCCTGCGTCCAGCTTCACCCATTCAAACAAGGCGGTCACAAAGTCTTTCAGATGATGGGCTTTTTCCGTAGCAACCTGAATGTATTCTTCCTGTTCGGCTCCTGTCACCATTTTGCTTTCCACGGCCTCCAAATACCCCACCAGAGAGGCGAGAGGGGTCTTTACATCATGGGAAAGGCTTGTCATGAGCCGTTTATATGCCTGCTCGGATTGCTTTTGTTGGATAAGCTGGGATTGGCTGCTCATAGCGATCTCGTTGATGTCATAACAGATTTGCTTCGTCAGGTCGCTCTCCCGCGACAATACACGGCGGTTCAGGTTCCCGTTCTTTATATCCGTCAGGGCATCTTTGATAAGAGAAAGCTGACCCCGGACACGGTGAAGTCTGGCCCAAAGGCAGGTAATTACCAGCAGGGCAACCAATAGGGACAGCAACAGATAAAGGTTCATGCTCATGCCTCCTTGTTGAACCGATACCCCACGCCCCGGACGGTCTGGATGTAAAACGGATGCTCTGGATTTGGCTCGATTTTCTTCCTCAATTTGCTGATAAAGGACATGATATTGCTGTCGTCAAAGGCGTATTCCTCTGCCCATACCTGTGTGTATATCTGCTTTTTGGTGAATACCCGGCCCTTATTGGATGCCAGAAACACAAGCAGATCAAATTCCTTGCCGGTTAGCTCTACCGGGAGATTTTGGACAGTGACCGTCCGATTGACTTTATCAATCACCATATCTTTCAGCAGCATTGTGGCGGCCACATTCCCAGCTATGGGGTTTAAGGTGGTATAGCGCCGAACCAGGGAATGGATGCGGGCCATCAGCTCGTTAATGCTGAAAGGCTTTGTCAGGTAATCGTCTGCCCCAAGCCGTAGACCGGAAACCTTATCTTCCTCGTCACTTTTGGCGGTCAGCATCAGCACCGGCACATTATTTTTCTCCCGGATTTTCTGCAATACCTGAAAACCGTCCATATCCGGCATCATCACATCCAGAATAATCAGGGAACAGGCATCTTTGTTTTCTTCCAGCAGCCGCAGACCCTCTAAGCCGCCATGCGCCACCACCGCAGACAAGTTTTCCTGCTCCACGCATTTTTTCATTAAGGCACATAGTTCCTTGTCATCGTCTATAATTAAAACGCTATTCATGCTTCAAAGCCCTCCCTTGTTTTGTACGACCGTCAATCGGCTTCGCTGCATCCTTTGGCAAAAGCCAGATCGTTGCTACTTTCAAGGCACCAGGGATGCGCCCCGCAACGCAGTAATAGTTTATCCGTCGTGGGGTGACACCCCATTTTTCGCTCGCTTCTTTCAAAGTCATATAGTCCATGCTGCACCTCCGATATTGGTATTTTACTTCTTTTGCTCGAATAAAACAAGCGTCAAAATGTAAATAATAAAGATTAGAACCTGTTCTGTATACTTTGTTTTCAAGTCAAAAAGTAAAGTATACAATATAGATGGGTGATACAATATGGCTAACATTCAGGATTGTCCCGGTTTTGAACCCTTTGGGGAGGATGTCAAGGCGGCGAGAAAAAAGCGGCGGCTGTCCAGGCAAAAGGCCGCTGAAATGGCAGGTATCTCAACGGTCTATCTTATCAACATTGAGAATAACCACATCATACCGGCGCTGCCAGTCATAATACAGCTCATTCAAATTTTCAATCTTCCCGCCGCAAAGTATTTCAACCAGCTTACCGCAGGGGAGGAACACGACCAGCGCCAGCGCATCAGCCGCAAGGTGATGATGTGTCCAGAAGAACATCTGCCGGTCATTGAGGGAGCATTAGACGGGGCTATCGAAAGCAAATAGAGGTCGCTTTGCGAGAACGCAGAGCGGCTTCTATTTTTTGCGCTTTTTCGGAAATTTCCAGCCGTTGGCGCACAGTTTGGGTGTTCCAATTCGCTTTATTAGTACGGAGGACGGGGGAAGCGGAACGGGGGGAGGGGTAACGTAGCAAGCATAGGGAGTGTGGCCACACTCCCGGAAAACGGCCTGCCCCGGCCCCTGCCGGGCCGTGTCCGTTTTCGCTTGTTGGGATAATCCCAAACCCTTATGCAGAACGGAGGTGACGCATGGCGAACAGGAAGCGGAAGATCGTGCTGCGTGTCCCGGTGACGGCGGAGGAACAGGCGTTGATACAGCAGAAAATGGCCTTGCTCCATACGGCCAATTTTTCGGCCTATGCCCGGAAGATGCTGATTGACGGCTATATCGTCAACGTGGACACCAGCGACATCCGGGCGCAGACGGCGGAGATACAGAAGATCGGCGTCAATGTCAATCAGATCGCCCGCAGGGTGAACAGCACCGGCACAGTGTACGCGCAGGACATGGAGGACATCAAGGGGGCACTGGCGGAGATATGGCAGTTACAAAGATACATCCTATCAAGTCAACGCTGAAAAAGGCTCTTGACTACATCGAAAACCCGGACAAAACCGAGGACAAAATGCTGGTGTCCTCCTTTGGCTGTTCCTATGAAACGGCGGACATAGAATTTGAAATGCTGCTGGCCCAGGCGATGCAGAAAGGGAACAATCTGGCCCATCACCTGATACAGTCCTTTGCCCCCGGCGAGGCCACGCCGGAGCAGGCCCATGAGATCGGGCGGCGGCTGGCCGACGAGGTTTTGCAGGGGAAATATCCCTATGTGCTGACAACCCACATCGACAAGGGCCATGTCCATAATCACATCATTTTCTGCGCCGTGGACATGGTGAACTGCCGGAAGTATGTTTCCAACAAGCAAAGCTATTCTTTCATCCGGCGCACCAGCGACCGGCTGTGCCGGGAACAAGGGCTGTCCGTGGTGAAGCCGGGCCAGGACAGGGGCCAGTCCTATGCCGAGTGGGACGCCCAGCGGCGGGGCCGGAGCTGGAAAGCGAAGCTGAAAATCGCCATTGACGCCGCTATCCCCCAGGCCAAGGATTTTGACGATTTTCTGCGGCTCATGGAGAGGCAGGGCTATGAAATCAGGCGGGGGAAATTCGTGTCGTTCCGCGCCCCCGGCCAGGAGCGGTTTACCAGGTGCAAGACGCTGGGCGAAGCCTACACCGAGGAAGC
>CAMWBA010000230.1 GCA_947172355.1 uncultured Bacillota bacterium
CGGGTGCGCTCCTCCACAAAGGGGTGGCGGCGGATGGCGTTGCCCGGCATCATGACATATTTGGCAATCTGCTTCTCGTAGGGCTTCATCGCCGGTTCCGCCCGGGGGGAGGTCTCCACAAGGGACTGGGAGTGGGCCACCCGGGTACACATCTTCAGCAGCACCGGGGTGTCGAACTGCTCGGACAGCTCATAGGCCAGCTTGGCGAAGGCCAGGGCCTCGGCGGAGTCAGAGGGCTCCAGCATGGGCACCTTGGCGGAGCGGGCGTAGTGGCGGGAGTCCTGCTCGTTCTGAGAGGAGTGCATCCCCGCGTCGTCTGCCACACCGATGACCATACCGGCGTTGACTCCGGTGTAAGACATGGTAAACAGGGGGTCGGCGGCCACATTCAGCCCCACGTGCTTCATGGCGCAGAAGGCCCGCTTTCCCGCCAGGCAGGCCCCGAAGGCAGTCTCCATGGCCACCTTTTCATTAGGGGCCCATTCACAGTAGATCTCGTCGTACTTGGCGGCCTCCTCGGTGATCTCGGTGCTGGGGGTGCCGGGGTAGCTGGAGATCACACAGCACCCCGCCTCATACAGTCCACGGGCAGCGGCGGCGTTGCCCAACATCAGTTGCTTCATGGTTCTAACCTGCTTTCTCCTTATGATTCAAGGCCCCCTTGCGGGAGGCCGATTACTCGCCTTTCTCGTGCAGTCCCTCCCGGGCAATGACCTCCTGCATCACCCCCCCGGCTCCGTTGTCCAGCATGGACCGCCGGACCCGGCTGATGGTGGCGCTGGAGGCGCCGGTCTTCTCCAGAATGTCCAGATAGACCAGCCCCTGCTGGAGATATACCGCCACGTCAAAGCGCTGCTCCAGAGAGCGCAACTCGGTGGGGGTACACAGATCATCGAAAAACCGGCAGCACTCGTCCAGGTCTTTCAGTTTTAAGATGGTCTCATACAGTGCCATACTCCGTTCCCGCTTTTCCCCTTTCGCCATGTCAAACACTCCTTTTCAAGTTTCTTTTCTACGGAAATTCACTTGATTAAAGTGTAGCATAGCGAAGCAAAAAAGTAAAGAATGGATGGGCATTTTCCCGCGGCAGTTTCTTGAAACAGGGTACAAAAAAACCTCTGGTGTCTTTCGACCCAGAGGACGGGAAGATTACCTTTCCCGCGGTACCACCTCTATTTGCCGTCCCCTCACAAGGGCGGCCTTATGGAGCATCCGACAATGCCCCTCCTCTGTAACGGGAGGACCCGTTCCGCTCTACTTGGCCAAAGCCGTTCTTCGGACCGCTCGGGAGATGAAATTTCAAACGCACAGCTGTGCCCCTCGCACCAACCGGGAACTCTCTGAACCGCTGGACCTGCGTTCTACTTTGTCTCCGTCAACGCTTTATTGTACTGCATTATAACCGCGAACGGCAGGTTTGTCAAGAGGAAATTTTTTGAGCATCCGCGGCGAAGACCAGCCGGTTCACTTCCCCGGCTCCCACAGGGGAGCCACAGAAACGCCGCTTTCGCACGGCCCCCATCGCCTCCAGTCTTGGGGGCTCCTGCCGGAAAAAATATGCTCCCTGTCCGCATAGTTCCCTGCACAGCCGCATAGGTTTCTGATGTGGACAGGCAAACTGTTGCCATTCTGTAACCATTTTTTCACCGCATCGTAACAGCTTCGATAAGATGGTAACAGAACATTCGTGCTATCATAGTATTATGAACCAGGATACCAACTTCCGCTTCTGCGGTTTTTCATGGAAAGGAGGTCCTCTTAATGAAGAAAGTAATCACCGCCGCCCTCATCGCCTCGCTCCTCATCCTACCCCTCCAAGTCACGGTGCTGGCCGACCATGAGGAGGCCCCAGCCCAGCCCGCAGCCGTTCAAGATTTTCTCCCGGGCGACATGCCCGCCGGGCTGGCCCCGGATGATTCCATGCTCCCCGCCATCCACGGACTGGTATTGGCCATGCTGAACCACGGCGCGCCCTCCTTCGACCTGACCGACACCGGCTTGGTCTGGGAGAGTCTGTATAATATGCTCTCCCTCTATGGGCAGTTAGACAGCCGCAGCGAGGAACAGGGCGGTGTTCTCCTCCTTTTGGAAGAGACCGTCCAGGACTACGCCGCCGCGCTGGACATCTCCCTGGCGGATCTGCCCCCTTTGCCCTCCAGCTTACAGGACCGCCTCACCTGCGACCCGGCCCATGGCTTTTACTATGCGGTCTGCGGCAGCGATGATCTGGCTCAGATTCAAGTCCAGACCGTCCGCACCCACTCGGGTGAGTTCCATCTGAGCGGCAAGCTCATTTACGACGCAGAGGGAGAGACGCTGACCCGGTTTGAAGCTGTGCTCCAGCCCCGCGACAACATGTTTGGTTATGCCGTCACCGGCCTGACGCTGGGCTGACCCCCAGCCTCCATCCCAAGGCGGGCGGTTAAATGCACCATCCCAGTGCGAACCCCAAAAACTTCCCCGGCAGGGCCAAAGGTTCCTGCCGGGGAAGTTTTATCAACCGATGAAAAAACCTTGAATGGTTCCGCCGCCGCCAGGGTGAAGGGTGTGGTATAAGCTGTGCTGGATGCAGTAGGGGGTGCTTCTGTCCCTGGTGTAATAAATCGCTGCACCCTTGGTGGAGCAGGAGAGTATAGCCACGCCATCCACCTCGTTGATCACCGGAGCCGACGCCTTGATAAGCGCCGTGCCAAGATCTTTGTCTGTTCGTAATCAGCAGATTGGAGACGGTATATTGTTTTTTCCAATTACTTGCAAATGCAAAGGCGCCCTTGTCCATAGAACTGATTTTTGGTCGGGATTCGTATATGTCACGACCTCTGTTCCGTCCCCACCCAAAACAAAATTCAAGGGCAAGAAGTTATTCACTTCTTACCCTTGTTTTGCTCAGACTTATGCTTCATGGTTGTCTTTGTGCGGGGTAACCCAAGGAGCTCTTCCTGTTTTTCCTGCTGAGGGGCGCACCGTATCCCGCCCCTCACAGGCAGTTCACTTTCGGAAGGAGGCGCTCATCTCCTGGAAGCACCGGGGGCAGACGTTCTTTCCGCGAAACTCAATGATGTCCTTCTCATTGTCGCAGAAGATACAGGCAGGCTGAAACTTTTTCAGCACAATAGAGGGGCCGTCCATATAAATCTCCAGGGAATCCTTCTCCTCGATATCCAATGTACGGCGCAGTTCGATGGGCAGTACAATCCGGCCCAGTTCGTCCACCTTTCGGACAATGCCAGTGGATTTCATGCAAATGCCTCCTTTTTATCTGTTTCAAACTCGGGGGCTGGGTGCCACCTAAACATCAACTTTTTACACTACTATTGTAACGGGAAAGAAATTCCGTGTCAACTGTTTCTATCAGGCAAATTAGGGTGAAAAATGTAGAATTTTTGTAGAAAAGGGGAGAAGGGCTGGATTTTTTGTAAATAATTGGTTAGACGGCAGACATAAATTTCCAGTTCCCTCCGTATAGATAACATAACACTTCTTCTCATTTCGGTTCGTTCCTTTGCAGACAGGGGAACAACCGGGGGCTCATCCACCCACATTCAAGCTGAGATTCGACAAAGGGGGCGGCAGCGATGACCATGACTATCATCTGGACTGGCATGATCGTAAGTTCCATTTTATGCGGCCTGGCCACCGGCCGGGGGCCGGCGGTGGCGGCGGCAGCGGTGGAGGGGGC
>CAMWBA010000231.1 GCA_947172355.1 uncultured Bacillota bacterium
TTGACTGCGTCCAGCTTGGGGAAGGTCAGCCCCATCAGCATCCCAAACATGGCGTGGCCCACCGCAAAGAGCAGCGTGGCAATCAGAAGCACGGCCCCCTGCCACAGCTGGAACCCCAGCGCAATGGAGATGCACGCCCCGGCAATTACGGTACAGGGGAGGGTGAGCAACAGCTGGAACCCTACCTTGACCCACAGCAGCGTACTGCCCGGCATGGGAGCCTCCCGCAGAATCCAGAGGTACTTCCCCTCCAGGCTGACGGAAGGGGCAGCGATAGGACAGGTACACAGGCAGAAGCAGATCACAGCCGCCGCCATGGGCAGCAGGGGGAAATCTTCCATACCAACAAAGGCAAGCAGCTTCTCCCGCATCACCAGGGATGCCGCTCCAGCGGCCAGCAGCATAATCAGGCCGAGGCCGGCATTCCAGAAGTACATGGGCGTGCCAAAGAACCGCTGGGCCTCCTTCCGCAAAAGGGCCTTCTTTTGACTGGAGGCGGATTGGGCGGAGAGCTTATAGTTGCTCTGGGCAGATCGGGCGGCGAAGGCTGTGACTGCCTGCTGGTAGACCCGGCCCAGGCCGAACACCACAAGGGCAAAGGGGAGAATGCAGCACACGGCGAAGGCCAGCAGCAGGCCCCAGTCCCCCATGATGCCCTCGCCCATCCACAGCAGGGGCGCGGCCCAGTTAAGGGAGTCCTTTATACCAGCGGCATTGACGGCAAGGCCGCTAATCATTCTGTTAAGGTTAAAGGAAAAATAGAACACCACAACCAGAAACAGGCCCGTTACGATGTTCTGTCCCAGCGCTCCCTTGGATACCCTGGCGGACAGAAAGGCCACCAGTGCTCCCAGCAGGACCGACAGCGCTGTATCCAGCAGAGGGAGGGTCAGGGCCGCGATGACAAGCCGCACCCAAAAGAGAAGGCTGTGCCCCACGCCGTTCTGGGTCAGCATTGTGCAGACCACCCCGGCGGGGAGCAGCACAAAGGCGGAGAACAGCAGGCTTTCCAGGTAGATGGCTGTCACACGGCTGGCCATCAGCAGGGTGGAGGATACCGGCATACTCAGCAGCAGGTCGTTGTCCTTCCCGCCAAACACCACGCCCTTGACGGCGAAGGTGGTGAACAGCAGCCCGCCCACCAGGGCGGCCATGCCCATAAAGATGAACACCAATATCTCCATATGCGAGGGGGCCAGCGCCTGCATCAGCATGTAGCTGTAAAAACCGGAGAGGTAGAGACCAAGGCCGGCAATGACAATGACAGCGCCCAGGCCGGTGGCCGCCTTTTTCCGGCTGCGGCCCCGGGAATTGGTGGAGGAGAGCAGCATAGACTGGATGCTCACCTTCAGCAAAGTGAGAAACTTCTTCATTTTTCTCCCTCCAGCTCCAGGAACACGTCCTCCAGGGAGGAATCGCCCACCAGCTCCGCCGTAGGACCGGATTTTACCAGCCGCCCGTGTTTGATGATGGCGATTTTGTGGCACAGCTTCTCCGCCACCTCCAGTACATGGGTGGAGAAAAACACCGCTGAGCCTCCCTGGCACAGCTCCGCCAGATAGCCTTTCATCAGATGGGCGGCGGCGGGGTCCAGTCCCACAAAGGGTTCGTCCAGAATCAGCAGCCTGGGCCGGCGGATGAAGGCGGAGATCAGGGCCAGCTTCTGCCGCATTCCGTGGGAGTAGCTGCCGATGGGAGAGCCTAGATTCCCTGTCAGCTCAAAGGCCCCGGCGTACTTGCCGATGTCGGCGGTCCGCTGGCCTGCCGGGATGTCGTACAGGTCGGCGATGAAGTTGAGGTAGTCAATGCCCTTCATAAATTCATAGAGGTCCGGGTTGTCCGGCAAAAAGGCGGTGACGCGCTTGGCCCCTACCGGATCTTTCTTGATATCATGGCCGTCGATGGTAATGGTCCCTTCGGTGAAGTCCATCACCCCCGCCACCGCCCGCAGGGTAGTGGTCTTACCAGCTCCGTTGTGGCCAATGAAGCCGTAGATCTCACCGGGCCGGACATGGAGGGTCAGGTCATCTACGGCTCTCTTGCCGCCGGGGTAAGTTTTGGAATAGTGGTCAATGCGAAGCATGGATAGTCTCCTTTCAACTAGTTAAGTAGGATGATAGGGAATTTGCGGAAAAGCGCATATGAGGTAGTCTATATGCCAGAGATATGAACCACATCAAAATAAGATATAAATTTGTCTTTTTCACGCCGTGCGAAATCAGGTGCAATCCATCTATTGTGCAGGGCCGATGATTTTTACGCTCAGAGATTGAAAACAAAGGTGACGGCCAAAATAACAACGGCTAAGGCAAGGATGATAAAGCCTCGCGGCCTTCTTTCCTCCCTCTCACTGGAGGCATATGCAGCGCCTATCATACCGGCGGCCATGGGAATGAGCAGCCCAAGGACTTTGGGCATAGATTTGCTTGGCTGTCCGCTCGTACTGACCTGCATGACCAGCGTATCCGGAAGCAGGAACCAGCCTGCGATGACAGTGATGGCCAAGGGAAGGAGAAGAAGGAAAGGCCAAAAGCGTTTCTTATTCATAATAGGTTACCTCCATATGTGAATCGTACACCTTCCGGTTTGTGGAAGGTCAAGAGTTTTTTGATTTTATCCTTGAAAATTGTCTTTCAGTTTCTCCATTGCCGCACATAACCTTGGATCGCTGAGGTGTTCGTTGTTCTGACGCGCTTGTTGTATTGCCAGATAAATAATTTGACGCAGTTGCTTATTGGTTTCCTGATGCGCGGTTTGTGCGGATGTTGATGGAAATAGTATCTCGTTGGGCGGCGGTGAAGACTCGTTGAGTCCATCCAGATAGTCGCAGAGACTTTCGATCATCTGCCGTGTCTGCCCATAACGGCGGAATAATTCAACCTGCATGATGCCGCTCAGTTGGGTACGGTGAAAGAACAGGGACTCAAACTGCTGGATCACCCTGTTGATCTCCATGGATGTCTCAAGCGGGAACCCCAGTTTCTCGTCCAAGAGGCAGACCATGCAGGTCTGCATTTGCTGGGTTAGATGCAGCAGCCGCTTTTGGAGCGTTGCGACCGCCTGAGCCCGCTCACCGCGGCGCAGGTGTAATTCCATCCAGATGATTGTTGGATCACCTGACAGCCTGGGCAGCTCCAACAGGAGCTTTTCAGCTTTGTCCAAATCGTCCTCCGTAAGCGCCATGACAGCCAAAGCTATCGCGGCAGACTGCCAAAATTCCGTGGAACCGCTGGCGTGGACAGCTTGGAGCAATTCTTTCCGCCGCTGATTCCAGGCGTCCCGTTCCTCCATACTGGCGTCAGGGCAGACAGCCTGAAAGGCAGCATAAACTCCAGCGCCATGGTATTTTAACGGAATACTGGTAGGGTATTGATGCAGCAGGTTTTGCAGTATGGACTCTGCTGTTTGCCAGTCCTTAGTGCGGGCAAGCGTTAGGATATCGTTGATCTTCTGCTCCACTTCACTGTCTGACAGTGTTTTCTCATAGTTCAGCAACATATCCACGTTGGTATCCAGCGCCCGTGCCAAAGGGCAGAGTAGCGTGATGTCAGGGTAAGAAGCGTTTGTCTCCCACTTGCTGACCGCCGGCGGCGAGATGCCGAGAGCCGCTGCAAGCTGTTCCTGGGTCATGCCTTTTGCTTTCCGAAGCGCCGCGATATTGGCGCCGAGTTTTA
>CAMWBA010000232.1 GCA_947172355.1 uncultured Bacillota bacterium
CCGGAGAACAGCGGGGAGCCGTTCTGAATGATGGCCATTTTGCCGTTGGGGGCCAGCTTAGACAGTCCGTTCAGCAAGAAGAGCTGCTGCCCGTCGCTGATCTTGGGCAGGCCCGGAGCGAAGCGGCCCAGCTCTCCCAGAGCGGCCTCCGCCTCCACCGCCTTCTGCTCCCGCTTCCAGTCGATGCCGAAGGGCGGGTTGGAGATGCAGTATTGGAAGGTGAAGCCCTTGAACTGGTCATCGGAGAGGGTATCGCCAAACCGCATATTGTTGGGATCGCCGCCCCGGATCATCATGTCGGCCTTGGCGATAGCGTAGGTGGCCGGGTTCAGCTCCTGGCCAAAGCAGGTCACTTCGATCTCCTCGTTCAAGTCGTGGATGCGTTCCTCCATACAGGAAAGCATCTGAGAAGTACCCATCGCCATGTCGTAGACGGTGACATTACCTGCGTGGGTCAGGTCTGCGTCGGACAGAAGAATATCCGTCATCAGATAGATAATATCCCTGCTGGTAAAGTGCGCCCCGGCCTCTTCATCGTAGGACTCAGAGAAACGGCGCACCAAGTCCTCAAAAATGTAACCGCAGTCCACAGCGCCGATCTTATCCGGGCCAAGGTAGCCTTTGGGTGAGGCAAATTCCTTGATCACCAAATACAAAGAATTGCATTCCACCATGCGCTTGATGATATTGTCGAAATCAAATTTGGCAAGGACATCCTGAACATTTGGCGAAAAGCCCGCCAAGTAGTCCCGGAAATTCGCCTCAATATTGTCCGGGTCGGAAAGCAGCAGATCGAAGGTGTACTTGCTGGTGTTGTAAAACTGATAGCCAGAGGCGCGGGTCAGAAAACCATCGATGACGGCTAACTTCTTTACCTTCTCGTACTGTTCCCGCACAGCGGCATGGGTAGGAAGCAGACAGTCGTGGAATCGCTTCACCACCGTCATAGGGAGGATCACAAGGCCGTACTCGTGGGGCTTAAAGTAGCCAAACAAGGCGTTGGCAATATTCCAGATGACCGTGGCCTTCTCCTGTATATTGACGCCCACCTCGGTAATTTTGTCGTTGCTCATACATATACCCTCCCATGGTTTTACACAATTCGCCTTATTATACCATCCCCAGATGTCTTCGGCAATAAAAGCGTCCCAGTTCTCCTCAACAATTCCCCGTATAGACAAAGGACAGGTACTCCCTCGCCACATCCGCCAGCCGGTACACCCGCTCCACCGGCGTAGAAAGCTTGTCCATCATCCGGTAGCGGGGGAAGAACCGGGACAGGTGCAGCGGGATATCCCGGTCCACCGAGGCCAGCCATCGGGCTAAAGCTGTGACCTCCTCCGCGCTGTCGTTCTCGCCAGGGACCAGCAGCGTGGTCACCTCCACATGACACCGCTCCGCTGCCAGGGAGATGGAGCTCTTCACCGCCTCCAGATTGCCGCCCAGCCTCTGGTACCACTCTGGGGTAAAGCCCTTCAAGTCAATGTTAACAGCGTCGATCAGCGGGACCAACGTCCTCCAGGGTGCCTCCTCGATGGTGCCGTTGGTGACCAGTACATTGACCATCCCCCGCTCATGGACCAAGGAGGCGCAGTCCCGGACGTACTCATAGCCCACCAGCGGCTCGTTGTAAGTGTAAGCCACTCCGATGTTGCCATAGAGCCGCAGCTCCAGCGCCTTATCCGCCAGGGCCTCCGGGGAGAGTTCCGCCGTCTCAAGTTCCTTCTCTCCGGACATGGAAATCTCGTAATTCTGGCAGAAGGGACAGCGCAGATTGCACCCGAAACTGCCCACGGACAAGATCTTGCTGCCGGGGTGGAATCGCCGCAGTGGCTTTTTCTCAATGGGGTCCAGGGCGATGCTGGTGATCTTCCCGTAGTTCAGCGGGACGATCTTGCCATTCTGGCAAGCCCTCGCCCGGCAAAAGCCGGTCTGTCCCTCGGACAGGTCGCAACGGTGAAAGCACAGCTCACAGATCATAAATGCCGCACCACCTCAAACCGCCCCAGAGTGTATTTTTCCCTGCTACTGATACCGCCCTTCTGTCGGGCGATGTCGATTTGCTGCTCTACCGTGTCCACACCCTCCAGGTCAGGCAGCAGCAGTCCCCGGCGACCGCCGCAGGAGACGATCACACCGTACTTTTTCACGTCCAGCTCCGCCGGAGAAGAGATAGGCTCCGGCTGGCCCAGCACATCCACGCTGTACTCCAGGATGTCCAGTTCCGAAACTGTCACCGGCGGAAAGCGGGGGTCACGGGAGCAGGCGGAAACTGCGTTCTGTACGATCTCCCAAGCCACACTCTCCGTGGTGGGCCCGGTGGTGCCGATGCAGCCCCGGAGCTGGCCGTGGGCGTGGAGGGAGACAAAGGCCCCAGCGGCCTGCTCCGTCATTTCAGCGGGCAAATCGTCCGGCAACCGCTCCAGCCGCTCCCCAGTTTTCACAAAGGTCTCCAAGGACAGCCGGGCCAAGCGTACCCAGGAATCCTCCGAGGCCTTTTTCTCCGCCAGCCGGGTGCGCTCCAGTTCTACGCATTGCTCCCCGAACCGGCGGTCCCCGTCCGGGCCGGTAACGGTGAAGGCCGCCACCCCGTACCCAACTCCGGTGACGCCCTCATAGCTGAGGAGCTTCGTCTCCACCGCCATGCCGTCCAGCGCCCCAGTCATGATCTGGAAGGAGCGCAGGCCGCACTCCGCCGCCCGGTCGCAGAGGGCCGGGTCCATGGTCAAAAAGCGCAGGAAGTCTCCCTCTGCCATAGCTCCGGTGATCTGCCGGTCGAACTCCGGTCCCTCTGGGGCGAAGCCGTAGGGTCCGTCGTCCTTCAGCTTGTGGGACAGGTCGCCGCTGGCAATGAACACAGCCCTACGTCCCAAGTTCTCCACGGCCTGAGCGATGCACTGCCCCAGCCGGTAGTGGTCCAGGGGAGAAAACCCGGACAAGCCGATGCGGAGGATGGGACAGTCCACTCCGGCCTCTCGCAAAAAGTACAGAGGCACAAACGTACCATGGTCCAGGTACGGGTCCCGCTGACCCAACGTCCCGACCTGGAGCCCAGCGGACTCCCCGCAGCGGATGATCTCGTCCCGCAGCTGAGCGTCGTATTCCACGCGCAGCTTTGTCTCGGATGCTCCGAAAGCGGCCATATCTCCGGTAGCACCCCGGCCCGGTGAGATGTGGAAGTAGTCGGAGTACATGATCTGGTGGGGCGAGGTGATGATCAGCACCTCCGGGTTCCAGGCGGCCGCTTGCTTCGTGGCGGCGCGGTAAGCGTCGATGGTAGACTGGACTTCCTGCTCCCGCCCATGTCCTACCGTGGAAATGATCAGCGGCGGGTGAGGGACGATCACTGCTCCGAGAATTGCCATATCAAATCCTCCTTGTCAAAGTCAAAATAGGTTGCACCAGTGTATACAAAGATAGGGCCGCGCTCACTGACGGTTCAGTTCCTCACGCAGCCGTTCCGCAATAGCGGCCTTCTCGTCCTCTGTTTTTGCTCGGTTATACTCTGACAGCGCCTCGTCCCGGAGCCGCTCGGACTCCATCTCCCATGTCAAAAAGTCCGGCTTGGTCATGGTGCCCTTTTTTGTGCGGGCAAAGTATTTTTTATATGCCCGCTGGTGGATGGCCCAGATCTCATTGTTGAGCACCTTGGCCCGGAAGCTCT
>CAMWBA010000233.1 GCA_947172355.1 uncultured Bacillota bacterium
TCGCTCACACGGTATTCAACCGTTTTCCTGCGGACTTTCTTACGATTTTCCTACACAAAAGGAAGTATTACGGTAAAAACCGTCAGGCCGTCCCCGCTCTCCGCTGTGATTGTCCCCCTGTGGAGCATGACGATCTGCTTGGCGATGGCAAGGCCCAGCCCGGCCCCGCCGGAGCCGCGCCCCGTGTCCAGCCGGTAAAACTGCTCAAAGATTCGCTCCAGCTTCTCCCGGGGAATCGTTCCGCCGTGGTTGGAAAATCTCAGCGTTACGCTGTCCTCGCCGCTCTCGGCCTCAATGGTAATCTCGGTTCCGTCGCGGCTGTAATTCACCGCGTTGCGCAAAAGGTTGTCAAAGACCCGCTGCATCTTGTCGGCGTCACAGTTCAGCAGAATACCGTCACCGGCCGCAAGGCGGCAGGTCAGGCCCTTCTTGTCCAAAACCGGCTGAAACTCATACACAAGCTGCTCCAGCAGGCGGGTCAGATTGATTTCACTGTATTGCAGGGTAATGGTGGACAGGCTGTACCGGGCGATCTCCAGAAACTCATTGATTAAATCTTCCAGCCGCTCCGACTTGGCGAGGGCAATGGTGAGATACTTTTCCCGCAGTTCCTCGGAGAGCTGCTTTTCATCCCGCAGCAGGTTCAGGTAGCTGATGGAGGAGGCCAGGGGTGTTTTCAGGTCGTGGGCCAGGTACATCACCAGATCGTTCTTTTTCTGTTCCGCCAGGAGCATATCACTCTTTTGCCGGTCAATGGCGTGCTTCGCCAGATTCATTTTGCGCTCAATGGGGAGCAGCTCCGGGGGCAGGGAGATTTCTCCCGCCACGTCCTGGAACAGAGCGTCCAGTCCTCTGCTGATGTCCTCAAAATACCGGGTCAGCCAGCGGAGGTAAAAGCAGAACAGGCCGGCGGCCACCAGCAGGAGGGACAGCAGAATGATGGCGTCCATGTGACTGCGGAAGGTGCGCTCGTAGAACCGGAGGGCGGCGGCATAGTCCATGCCCAGGGTGTTTTGAAACAGGGCCACCATTCCGTTGGCAAAGCGGCCCCGCAGCAGGACGGCGTAGGTGAGATAGATCACAGCGGCGGTCGCCGCCAGCACAGCTATGGTGTGGAGGAATATCTTCCTGCGGAACTGGCCGAAGTCATTCTTACTTTTCAATGGTGTACCCAACCCCCCATACCGTTTTAATGAACCTGGGGCTTCGGGCAGGCTCGTCCAGCTTTTCCCGCAGCCGCCCGATGTGGGCCATGACGGTGTTGTTGTTTTTCAGGAACTTCTCACCCCACACCGCCTCAAACAGCTCCTCGGAGGGGACGACAACCCCCTGCCGCTCGCAGAGATACCAGAGGATGGAGAACTCCAGGGGAGTCAGCTGCACTTCCCTCCCAAACAGAAAGCACTTGTGGCTGTCCCGGTTGAGCATCAGACCCCGAATGTTGTATTCATGGGCCGGTTCCTCCTGCTTTGGCGCGGAGCCGTTATAGAGCCTGTACCGCCGCAGCTGAGTCTTGACCCTGGCAACCACCTCCAGGGGATTGAAGGGCTTTGTGATGTAGTCGTCGGCCCCGATGGTCAGGCCCATGATCTTGTCCCCGTCCGACCCCCTGGCTGTGAGCATGATGATGGGGCAGTAGGACTTCTCCCGGATCTTCTTGCAGAGCTGAAAGCCGTCCGCGTCGGGGAGCATCACATCCAGGAGTGCCAGATCCGGGTCTGTATGTGCGATGCAGTCCAGGGCCTCCGCGCCGGTATAGCATTTGTGGACCGTGTAGCCGTCATTTGTGAGGTAAAGCTCCAGCACATCGGCTAATTCTTTTTCATCGTCTACCACTAAAATATGAGTACTCATGCTGCTGATCTCCACTTCTGACGCCATAACAGTGCAATGGCAATGATTACCAGCGCCAGCGCGGCGGCATTATACGCTATTGGCGCTAAATAACAGCTGGTGAAAACTTTACCGCAATTATATCAAAATTCTTTTTGCTTTTCCCTTTTTTTCTCTATGGAATTTCTTAAATTTTTCCTACGGGATGGAGGAAAGCGGCGGTTTGAACAAACCGCCGCTTTCCAGAAATTAAGAGAGCTGTATGTATACAGCGTTCTGCCTCCGGTATGTATCGCTGTCTTTTTGCTTCAGCTCCTGTTCCACATGGGCCAGCTGACGCTCCAGATCCTTGATCTTGGCCTCGTCGGTCTCGGTGTTGAGCCGCTGCTCCAGCTCTTGCTGCTTCTTTTTCAGCTTTTCGATCTCCTGGTCCACCTTGTCGGTATTACACTCCCAGACCTCTCCCTTGTCCTTTTTCCCCTCCGGGCCTTTCGCGCCTTGGCCTGCCGGATCGGGTTCCTCGGCCTCGGGGGCGCCCTCCTGCTGTTCAGGTGCGTCCGCTGCCCGTTCCGGGGCATCCTCCGGCTGCTTGGGCGCGTCTGCCGCCCGCTCCGGGTCGTCAAAATAGATCTTGGGCTGACCGTCCTCGTCCCTGCCCATCCAGTAGCGGCCGGATGGCTCCTGGGGCTCCTCCGGAATGTATTCGTCCATCACGGGCTTCAACTGGCGGCTCTGGGCCTCCTCCTCGGGCTTCCGGACCTTGGACGCTCCCAGCACCTTTTCAGTCGTTGTCAAAGGCTGGACTGCAACCGTGCTCACACCAGAAATCGGCATCATAAGTCATTCCTCCTTGAAATTTTACGCGGTAAAGGAAACTGTCGGTTCGGCGTCCACCGGAGCGGCGGCAATTTCGCCAGCGGGCGTATAGGTAACCGGCTCACTGTCAATGGGCTCCGCCGCCTCGGCGGACTTGTTGTTTTTCAGCGCCGCTTTCGCCGCCTCGCTGATCTGAACCAAATCGCTTCCCTGGGGGCGGCCTGATTCTGTGCCTTCCTCCGCCCGCTTGTGCTCCTCCCGGCGCTTCTCGATGGCGGCCTCCTGCTCCAGCTTCGCTTTTTCCTTTTCAGCCTTCGCCTCGGCCTTCATGCCCTTGTCCAGCTTCTCCTGGTACTTGACCGCTTTCTCAGTACACTCGCCGGTATAGCCCAGCGCCCGTTTCATCTTCTCCGTGTCGCCCTCGGCGCTGGCCTGCCGGTACACGCTCATAGGCGTACCCGACAACTTGATATTGGAGCTGGCTCCCAGAAGCCCTTCCATCATCTGTACGTTCATGTTTGCATCCCCTTTCTATGGCTAATTTTGCAAAAAAGTTCTTTGCTTTTATCAGTCTATAGAGCAAAGGACACCATTTCAAGGTTCTTGTAATGAAATGCTCCCTGGATGTCATGAAATGTTCTGCGGAAACGCTATCCCACCGCCCGCATCTACTCGACCAAGGACTGCTTTCTCTGCCTGCCGGCCATCCAGGCGGACAGCAGAAATTCCAGACCGAACAGCACCAGGAGGAACAGGCCCATTTCCGGTATCGGAAATGGGTAGGGCACGATCTCACCGGCAAAGGATTGCCGGCTGACCTCCCGGCACACCGCCACCGCAATCGGAAGTCCGATCAGCAGGACAGCCAGAGCGGCAAAGACCGCATAGCAGAGCCCCTCGCAAATATTCATCCGGCACAGCTGCTTTCCGGTCAG
>CAMWBA010000234.1 GCA_947172355.1 uncultured Bacillota bacterium
CGTGAAGATGGATGAGGCCCACGGCGTATTTCAGGCTGCGGAAGGAGGTCTCAATACCCCAGCGTCTGGCGTAGAGGGCTTTGAGGCGGCGAGGGGAAACCGGTCCGGGTCGAGAGCAGAGGCGTACCGTATGCAATGCCCCGAGCCTTGTCCCGAATACGGATCAGGTAATTCCAGTTCCGCTTCTCCAGGTGGGCCAGATTGTTGCAGGATTCGTAATTCCGGTCAGCCAGCAGGATCACCTTCCCGGAAATGCGGGAGCGGTCTGCCATCTGGCACAGGGCTCTGCACTCGTTCTTTTCGTGCTCCTTCTGCACGATCAGGTCGGTATAAATGCCGTTTTCCAGGTCAAAGAGCGCATTCATGTGCCAGAGGTTCCAGCCGTGCTGCCTGGGCGTGCCGGGGCGGTAGGAGGCCGGGTCCTCCGGGTAGGCGGCGGATTTCAGCGACGAGCCGTCCACCGCCAGCAGGCGGCAGCCGCAAAAGGTTTTTTCCGGGCGCAGCAGGGCCGTGAAGCGGTGAAACAGCGTTTCCAGCGCCGCGGGCAGCAGCTTCTGGCGCTGCTGGACAAAGGCCGAAGCCGACGGTGTTTTTTCGCTGTTTTGAAACCGTCCGATGAGTACCTTCCCGATGCTGTTTTCGCTCATGGTCAGCAGCAGGGATATGACCGTTTCGAAGGTCAGCGTCCGGGGACGGGTAAAATCCCGCCCCGGCTGCCTGACGTATTGTTCTGGGTGCTCCCCCATTTTCCGGATCATAGAAAGCAGCATTCCCCGCAAAAATTTTGGTGTATATTTCATGTGCGGCGTCCCCCCGAAAAGCAAGTTTACTTTTCAGGGCTTCGCCGCACATTTTTCCTCCTTTGTCAACCCCTTTTTACATCTTTTTTGACTTTATTTTCTCCCTATTCCCAACTTAATGACATTACTCACGGTGAGACGCATTTCTTTGTATCGGCGTTACAATTCCAATGCAAAAATTGTTGTATCAGGCAGGTAAATAAAATGTTTTGACTTGTTTTGAGTTTTATTTCAGTTTTGGCTATTCGGCATCGTGATACATACAAAGGGCGAAATCAAGACGTAAGAAACAGGAACAGCAACCAATACAGCGATTGCTGAAAAATGTGTCTCACGGTGAAACGTATTTTTAGGAAACTGTCGTTTTCTAAAATCTTTTGGGAAGTTTTGCCCATTCCTGCGAATAATGAACAAAATCCGATTTTCACGGATATTAAGTGGTAGAAGCAGGTATTTTCCGTTCGTAGGAAAAAGGCTTGACTACAACTGAATAAGGCAATCAGATACATTCTGTATGCGCGGAGCCGGGCGGCGGGTACGCAGGGATGATCTCCCGTGAAAGGAGGCCGGACACTGGGAGGACGGAGCGAACAGGGCCAGCGCCGCAAAGCTGCTATGGCACAGCAGCAGGCCACGAACCGCATACAGGGGAGATACTTGCGTCGGCTATGCGTCACAGCGTAGGACGCCCCGCCACGGGAATGGGGGGAGGCACGAAAAATCCTATGGAGCGGCCCTGCCAGCCGCCGTCTGATCCTGCCTTGTTTTTCTAAGCGTGAACAACGAAATATAAAACCGCCAACCAATGCAAAATTTGTCGTTAATGCGTCTCACCGTGAGACGCATTTCTTATTAAAGTAGTCTACCCGCGAGGGAGCTACCGTTTCTGGAAAACGATGCGTTTATTTGACAGAGAAGCAATACATCAATCCCCGCTGAATTTGTCGAATATTTGACGTTTTTCTTGATATTAGGTATAATTATGAGTGTCACAAGGCCAGAAACGGTAACTGCCGGATTGGAGGCTGAAATGATTAGGCAGTCAGGCAATTTGAATGAAAAATGGACAGCCCTCTACGTCCGGCTCTCCCGCGATGATGAGAACGAGGGGGACAGCAACAGCATAGCCCATCAAATCGAAATCCTCACCAGGTATTGTCAAGACCGTGGAATTTCCAGCTATAAGGTTTACAAAGATGACGGATGGAGCGGTACAAATTTCAAACGTCCCGGCTTTATGGAAATGATGGCCGACATTGAGGCAGGGCTTGTCAGTATGGTGATAGTCAAGGATATGTCCCGGTTTGGCAGGAATTATCTGGAAGTGGGGCTATATACGGAAATCCGATTTCCAGAACTGGGAGTCCGATTTATCGCCGTCAATGACGGAGTGGACAGCGAGGATCAACTGGGAAATGACTTCACCCCGTTCAGAAATATCATAAATGAGTGGTATGCCAAAGATACGTCGAAGAAGATACGGGCGGTTTTCCGCAACAAAGGAATGTCGGGCCAGAGGCTGGCATCAAACGCTCCCTACGGCTACATAAAGGGCGAGGACGGACACCTTTTGGTGGACGAGGAAACCGCCCCCGTGGTGGAGTTGATTTTCCAGCTATGTGTGGAGGGCAACGGCCCTGGTAAAATTGCCCGGATGCTGAAAGAGAGGGAAATCCCAACGCCGGGGACGATTGAGTTTCGGCGCACAGGCCGGACAAGCCGTTACTACCCGGATGATCCCTGCCGCTGGAATCCCGCAACTGTCCTGAGCATTTTGGAACAGGATACTTATTTAGGCCGCACAACGAATTTCAAGACCACAAAACTCTCCTACAAGAGCAAGAAAGCAATCATCAATCCCCCGGACAAGCGGGCGGTGTTTGAGGGCACCCATGAAGCGATTATTGACAGGGAGACATGGGAAATCGTACAGAAGAATCGGGAGCAGCGCCGCCGCCCTACCAAGCTGGGCGAAATGGGACTGTTCTCCGGGCTGGCCTACTGCGCCGATTGTGGAGCAAAGCTGTACCACCACCGCACCGTTACATTTACAAAAGAACAGGAGAGTTACACTTGTGCAAACTACCGCTCCAGAAAGCAATGCACCGCCCATTATATCCGGGCCGTGGTGCTGGAACAGCTTGTACTCCAAAATTTGCAGAGGGTGGTAGCCTACGCACAGGATGACGAGGATGAGTTTGTGCGGCGCGTCATGGAAAACAAGACGGCGGCACAGCGTACCGAGCAGGAACGGGCCAAGCGCAAGCTGGAGAAGCAGGAGCGGCGTATCAGCGAACTTGACCGCATTATTCAACAGCTTTATGAAGATCGTGTGGCGGGGGCGTTGAGCGTAGAGCGGCTTACCCGGTTGTCCGAGGGCTACGAAAAGGAACAGGCGGATCTGAAACAGTCCGCAGAGGAATTGCGGGGCGTTGTAGCCGAAACGAAAGCCCAGGCTGTCAATATTCAGAATTTCCTGAAAATTGTACGGAAGTACACCGAACCCACCGAGCTGACCCCGGCACTTTTGCGTGAGTTTGTGGAAAAGGTAGTTGTTCACGCCCCGGATAAGTCCAGCGGCCATCGCACCCAGCGCATTGACGTACACTATAACTTTATCGGGGAGATTGATTTTTCCCCGGAATTTAGCAGGTACAGCAAAACGACAACCGCATGACGCCACAGCATCATGCGGTTGCACTCCCAATAGGGAAAACTTCTTTATGCGTATTGCACATATAGGGTACAATATCTTCAAGTTCAGGTTCTT
>CAMWBA010000235.1 GCA_947172355.1 uncultured Bacillota bacterium
CCCAATACCCACGGTACCGGCTGTACCCTGTCCAGCGCCATCGCGGCCAACCTGGCCAAGGGCTTTGACCTGCCCACATCCATCCGGCGGTCGAAGGATTATCTCTCTGGCGCCCTGGGAGCCATGCTGGATTTGGGGAAGGGACGGGGTCCCATGCAGCATAATTTCAATCTCACCGGCGAATATGCAAAGGAGGCGGAGCAATGAAGACCACGGAGCGGCTTTTAGCTGCAGCGAAAGACATTTGGGCAGCCTATAATGAGCATCCATTTGTATTAGGCATCCAGAACGGCACGCTGGCCCGGGAGAAGTTCAAGTATTACATCATCCAGGACTATCTCTATCTGGAGGAGTATGCAAAAGTCTTTGCTCTGGGAATAGCGAAAGCCAAAAGCCCGGAAACCATTCAGCTATTCTCCAAGTATGTGACCTTGCTCACCGAGGGTGAGATGGACATTCACCGGGGCTATATGGGGAAATTTGCCGTATCCCGGGAGGAGTTGGAGGCCACCCCCCGGGCGCTGGACAATCTCTCCTACACTTCCTATATGCTCCGAGTGGCCTATGAGGAGGGGGAGGCGGAGATTTTGGCGGCTATCCTCTCCTGTGCCTACAGCTATGAGATCATCGCCCGGAAGATAGTGAAGAATAATCCGGCAGCCCTGGATCATCCCTTCTATGGCGATTGGGTAAAGGGTTATGCTGATCCCCATTACAGCGAAGCGAATGTCCTGCTGCTGAACATGACGAATCAACTGACGCAACACTATACCGAACCGCAGCTTCAACACCTCACAGATATCTTCCTTGCCTGTTCCCGTTATGAGCTGGCCTTCTGGGAGATGGCCTGGAACATGAGCAATTAAGGGAGAAGCCGAGTATGAGACGGTGTGTGATTATCGGCGGTGCGGATATTGGACGGTACGACCGTATTCGTGCCTATCTGCGGGCGGACGATTTTTATATCTGCTGCGACAGTGGCCTGAAGCATCGGGAAGGGCTGGGCATTGCTCCGGATCTGATCGTGGGCGACTTTGATTCCTATGAGAACCCAGATCTGGAAACGGAAACCATTGTGCTTCCATGCGAGAAGGATGATACCGACACGGCCTTTGCGGTAAAGGAAACGCTGAAGCGTGGCTTTCAAGACTTCCTGCTGGTCGGGGTTATTGGCGGGCGGCTGGATCACACGCTGGGAAACGTATCCCTGCTGCTGATGCTGGATACCCAGGGGAAATATGCCACAGCCCTGGATGACTACTCTGAGATGGAGATTGTTTCAAGCAGGCCGGTACGCATTGAGGACCGGTATCCGTTTTTCTCCCTGCTGAATATCAGCGGCCAGGCCAGGGGCATTACCATCCAAAATGCGAAATTCCCCCTGTCCAATGCGGAGATTACCTGTGAGTATCAGTATGGTATCAGCAACGAGGTACTGCCGGGGATGACGGCGGAGGTTTCTGTGGGCAGCGGGCGGCTGCTGCTGATCAAGGTGCTGCCCTGATTGCAGCAGTTGGAGATAGGTTTGTTATGCCGAGGGGAAGGAGTGGCTGTAATGTACTCAGTTGAAAACTACAGCATTACCAGATTTAATGTGCAGTTCAAGGAAATCCGCAATTTTCTTCAAAAAAATGCTGACACTGGCTTTCATGAGCATTTCCACTGGGGACGCCTGGATTGGATGATGGCGCATTCGTATCTTGATGTGGAAAGGCTGCCGGAAAATGCCCTGTTCCGGGACAAGGGCGGCAGCCTTGTTGGCGTGGTAAT
Source organism: uncultured Bacillota bacterium (assembly GCA_947172355.1). Lineage (GTDB taxonomy): Bacteria > Bacillota > Clostridia > Oscillospirales > Oscillospiraceae > Lawsonibacter. Next base: position 1,771 of record CAMWBA010000235.1, read on the forward strand.
GTAAATCAAGATCGGTTTATAGAATATGAGGTCGATACCTGCATAAGCAAGATTATGCACTTGTGCTCCATAGACGGAATTTTATTGAAGAGTATCAGCTGGGATTCTCAGAAAGAACTTGTGGTTTTCCCGAGGTCGTAATAATACTATCTCTTGCGGATTATTCTGTATCATGGATTCCCCTTGAGAATTCCGTTATTGGCGCAAGGGCTACAGCGCTGGACCGCTTTTCGGCATACTACACATTTCTGAACAAGAAAAATGAAGTGGTGACAAATGTGATAAGTTTTACGTTTTGTGAGTAGTTCAAACAGTAGGGTGCTTTTGCTCTTTGAACGGAGCTGTATTGTAAAGCATCAGTTGGGATTGCCAGAAGGAACTTATTATCTTTTCAAGATTATGACACGACTACAATAATTAGTGAAAGCAGCGGGGGGACCCCGCTGCTTTCATATGTTAATTGCGGCAATGGGTATGGGCAATGCAAAATAATATGCTTTCCATATAAAATTTTGACGCAATTTATATAGTCATCAGGTAACATGACGCCGAATGCCCTTTCAGTATGTAACCTCCAAGCGATAAAATCCCACATAAGATAAAAGGGGAAATGCAGCGGTTATGTTGCTTTATGTTTTTTATGAGCGTTCCACATATTTGACCAAGGAGGATTTATCTTGCTTCAAGTTTTAATTGTAGAGGACGAAAAGCCCATCTCCAACCTGATCCGTCTCAGCCTGACTAAGGAAGGCTACCACTGTACCTGCGCTTTTGACGGCGCGGCCGCGGCGGACCTGCTGGTGGATCATCACTATGACCTGATTTTGCTGGATGTGATGCTCCCGGAGATTGACGGCTTTGAGCTGATGGAGTACATCCGTCCAATGAAGGTTCCGGTCATCTTCCTGACGGCGAAATCGGCGGTCAAAGACCGGGTAAAGGGCCTGAAGCTGGGGGCAGAGGACTATATCGTCAAGCCCTTTGAGGTCATAGAACTGCTGGCCCGCATTGATGTAGTCCTGCGCCGGTATCAAAAGACGGACATGGTACTGGAGATTGGCGGGCTGAAAATCGACACCGCATCCATGCAGGTATGGCGGGACGAGGCAGAGATCAGCCTGACCAAGACGGAGTATGAGCTGCTGCTCCTCTTCGCCCGAAACCCCCGCCGTGCCCTATATCGGGAAACCATCTATGAGCGGGTATGGGGTGAACCGTACCCCTTTGGCAGCAAGGCGGTAGACATCCATATCCAGCGGCTGCGCAAAAAGACCGGATGGGAAACCTGCCTTCGCGCGGTGAACAAGATCGGCTACCGGCTGGAGGTGGAGCCGTGAAGTTCCATTTGAAGATGACCCTGTGTATGCTGGCGGTGCTGGCCGTCCTGTTCGGAGCGGGTGGCAGCCTGCTGATTTCCGAGTCCTTTGAGGACTCTCTGGAGCGGGAGAAGGCGGCGGCCCTGGGCGACTACCGCATGGCCTGGGGTACCCTGCAGATCGTCAACAGCATGGATACCTACCTGGACAGGGACGCTATCGTCAAGACGATGGAGCAGTTATACCAGCAGAACAGCGCCTCCTGGTCGGCCCTGCGGCTGTCTACCGGGGATGAAGTGCTGTATGAGAACAGAGGGACGCAGTCCTCATTGATTCAGACTGCCTGGTCCATTGAGGATCCTACGCCTGGCATCTGCCTGTTCCGCATCCTAGACAACGGGGCCGGGGCGCACTTTCTGGTCTTTTCCGGGGCAGTCGAGACCAATGGAGATGTTCTCTATCTCACT
>CAMWBA010000236.1 GCA_947172355.1 uncultured Bacillota bacterium
ACGGAACAGAGATCATCCCCATTGAGGCCAAGGGCGGCGAGGACAAATCGGCCCCCTCCTTTAAGCGGTACATTGCCGAACACCAGCCGGAACACGCCCTTCGATTCTCCAAGCGCGGCTATCGGAAGGACGGGTATATCACCAATCTTCCGCTGTATCTGGCGAGAAAAACGAGGGAGCTGCTTTAAGGGCAAATATCAGTATCCATTCCAGGGAGGCATCCGATCATATGAGTAACGAAAAGGTATTCCAAATGGATTTCGGGAAAATCTATGACGCTCTATTGAACAAGGCCACCAGGAAAGGGCGTACAAAATCCGAAGTGGATGAGATCATCTGCTGGTTGACAGGATATGATGCTGAAGCATTGGAAGCAGCCCGCCTATCCCCTGTTTGCTATGGAGACTTCTTCCGCAACGCACCCATGCCCAATCCCAACCGAACGCTGATAAAAGGTGTTGTTTGCGGCATACGGGTTGAGGAGATCGAAGACCCTCTTATGCGAGAAATCCGGTACTTGGATAAGCTGATTGACGAGCTTGCCAAGGGCAAACCTATGGAAAAGATTCTGCGGAGCCAGGAGGAACCCGCCATGTGGGTATGCCCCAAATGCGGCAGGTCATTTCGCAGGAAAGATCAAGATCATTACTGTGGGAAAGCGCCCGAGACGATTGAAGAATACATCCGCAGCCAGCCGGAGGATGTTCAGCCCTATCTGCGTCAGGTGAATGACACCATCAAAGGCAGCATCCCAGAGGCCAAGGAGAAAATCTCCTGGAGTATGCCCACCTACTGGAAGGGCCGCAACCTGATTCAGTTCGCGGCGTTCAAGAAGCACATCGGCCTGTACCCCGGCCCGGAGGCCGTGGAAGCGTTTGCCGACAGATTGACGGACTACAAGACCAGCAAAGGAACCATTCAGATCCCCTACTGCAAGCCGTTACCGCTGGAATTGATTAGGGAGATTGCGGCGTGGTGCGAGCAGAACAACCAGAAATAGGGGCTTGTCCACCCCGTTTTCCCCACATCGCAAAAGATCTGCCTTTCCGATTTGCGCACCCGACAATACGCCTGGTTGAAACCATAAATTATGAAGGGACGGTTGTCATATGTCTGAAACATTGGAAAGTGTCATCCGCGAATGGGTGGTCAAAGACTACTTCACTCCAAACATCAAGGCGGAGGTCATTCTGGACACACTGCTGTCCAAATATATCCATGAGCTTGTGGAGGGGACAACCCTTGTGGCTAAGGAGATGTCGATCCCACGGGGGGACCTCTTTGGGAGCATCGGTACAAAAATCGACTACGTGCTTGCGGGCGACAAGGTTTACCTCATTGAGCTAAAAACTACGGACAGCAGCGACAATGACGAGCAGGCGGGGAAGTATCTTGAAGAATGTCAGAGTCAGGAAAAATCCTTTGGCGATAAGATTGGCCGGCAGTTGCTGTCTATCCTGAATAAAAAGGCTGTTTTTAACCTGAAACTGGGAGGGCATGAGCATTGGACCAATGAAACTCTGCGCACTGCCTTTGACTTGATTCTGCAAAAATACGGAGTTAAGTCCCAAGACGGCCACTGCGCTGAACAGGCTATGGCACTGATTCGAGAAAAAAGATGGACACAATCAAAAAAATACCGTTCCCGGAAATACCTCTATACCCTGGGCAAGCTGGTGGATTATCCGGAGAAACTCTGGGATAAACAAATGGAGGTCATCTATCTGACACCGAATGGACGACGCACCCATGAGGGAATAGAGCCCCGAAGCCTGAAAAAATTCGTTGCGGATTTGCCGAACCGGCATCCGAATGACGAGCTTGCCCAGCTGCTGGCGGACATCATTGCCGCCATCTATTTACCGGAAAAGGCAGGGAAATGATATGGCGGGCCTGACCATCCATCGCGGCACCCACCAGATCGGCGGCTGCTGCACCGAGATCAGCGCCGGAGGACACCGCATCCTCATCGACTTCGGGGCCAACCTGCCGGGGACGGACGGAGATGCCCAAACGAAGGACCGTGAGATGGTCCAAAAGGTGTTCGGCTCCCGCCAGGACGGCGCGGTTCTGTTCACCCACTACCACGGCGACCACTACGGCCTGTTCAAAAAAGTTCCGCCGGGTGTTCCCATGTACATCGGCCCCCTGGCCAAGAACATCCTGCGCATCCTGGTCCCCTACATCGACCGGGACGCGCCGGAAAAGGGCAGCGCCATCGTGGAACAGATGAGGACCTATGAGCCGGGGAAATGGATGACACCCGTTCCCGGCATCAGGGTCCTGCCCCTCTACGTGGACCACTCCGCCCTGGACGCCTATATGTTCTGCATCCAGGCGGCAGGCAAGACCATCCTGTTCACCGGGGACTTCCGGAACCACGGCATCGCGGGGCAGGTGGAGCGCATGGAACGGATGGTGCAGAAGTACGTGCCTAAGCCGGTGGATCTTCTGGTCACCGAGGGCACCATGCTCAGCCGCACCGGCGAGGTTGGGGACACCCTGGTCAGGTCGGAGGAGGATCTGGGCCAAAGGGCGGAAATGCTGTTCCAGACACACAAGTATAACTTTGTGCTGGTGTCCTCCACCAACCTGGACAGCATCATGGAATTTTACCACAACACCCCCAAGGGGATGCACTTCGTCTGCGACCTGTACCAGGCCCGCATCCTCCTCACCGCCATGCGGGATATGCAGGAGGAGCGGGGGTTCAAGGAATACCGGGCCTCGAAAACGCACCCCACGATACGGGTGCTGGGCAAAGGGGACAGCCGGTGGGCAGAACTGCGGGAGATCAGGGAGTCCATGAAATACCCTGTGTACTGCAAAGCCATTACAAAGGAAGAACTGGAGCGGGACGGCTTTGTGGTGCTGGCGCGGAAAAATACCCACCCGGACACCTACGTCAGCCCCTTTGACAAGCTGCGGGAGGAATTTCTGGACAAAGACGGCCAGGGACAGATCATCTATTCCATGTGGAAGGGGTATCTGGAGGAGGAACACGCCGACAAAGACCTGCTGCGCTTCATCGGCGGTCATCCTTACGAAACCCTGCACACCAGCGGCCACGCCTATGTGGAGACCATCGCCAATCTCATCAAGACCGTGGACCCCAAGTGGATCCTCCCCATGCACACGGAGAGGGCGGATGAATTTGCCTCCATCCCGGCCTTCACCCTCTGGAAGGATCGGGTGAAGGTCCTGCATGACGGACAGACGCTGGATCTGGACGAACTGTAAGCAAATGCGTGACCGGCCCAGGCCGGTCATGCGCTTCCCGAAAAAGCGTCGGGACGTTTGTCATACTGCGGGGCAGGCGTGTGCTATACTGGCCTCACAACACAGGCGGACATGAAACGAAGGGGGATACTGTATGGGCACAAAGCGACCGACCAACGAAAACATCCGCATTGGAGACATCTTTAAGCATTCCAGCTACGATGAGTGCGGTAGCGGCTGCTCCTTCTATCAAGTGGTGGGCCTGCGGGGAAAGACGCTGGTAGAGCTTCGGGGTATCCGGGGTGAGAGCTATGTGGA
>CAMWBA010000237.1 GCA_947172355.1 uncultured Bacillota bacterium
GGTGAACAGCTCCCGCCGCACATCCGCATCCACGGTTTCATCATAGGGCCTGCCGCCCTGCATCTGGTGGCAGAGGATGCCAAGGGCCAGCGGATAACCCTTGCAGCTTTTTTGGATTGCGGACATCTCTGCCGGTGTGGGGGAGATGCCGGAGAGCGACAGCAGTTTGTCCGCTGTTTCCTGGTCCAACATCAAGTTTTGGGTTTCAAAGACCTGCATCCGGCGCTCATAGCGGAAGGACGCCAGCCAGCCGGGGACAGCTCCACGGCTCAAAAGAACGAAATGTGTTTCGAGGCGCTCCAGGATCAGCGCGCGAAGGGCTTGCTGCGCGTCCGGGCTTTTTAGGGCCTGCAAATTGTCCAGAAGCACCGCGTCGCAGGTGAAGTTATGCGCCGGTTCCAGCGGTTCGGACAGGGCATCCCACCGGCAAACAGTGTACGGCTCCAGAAGGGCCGAAGCTGCGGCGCTTTTACCGCAGCCGCAGGGGGCGCTGAAGAAAATTACCTGCCGCTGTGCCCATGCCGTCTTGAATTTTTCTTGTAGTTCAGTCGTTAATACAATGTTCTGATCCATACCTCGCCTCCCTGTGAAAATTTCCCCATGTGTACTTGGAGAAACCAAAAGAGTTGGGGGTTAAGACATAAAAAATCCCCGGCATCACGCAACTGTGACACCGGAGATTTTCTATTTTTTGAAGCACACTTTGCAAAATTCTTGCGCCGCTATGGACTGACTGTATTTTATCACACAAATTTTTTTTGCGGTATCAGTCCAAAGTATGAATTGGGGCAGTTTTTTCAATTTTTTTAATCGTCATTTTCGCCAAACTTTTTGCCGTGATTTTTGTCGAATTTTACAAAGCGATATGCGGTGCTTCTGGACACGCCCAATCGCCGCCCGATTTCCTCCAGTGAAAATTTTTTCTCCCGCCAAAGAATCGCGTAATCGTCCGCTTCCGCCGGACGCTCAATGCCCGGATTTCCCCAGCACCGTCCCGCCGCCTTTGCCGCCGCAATCCCCTCCGCCTGACGCTGCCGGATGTTTTCCCGCTCCTTCTGTGCAACGTAGGCCAATATCTGCAAAACCAGATCAGCAACGAACCGGCCTGTCAAATCCTGCCCCTCCAACCGGGCGCGGGTGTCCAGCAAGGGGAAGTCCAGCACCACAATGTCGGCGCTCTTTTTCTTGGTGATGATCCGCCATTGTTCCAATATTTCATCATAGTCACGTCCCAGCCGGTCAATGCTCAGGATGTAGAGCGCATCGCCGGAACGCAGCCTCCGGAGCAGGCGCTGGTAAGCGGGCCGGTCAAAATTTTTGCCGCTCTGTTTATCCAAGTAGATGTTTCCGGCAGGAATGTTAAGGCCAGATAGCGCGGCAAGCTGGCGGGCCTCATTCTGGTCCTTGGCGGACACTCGGATATAGCCATAGTTCATGGGAATGTACCTCCACAATAGATTTTGTCAAATCTATTGTAGCGGACAGGGCCTGTTAGGAAAGCAGCGGCTTTGATTTTTTAATCCGCCTACATCTGTGTAAACGAATGCTACAATCCGTTCTCCCGAACAAACTGCTTTAACAGCTTTTCCAGCTTGTAGACGAGCGCATCAGGCAATTTCCGGGCGGTTAAGGCCCTGGGGATTCTTACCCCGGACACGCCCGTGACCACCCGGCGGAACACCACACGCTCGTCATGGCGGTGAAGGGCCTTTATCTCATATCCCTGACTTGTCCAGGAATCGGAAATGTAATAGTCAATTTCGTCCGGGATAAGCGCATGGAAGGGGTATCCTTCCTCCCTCCACATGGGCGAGGTCATTCCCGGCATATTCTCATACCAGAAGGCATCGTAGAAGTACGCTTCTGCTGGTAAGCTGTCACCGAGTATCTGCTCAATCTGCCGGAAGGTCAGGGTCAGAGGGGACTTGTCAGACAGGCGGAAGTATTCCCGCAATTCGAGGTATGGGGATTCTCTCAAAGGGGCGGTGTCAACGAAGTCCCCCAGCAGTTCAAACAGGTCGATATGCTCCCCAAAGGTATCGTCCGAATCCGAGAACATATCGCAGGCGCATTGACGGTGAATGTAAATCAGGTTTTGCACCCTCCGCCCCTTGCCGATCACCTTCTCGATCACCTCAACCTCCTGGTCAGCCAGCATGGGATTTCCGCAAAACGCACAGCGGCCCCCTTGCCGCTGCCAGACCACTTTATACTTACCGTTGGCCTTCTGTTCGTCCCGGCGGTGCTGAAGCTGGGAGAATCCAAGCGGTCGGGCGTCGAGTGCGGGTTGAGGTTCGGCGCATAAACATTGACGATGAAATAGTCCTTGTATTCCAACGTGATAAGCCGTCCTTCTTCATCAAACTTATCAATGCCAAGCCCATACTGGCAGGAGAGAGGCTGCCGCCGTGACAGCACCAGCGTCCCGGAGTAGTTCGTGCGCTTCGCCGGGTTCCAGAACAGCAGATAGCCGGGAACATTCAACGGACATTCTCCCTTGATTTCCTGACAGCACAGCACATCCGGTTTTGCGTCTGCCAGAAACTTCAAGAAACCGTTCCGTCTGCACCGGGCAAGCCCGTTGACGTTCCATGATACGATCTTCATGCTTGTATGCCTCCTGCGGGAAATTGTTCCTACAAGGAGTAATTATAAGTGGATTCGGTCAAATTTGAAATAATATAGTTTCAAAGTGGAGTAGCAAGCTGTCCACACAGGAACACCTCTCCGAATAAAAGCGTTGTTTCTGGGACGCAAGCAGGGTTAAAGGTTTCGATGGAAAAGGCGAGCAATGTATTGGAATATCCTTTTCGGATTTTCCAATACGCCCGTTGGGGTCCCCCCAAGCCCCGGACTGGCCGCTCTGCGTCCAGTCGAACACGCCTGACGGCGTGGCTTTTCGCTCCCTTCGGTCGCTCATTCCTGCACATCCGCGCAGGAAGGGAAACGCCCTTTCAGGGCGTTTCCTCATACCGTATTGGGCAGTAAAAAATTAAAATATCCATCTGGCGAGAATCGCCGTTCTTGCGTTCTGCCAGATTGCAGTCGATATAAAAATCTTCCAGGCCAAACCCGGCAAGGTTTTCTTCAAACAACTGGATTTCCTTTGTAGCAAGGTTGATAGCGCCAACACCAAAACACTGGCTGGCCTTCTGCGGCAAAATCTCATTCAAGCAGTCAGCACACAAAAAAGAAGCGGCCTTGTCCACGTCCAGGGTTTCGTCGGCGAGAAAGTCCACAGAGCCAGTAGCGTACCCCCGGTCATAATCTAACATCAAACTGGCAGAGAATCCGCCGTCCGTGCTGCCACCGCCACCGAAAGACACAACGCCAGCATATTCTTCAATCAACTGCCCGTTCAGTCTGTCATAGCGGTTGATTTCAAGCGGCTTGATCTCAAAGGTATTTAAGCTGATGAGCGCAAACACACTGGTGCCCCTGTTGTTTTTGGCAAGGATAAAGCACTGTTCCCGCAGCCACCCCCCGGCGTCCTGCGCCGTCAGGCCGGCGTCAGCAA
>CAMWBA010000238.1 GCA_947172355.1 uncultured Bacillota bacterium
TTTCGGTACTTTTATTGAAAAGGAGAATTACACTATGAAAAAATTGATGTCCCTGCTCCTCTCTGCCATGCTTGTGCTTGGCCTCGCCGCCTGCGCCAGTCAGACCGGCGGTGCGTCTGATACGAACCAGCAGGAGAACAGCACGGCCCCAGTTTCCGATGAATCGACTCCCTCTGAACCCCCCTCGACTCCCGCCGCTCCTGAAACTATCACCATCACCAGCCTGAACGGCAACCGGGAGCCTGCGGAGCTGGAGGTTCCCTATGACCCCCAGCGCATCGCCATTCTGGATATGGCCAGTTTAGACATTCTGGACGCGCTGGGTGTAGGGGATCGGGTGGTCGGATCCGCGTCTACCAGTCTGGATTACCTCCAGAGCTATGTGACGGATGCGAATATCTCCAACCTGGGGACGATCAAAGAAGCCGATTTAGAGGCAGTCATGGCCTGTGAGCCGGATGTGATCTTCATCGGCGGCCGCCTGAGCAAATCCTATGACGCGCTCAGCGAGATCGCACCTGTGGTTTATCTGGCTACCGACAGCAGCCTTGGCGTGGTGGAGTCTGTCCGTAAAAATGCCGCCACGATTGCTTCCATGTTTGGTCTGGAGGATCAGGTGGCAACGCTGATGGGGGGATTTGACAGCCGCATTGAGACGCTGAAAGCATTTGCCGAGGGCAAGAATGCTATTGTGGGCCTGTGTACCAGCGGCGGCTTTAACGTCCTGGGCAACGATGGCCGCTGCTCCATCATCGGCGTGGAGATCGGATTTGAGAATGTGGGTGTGGATGCCAACATTGATACTTCCACCCACGGAAACGAGGCGTCCTTTGAGTTCATCGTGGACAAAAACCCGGAGTACATCTTTGTCATGGACCGTGACGCCGCCATTGCCACAGAGGGCGCACAGCTCGCCCAGGAGATCGTGGAGAATGAGCTGGTCGTGGGAACGGATGCCTACAAAAACGGGCACATTGTGTATCTGGCCCATCCCGCTGTGTGGTACACCGCCGAGGGCGGCATCACCGCACTGGATTTGATGCTGGCGGACCTGGAGAGTACCCTGCTGTCATAAACGGAAAATCACCGGCGTGACTTGTGCCAGTCATGCCGGTGATTTTTTGCATTTTAACAACTCTTAAACACTTTTCAAACCTTGCGAAGACAATCGGGAGGTTTGATACGTTCAACAAGTGGAACCGCACTTGAAATCAAAACGACCGGAGGTTTTCAGACATAAAGAAAGATTTTGTAAATCCTTTCTTTATGCGTGATTATTCTGACTGTGTTGTAACAGTTGTAACAGTCCATTCCAAACTTTCATTTTGCAGGGAGTAGAGCTTATGGTATAATCCCAGCTGCTCCATCAGTTTATCATGCGTACCCGTCTCCACCAAACGCCCTTCTTGCAGGACAACAATTTTGTCGCACTCTACGATTGACCGCAGCTTGTGGGCAATAATCAGGACGGTCTTGTTCTGAATCAGTTTGCCGATGGCCTCTTGGATTTTCGTTTCATTCTCCGGGTCGATGGATGCCGTGCTTTCATCCAGCAGGATAATAGGAGCGTCTTTCAGAAAGGCACGGGCGATGGACAACCGCTGGCGTTCACCGCCGGACAATGTTTTGCCGTTCTCCCCAAATAAATCCTATAGCAACACAATAAAAAGAAGTGGCCTGCAATATTGCGGAGGCCATTTCTTTTTGCTGTCTTAATGAACAGAAAAGGCAGCAGATCATCGTGAGTTGTGGGTATCCCTCTCAAAATAAAGTGAGGACAAGGCTCAGTTGTCCTTTCACCTTGTTTCGCCGTAGTCTATGATTCCCATAGAAATAGAAGGAAGATTGTGCTATCATAAATAAAACGCGAAGAGAAGTGAGGACTGTCCCGTGTCAAAAAAGAAGTCAGGCCGTTCGTATGGGCATTACTGCAAAATCTGCGGTGAGTACAAAGCCAACGAAAAATTTTCCGGCAGAGGCCATGCCACGCATATCTGCAAAGCCTGTTCCCGGCTCTCCGCCGCAGAGAAAGCCGAGGCGCAGACGATAACCCGCCTCACAAATTTCCCAATGGGCCGGTTGAGTGCCAATGACAAAGCGTGGTTGGAGAACCGCCTGCACGATCATCGCCCGGAGGTTGCGGAGCTGGCGCGGGAAGTCTACAACATCCATTTCCCTTATGCCGAACGCAACGCAAGGAAAAAGCAGCTTATCATCAACACACTGGCCTTTGAAATCCATACAGAAGTCTTTGATGAGTACGGCGATGAGCTGCTGGTCAACAGACGCTTTACCGCCAACCGCATCAGTCGCGTCCTTACCATGACCGACTTTGACGGTGACGGCGTGGAGCAGTCCATGACGCTGGACGGCAAAAAGATTTCCACGCTCCTGCGCTGGGCCGTACATAGCCTAGAAATCTTCATGTGGCCGGAGGACTACGATCTTATCCCATCCCGCAACAACATCCCGCCATATTTTGATTTACTGCCGGAGTATTGGCCGGACAAGGATGAAGAGGCTGACGAGGACTTTTCGGATGAAGATATGCCAGAGGGAGAAATCTGCTGGCGGGTACAGATAGAATACGCCAATCATACCACGCAGGAGATCCTTTCCTATCAGGATTATCTGATGGACCGGCCAGAGGAATTGTATCTGGCGTTGTTGGAGTATTTTGAGCCGGAAACAGATGATTTTGACGAAGAATACGCCGGAAATGACCTTTTGGAGTAAGGAACGGGAGACGAGGAAAAACGGGAGTTGGAGAAACGAGCAAACTTGCACAATGATCCATCATACGAAAAATGAATGCCCCCGCCTTCCAACGGGACACTTTATGACGGGCTTCTGCCCCATAGAAATCGATGGAATGGTTACAAGTGCGATTCAGTTCGTCCAGCCTATGCCGCCGCGCCCTCGCCGTAGAGATCATGGTTGATCTGGGCAGCGTAGTGGTTCTCCATGGTGGCCGGGGCGTTGTAAAGTACCGTCAGCAGGTACTGCTTCATGTTCCGTACCTGGGTGGTGTTCTCCCGGAGGCAGTCGAATACGAAGCGGATGTGTTCGCTGTCCAGCTTCAGCATCCGGGACTTCACCACCGCCTGGGGGAAGTCATTCCCTGCCACCCGGATATTTTTCTTTTTGGAGCAGACCGCCTCCACCATCAGTTCCACCATCTCATCCAGCTGGCCCGCGTCATAGGGGCGCTCCCGCACAAAGCCCTCATAGTCGATGTTCTCCCGAATCAGCCCCCGATAGGCATCCATCTCGCCCTGACTCATCCCGCTGCTCCTGCTCCGCTTCCTTCCCTTCGCTTCAGGCGGCTGTGCCGCCGCAGGCGTGGAGGTGGTGGGAGAGCATGAAGGGAAAGGAAATGATTCCGTACTTACTGAGTCAGTTATTGATTTCTCTTTTTTTACTGGGTCTTTATTTATTTGCGTTGGAGAATCCGTCTGCGTGGAAACCGTAGACGGATTCTCCGTTGTCGGGTTTTCCGGCAACG
>CAMWBA010000239.1 GCA_947172355.1 uncultured Bacillota bacterium
CCGCCCCGCCCCCCCCCCCCCCGCCCCCCCCCCCCCCCCCCCCCGCGCGCGCCCCCCCCCCCCCCCCCTCCGCTTACCACAAAAAAACGCCCAGAAGTGGGACGTTGAAATACATTTAATGGAAAAAAGGGCGCATTGCGCCCTTTTTTGCTGTCCGGTCATCCCTGCGCCGCGGCGGAAGCGGTCGCCAGGGCCGCCGCGCCTCCCTCCGGGCGGCAATGTGCTTTTCCAGCACCTCCTGGGTGGAGTTGTTTGCACACCTCAGGCGGTCCCACGGGGAGAAACCGCACGGTGCAAATGAGATAATTCCATTATATTCCTATAAACCAACTGCGTAAATAGAAATTACGTTTTTCTTGGAATCCTATCAACCTTGTGGCATAATAGGACAAACAGAGGGGATGATTTTGATGATTTCGACAAAAGGCAGATATGTGCTGCGGTTTCTGGTGGATGTTGCGGAGCGCCAGGATATCTCAGAAAAGTACCTGGCCCAGTTCACCCTGGCGGACCTGCTGAACGAGTAACCTGGTACGCTGTGCCCGGCCCAGACAGTGGACATATTCTGCCGGCTATGCTATAGTGAACCAAGGCAAAGCCGCCTAAGCGCCTTGGAACCTTGCTTGACCACTGGCTCGGGCGGAACCCAGGAGGGAAGAATATGCCAGATATTATGATTGTGGAAGACGACCCGGCCATTCGGGAGGAGCTGGGGCTGCTGCTGGTGAACGAGGGCTATCAGGTAACCGCGGTCACCCATTTTGCCGATGTCTCCGGCCAGGTCCAGCGGGCGGCGCCCGACCTGGTTCTGCTGGACCTGGGGCTGCCGGGCCGGGACGGTCTGGCCCTGTGCGCCGACATCCGCAGGACCAGTCGAACCCCTATTATCTTTGTTACCAGCCGGGACTCGGCCAGCGATGAACTGTACGCCCTGAGCCTGGGGGGCGACGACTACATCACCAAGCCCTACAACATTCCGGTGCTGCTGGCCCGGATCAAGGCGGTCCTCCGCCGCACCGGCGGACCGGCGGAGCCGGACACCCTGGAGGCCGGCGGACTTACCCTCCACCTCGCCCGGGGGACCGCCTCGGCGGAGGGCGGGACGGCGGAGTTGACCCGGAACGAGCTGAAAATCCTGGCCTGCCTCATGTCCCACGCGGGACAGATTGTCTCCCGGGCCGACCTGATCGACGCCCTGTGGGATAGCCAGATCTACATCGACGACAACACCCTCAGCGTCAACATGACCCGTCTGCGCACCAAGCTGGAGGGAATCGGTCTGCCCGGCTTTATCAAAACCCGCCGGGGAATGGGGTATCAGCTATGACGTTGCGGGAATTTCTGTCCGACCGGCTGGACCGGCTCTTGATTCAGGGGATCTGCGCGGCGGCGGCAGCCCTCTTTCTTTGGGCCACCGGCACCCAGCCGGGGGTGCTGGTGATTCTGTTCCTGGCTCTGCTGCCGGTCTTTGTTGGGGCACAGCTGACCGGCTTCTTCCGCCAGCGCACCCGCCTTCAGGAGCTGGAGTCCATTCTGGAGGGACTGGACCAGAAGTATCTCTTTGCCGAGTGCCTTCCGCCCTCCAACGCGCTGTATGAGCGCCAGCTTTGGGAGCTGACCCGCCGGGCGGGGCAGGCCATGGCCAGCGCGGTGTCCGACGCCCGGTCCGCCCAGGGGGAGTACCGGGAGTATGTGGAACGCTGGGTCCACGAGGTGAAAACTCCCATCACCGCCGCCCGGCTCATCTGCCGGGAACTGGACGGAGAGACGCGCCGAAAGCTCGCCGGAGAGCTGGCCCGGATTGAGGAGCATGTGGAGCGGGCGCTGTTCTATGCCCGGGCGGAGAGCCCGGAGCGGGACTGTGTTCTGCGCCGGACCAATCTGGGAGAGATTGTCTCGCGTGCGGTTGATGCCCACCGCTCCCTGCTGATTCAAAGCGGCGTCCGGGTGGAGACGGATGGGCTGGACTGTGAGGTCTGCACCGACGAAAAGTGGGCCGTTTTCCTCCTGGGCCAGCTCCTCCAGAATGCCGCCCGCTACCGGGGAGAGGAACCGGTCATCCAAATCTCCGCCCGGCCTTTGGGGCGGCAGATACAGCTTACCGTAACGGACAACGGTATGGGCATCCCTGCCCACGAGCTGCCCCGGGTCTTTGACCGGGGGTTCACCGGCCGCAACGGACGCAGCCGGGGCGGCTCCACCGGCATGGGGCTGTACCTGTGCAAAAAGCTGTCCGGGTTTCTGGAGCTGGGGCTGACCATTACCTCCCAGGAGGGAGAGGGGACCGCCGTGACGCTGACCTTCCCGGCAAAGGAAAACCTTACAAAACTGTAAGGGAACTCAATATGACTTCGCTACAACAGCCTTCGCTTTTGGTGTACCATAGAGCCACAAGCAAAGGAGGTATTGGCTATGCTGCAAGTACAGAACATTGAAAAATATTATGGAAGCAAAAATAATGTCACCAAGGCCCTGGACCGGGTGAGCTTCAATGTAGAGGCCGGGGAGTTTCTGGCCATCATGGGGGCATCCGGCTCCGGCAAGACCACCTTGCTCAACTGCATCGCCACCATCGACACCATCAGCGCCGGGACCATTCTCCTGGATGGGGTAAGCATCGCCGGTCTCCGCGAGGAGGAGCTGGCAAAATTTCGCCGGGAGCGGCTGGGCTTTGTGTTCCAGGACTTCAACCTGTTGGACACCCTCACCATCGAGGAGAACATCGGCCTGGCCCTCTCCCTGAATCACCAGGACCCCGGAACGGTACAAAACCGGGTCCGGGAGATGGCGGGAAAGCTGGGCATCACCGACATCCTGGAAAAATTCCCCTACCAGGTGTCCGGGGGACAGAAGCAGCGGGCCGCCTGCGCCCGGGCGATGGTGGCGGGACAATCCCTGCTGCTGGCCGACGAGCCCACCGGGGCGCTGGACTCCAAGGCATCTAAGAATCTGCTGGAAATCATGACCGCTATGAATCGGGAGATGGGGGCCACCATCCTCATGGTCACCCACGACGCCTACAGCGCCAGCTACGCCAAGCGGGTGCTCTTCCTGAAGGACGGCCGGGTGTTCAACGAACTGCTCCGGGGGGACCGGGGCAGGCCGGTGTTCTACCACGAGATTCTGGACGTGCTGGCCGCGCTGGGGGGTGATGTCAGTGACGTTATCTAAGCTCTCCCTGCGCAACGCCAAGCGCCAGGCCCAGGACTATCTGGTCTACTTTGTCACGGTGGTCATGGCCGCCGCTCTGCTCTACTCCTTCAACGCCCTGACCTTCTCTCAGGAGATCAAGACCCTGTCCGAGCGGATGGAGATGCTGTCGTTCATGATTGCCCTGGCCACAGTGGTGGTGGTGTGCGTCTTCGGCTGGCTGGTGGCCTACGCCACCAAATTCATGCTCCTGCGCCGGGGCCGGGAGCTGGGCACCTACCTGCTCATCGGCCTGG
>CAMWBA010000240.1 GCA_947172355.1 uncultured Bacillota bacterium
CACCGCAGATGGCGGTGATCTCCACGGCATCCTCCGGGTCGTCCGCCATAATGGGAGAGCCGCCGCAGGCCAACAGCATATTGGCACAGTCGTTGACGGTGACATAGTTGGTAATACAGTGGATCAGCGGGGACTTTTGCCGGACATTTTCAAAAATCTGCTCAAACATAGCGCTACTCCTTTGTCGTGAGAGAAAACAGCCCTATATAACGGCGCTTTCCCTGTTGATTGCAAGCAGGTACAGCCTGCCCGATTGGAAAAGGTCGGTCGAGGCTCGCTGGCCTCCTCTCACGCCGGAACACGGCTTCCCATCGCTGTCATACAAGGTCCAGGGCGCTCCCCCTCAACCCGCCGCAGATGCGCTGCGGTTCCCGATTTCACATCCTTTCCATCAAAAGTGCAACAAAAAACAGGGGGCACCCGAATACGATGCCCCCTGGAAAAGTAGAGTTTCCTACGACTTCCTCCGGCGGCATTATCCGCATCAGGTTCAAGGGTCGAAGGTCTACCTTCCTCTCAGCCTGTCACACAAGCTCCCCTGTTATGTTGTTTTCCACATTGTAATGCAATTCTTTTCCAGTGTCAATTAGATTTTTCTTGGCTGAAAGTAAAAACGGATCACTATCGTTCAATACATCCAACCATAGCCAAAGCAGGTTTTAAGATAAAATTTTTGCGCCTGGTTATCCGCTCTTGTCCAATTACAAAAGATACTTTCACAAGGAATTCACTACTTACCCAAAGTGAGCGGCTCAGCACGTTTTTGGAATCTTTGCTATGAAAGTTATTACTCCATCTGCATAGCTGTTCGCAATAAGCCCATGATGCCGGATAACAATCGCTTTTGCAGTAGACAGCCCAATGCCATACCCACCAGTCGATCTGGAACGAGAGGAATCTACCCGGTAGAAACGATCAAAATAACGAGAAAGCTGAGCTGTGTCAATCCCTTTACATGGATTGGATACAGAGATACAAATATTTCTCCCATGCTGGGATAGTGACAGGCGGATCGTTCCCTCCGGGTCACAGTATTTGACAGCATTATCAAGCAAGATGGAAAGCAGGTAGAAGAAGTTATCCCGCACCCCTTCGGTGGTTATGTCAGTTCCAATTTCTGAAACCAATGTTTTGCCATCAGCTTCTGCTGCCGGCTGAAAGGCATCCACACTGGCCTGCGCGATTTCTGTAACAGAAAATTCTTCTACTGTATCCCCTTCGATCGTTTCCTCTGTACGGGCAAGCTCCACCAGATTTTTAATTAACCTGTCCAGCCGTATAATCTGCGTGCGGGCACTTTCCAGCCACCGGCTTTCCCCGCAGGAATCCGACAGCAAATCCAGATCCGCCGACAAAATAGAAAGGGGCGTTTTCAGCTCGTGGGAGGCATCGGTTACAAACTGCCTCTGCCGTTCCAGGTTTTCCGCAAAGGGACGAATGGCGCGGCCGGAGAAGAACAACAGCAGGAGGAACACAATCAGCGCGCACACTAAAAATATGACCACAGTGATGCGCAGCATATTGTCTGCCGCCTGGAGCATCAGAAAACAGTCCATAACGATCATGGTGCTGCCGCCGTCCTCACTGGGAAACAGGCCGAAGCGGTAGTAATCTACATATCCCCGGCTGCCGCCCGCTTGTATGACCTTGCTGATGGTCTCTGTAACAGAGTGACGGTCAAACGCCGCGATATGCTCAAGATCTACGGCTTTTACTTCCCGCTGTTCCGTAAGCTCCACGATGAAATACCGGGTCTCAAAGGCGGTTTCCGGTGTGACCTGAAACTCAAAATCAGAGGGGTCGAAGGCCACCCCAGGAGGAAGAAAGATTCCGCCGTTTTGATGCAGCAGCGAAATGGCCCGGTCTGCCCGCCGGGTCGTGATCCAATGGTTTCCCGCACCAATGGAGACACAGAGGACCGTCATGGTCCCCAGCAGCGACAGCATGGCGATCCAGATAAATTTCCACCGTAAAGATCGGATCATGAAACTTCCTCCAGCACATAGCCCTGCCCCCTGCGGGCGGAAATGCGGAGATTAGCGCCCGCCGCTTCCAGCTTCCGTCTCAGATAGGAGATGTAAGCCCAGACCACGTTGATCTCAGCCTCGCTGTCATAGCCCCAGATGGATTCCATAAACTGCTCCGTTGAAATGGGCCGCCCCTTCTGCCGCATCAGCAGCTCCAGCATTTGAAACTCCTTATTGCCCAGCCGGATGCAGGCGTCTCCGCGTCTCATTTCAAAGGAGGAACGGTCCAATGTAACATTTCCGGCGGAGATGACACTGGGTGTGTATGTCCCGCCCCGGCGGGTCAAGGCGCGGACCCGCGCCACAAACTCCCGGCTGTCAAAGGGTTTTGGTAAGTAATCGTCCGCTCCGTTGTCCAAGCCGGCCACCCGGTCCTCCACCTGGCTTTTTGCGGTCAGGAGAAGCACCGGAGTGGCGGTCTGTTTGGCCCGAAGGGATTGCAGAACCTGGATTCCGTCCAGCTTTGGCATCATAATGTCCAAAACAATACAGGCGTAGTTTCCCCCCAGTCCATAATCCAACGCGTCCTGACCATTGTAAACCGCGTCTACGGAATAATGCTCACATTTCAAAAGGGCTTCCAGCACCATGACCATCTCCGGCTCATCATCCGCTACCAGAATTCGCATCAGTTATTCCCCACCTTCCGCTATTTGTACCACTGTTGTTCCGTAAATCCAGGTTTTGTCAGCCAGAGACCGCATCGAATGGAACCGCTGTCTGTCAGAGAGAAGGACAGGGGCAGCACCTCGGTATCTTTCCGCAGCATGATGTGGCCAATCCCATCCTCTCCCGTCACAGCGTCGATGACCGCGCCTTCAGACAGAGAAAGCGTCATTGTCCCCAGAGGCCGTTTCTGCTGATCCAGCACCGACAGCAGCACTTCACCGGAGCGAGGCAGACCGGAAATCTGAAATACTTCGGCAGCCCCCAACTGGTAATTTGAGTTGGTATTGCCGAAGGACAGCCGCACCATGTCGCAGCGGAGAGGAGGACCCTCCGGCCATGAAAGCTCGGCCATGATTGTGAGCGTGTTTTCCGGTTCCGCTGGTAATGCGGCCCTGGTTTCTTTTGTACTGATGAAGCTGCCCAGCGCAAATAGAATCAGGAGCAGGCCTAAGGCGCATACACATTTTTTTCGAGTCTCCATTGCGGTTTCTCCTTTTGACACAGGTCTTTTTATATAGAAGTATAAGACCGCAACTCAAAAAGAACTTAAAAAAACTGTATTGAAAAAAAGAATTTTCTTTTAACTTGATTTTAAGTAGCTGTTTTATAATGGGCCCCATCAAGACAAAAAGGAGGGGTAAACCTTGATTGAAATCGAGCATTTGACCAAGCGATATGGCGGCCACACAGCGGTC
>CAMWBA010000241.1 GCA_947172355.1 uncultured Bacillota bacterium
GCAATCTGCCCAGCACCATGAACGGCGGCAAGGACTTCTGCCATTGGAGCCCCATGGACGTAACATTGGCGAAAACCGTGGGACCGCTGGTAGAGCGTGTGCTGGGCCGGTACGGAAAGGGAATGGTCAAGGCCGCGCTGGGAGAAAGCCTTTATGAGAAGGGCGAGGACACCTATAAGGTACTCGCGCTGCTGACCCGCGCCCAGATGGAGACCGAACAGGGCGGTATGCTGGAAATTGCCTTTGCCGCCGTAGGAATACGGGTACGGCTGGCCCTTTTGCAAGGGGACATGCAGGCGGCGCAGGAGCTGCTGGACGCCTTTGAGCAGTCTGTCCGAGAAAACAGAGCTGTCCAACTCCTTCCCAATATGCACGCGCTCCGCTGCCGTCTGGCTCTGTATGAAGGTAATCTGGGAAGCTCGGAACGCTGGATAAAAACGGCCCCGGCAGAGGACAAGGAGTTTTGCATTTTAGAGAGATACCGCTATCTGACAAAGGTGCGCTGCTATTTGGCAAACGGGGAGCATTTGAAAGCCCAGGCCCTTTTGGAAAAACTGCGCTACTACGCCGAACAAACTGACCGCCCCTATATCCGCATGGAGGTGGGACTGCTGTCCGCCGTGACGAAAGAGCGGATGGGCGGACCGTGGCAGGAGGAACTGTCCGACACACTTCACGAAGCGGAGAAATACCGTTTTCTGCGCCTTATCAGCGAGGAAGGCGCGGCAATATGGCCTTTGCTGCAGCAGGAGAAAAAGAAACTGCTGGCAGACAATACGCTGGATCAGCAGTGGCTGTGCCGCCTGCTGGATGAAACCGGCAGCATGGCCCGGAATTATCCCTTCTATCTCAAAAAACGGACAGTAGCGGCAGCGGATTTCAGTGATACGGCGCTCCGTATTCTTCGCTTGCAGGCTGACGGGCTTTCCCTCAGCAAGATCGCCCGGGAGCTGGAGATGAAGCCTTTCAGCGTCAGCTATCATATCCAGGAGAATTATCGGAAGCTGAACGTCTCCCGCAAAGCGGACGCACTTCTGGCGGCGCGGGACATGGGGCTTTTATGACCCTGATAAATGCGTTCAAATTGAGACGCATTTCCGACACCAGCCATTTTGAAACAGGAGGCGAACAGCTTATGAGCAAGGACAGCTCTAACCAACACTTCACCCCGCCCCGCAGCGCAAAGCCCATTGACCCCGTGCTGCGGTTTGGCATGGAGATGAACTATCAGACAATTTATGTCGTTCTCTGCGGGGGCTTTCCCGCGCTGTCCGCGTACCTTTGCTTCCAAGAGGGGGTAGAGGTATACCACGTTGACAGCGCCGGGGAACTGCGGGAGCTGCTGACCAGCGCAGACGGCATACCGGCTGATCTGGTCGTGATATACAGCTATGACTTTCAGAACCTCCCGCCCATGACGTTCCGTTCCCCGGTGGACGGCCATGAATCCACGGTTATGTTTTCTCTGGACGTTGATATAACCAAAGACGGGGAAATTGAAAAATGGTACGCGCTGATCGACAGCCTGCGGCCCCAAAAACAGCAATTTGTAGAGGGATATGTGCAATATAGCAAGCTGCACCCCGAATCAAAGTCTAATGGTATAAAGTCAAGTAGGTGATGCAAGGAAAATTTGAGAAGAACTGGCCAAAAGGGGCCATAGGAGCCGCAAAAAGGCAACACCAACCCAAGCCCTGTCCCTGCAAATTTTTGAAACAGGGCCTGTTCGTCAGAGCAGTGAGCGACTTGCTCAGCTCTCTGGCGGGATATACAGGCGGTTGTCCATCAGCAGCCGATAGACCAACCGAACCAGTTTTCTGGCAGTTAAAGCGAGTGCGCGTTTATGCTGGAACTGATTGACCTCTTTGAATTTGAGGTCATAGTAGCGCCGGAACTCGGAGTCGCATCTTCTCACGGAGTTGGCGGCTTCCAGCAGGTAGTAACGTAGATAGCGGTTACCGGACTTGATGAGCTTGGTATGCTGAGCCTCAAAGTCGCCGGACTGGTGCTGCGTCCAGACAAGGCCGGCGTATTTGGCAACGGACGCCTGAGAGTTAAAACGGTGGACATCGCCGATTTCGGCAATGATACCAGCGGAGTAGACCTTGCCGATACCGGGGATGGAGGTAAGCGTGTTGGGGATGATCTGAAACTGCTGCTCAATGGCCTTGTCCAACACTTTAATTTGCTTTTCCAGTGCCCTCATTGTGGCAATAGAAACGGCCATCGCCTGGTTTACAGAGCTGTTTACCGTAACAGGCAGGCGATAGGAGTTTCTGGCAGCGGCTTGGATGGCCCTTGCTTTTGCCGCTGGGTCTGCGAAGTTGCGCCCGGTTTCATCAATGAACCTGGTCAGTTCATCCAGATCAGCGTAGGCCAGCTCGTCCACCGTTTCAAACCGCTCCATGAGGGCGATGGTGGTGGCGCTGGAATTGGCAATGTCCTTGTCCTGGGCCATGCCGGAGCACTTGAGGAACAGGTAATTGGCGAAGTGCTGCTTCTCCCGCGTCAGGTTCTGCACAACGTCAAATCTGGCCCTGGCGAGGGTTTGCAGGGATTTATAGCGGTAATCGTCCATGTAGACCTCCTTGCCGATCCTGCCGAAGCGGAGATGGTCGGCGATGACAAAGGCGTCCACCCAGTCATTCTTGGGCAGGTCGGGATAGGAGTCCTTGAACTTCTTGACCTGCTTGGGATTGAGCACATGGATCTTCCTCTGGTACTGTCCCAGACGCCCGTCTTCCCGGAGGGCGCAGACCAGGCCATCCCCGTAGATGGACGTGGCCTCCAGGCCAATCACCACATCACTGAGCTGCATGGCCTCCAGCGCCGACACGATCTTCTCTGACATCAGTTTAGCACCACCCAGGTTGTTTTGCACGGAAAAACTGCTGTACTTGCTTCCGTCCGGCTTCATCAGGTAGGTCACATTGTTTTTGCTGCTCACGTCAATGCCTACGAATAGTGGATTCATATTTTCACCTCCCCTGTGATGGGATTTCAGGCCAGCAGGCTTTGAGATACCCATGATATCCGGAGCATCCGCAACCTCGCTTATCAGAATCATTCCGGGTCGGGCCAATGCGATAGCCCTCACTGCTAAAAGGGCGGCTCCGCTTCCGGCAAACAGCTAATGAGTTTGCAGCTAACTTCCGGCTCAGGGGGACGGACTTTCCATGAAGCAGCCTTGCGGCTCAACCAGGAGGTGGAGAACCTGACCCTGCTGTCCTACAGCTATTCTATCACGGGTATCTCTAAGCCTGCTGACAAAGTGGAGTGTACTAAACAGATGCACTTAAAATTATCTGCAAATCTTATTATACGAGGAGGTGGTCTTATGTGACAGCATCGCCCAGCGTTCCGGGCAGGTCAAGGAAAA
>CAMWBA010000242.1 GCA_947172355.1 uncultured Bacillota bacterium
TCTCGTAATAATCGCCGCTGTCCGTATCGGGGAGCGCCCCCAGGGTGTAGCACTCCGCTGTATGCTCATGGCCGCAGGGCTGACCCTCGGCGGGGGCGGTGTAGCCGCAGTCCTCCGTATGCTCCGGGTGGTGCTTACAGAGGGCGGGGTCTGCCTCCGCCGCCAGCGCCCAGGTGGGGCAAAGGCTCAGGCACAGGGCCAGAGCGGTGATGATGCTTAATATTCTGCGTTTCATAGGACATCCTCCTTGGAAATAGAAATTAGAGGGTTTCGGCTGGAACCATGCCGACGGGTTTAACAGGCAGTTTATATTGGGGGTGGATATCCCCGGCCAGGAACCGCTTGACCGCCGCCCGGAAGTCCGCTTCGTCAAAGGGGCGGGTCAGAAATTCAAAGACCTGATAGCGTATCGCCATTGCCGCAAAATAGCGGTCGCTGGTGATCCAGACAACCATTGTTTTATAATTGATCTCCCGCTTAATCCCGCTTAATGGCCAGCTCCATCCCCTTCGCGCCGTCCACGCTCACCACCACAAAATCCTGTTCCGATTCACAGTGAAAATGGCCGTCGTCCGGGTCGCGGACGATTTGCGCGTCTGGCGCTTCCTCCCGCAGTATGCGGGTGAACAGCTCGTATTCCGTATCGGACGGCGTGTATATAACTGCGTTCATACTCATTTCCTCCCTGTGATGGGAAATATGTCTCATGATGAGACATATTTCTTGGCCTATAAAATTCCCAGGCTTCGTGCTGCGATCAGAGCGTCAGCTTTACGGGAAACATTCAGCTTACGATAGTTTTCTTGAATATGATAGGACACGGAAAAGGGCTTCATATCCAGTCTTTGGGCAATTTGATTGAGGGACAATCCGTCGGCCTGCAATCGCAGGATGGTCAGGGCGACGCCTTTGAAATCCGCCGCCACAGCCGCCTGCTTTTTCAGATAGAGGGGATAGCGCCGGGCCACTTCCGCAGCTTCGTCCAACAGGCGGCGCAGCCAGTCCTTATCCAGCGTCCCGTCCTCCCGCAGCGCCTTTTTCTCTTTTTGGAGCAGGGGCCATACCGCCGCGCCCTCCTCGGTAATCAGACGCAGAAAACGGTAGTGTTCCGCTTCTTTCAGAACGGCGGCCAGCTCCTCCTGCCACGGCCCGCCAACCCTCTCCTTGGTGATGGCGGACAACAGCCCGGTTTCCATGCGGACATAGGGCCTGCCCGTCTGCTCGGCATAGTAGCGCAGCTTTTCCAAAAGGGCCTGGGCTTTTGTGTACTCTCCGTTCGCCAGATAACAGCGTACTTTAGTCAGGTAGCGGTAACGCTCCAACACGCAAAACTCCCGATCCTCGTCCGGGGCGGTTTTCATCCAGCGTTCCACTATATCCATATCGCCCTCATACAAGGCCAACCGGCAGCGGAGCGCCTGGATGTTGGGCAATAGCTGGACGGCCCTGTTTTCCCGCACAGACTGTTCAAAGGACGCCAGCAGCTCCCGCGCCGCCGGACTGTCCCCTTGCAGCAGGGCCAGCCGTACCCGGACGCCTACGGCGGCAAAGGCGATCTCCATCGTCCCGCCCTGCCCTGCCTCCACCTGGGCGCGGGTCAGCAGGGACATTACCTCGTAATTGTCCTCGCCTTTTTCGTAGTAGCTCTCGCCCAGCGCGGCCTTGACAAGTCCCTTTCCATAGCTGCCCAGCACACGCTCCACCAGCGGCCCCACAGTCTTTGCCAGCTTGGTATCGTCGGGACTCCAATGGCAAAAATCCTTGCCGCCGTTCATGGTGCTGGGGAGGTTGCTGGTGACGGAAAACTCCGGGAGGCGGTTGCCCTTGTCGAACAGCAGGGCGGGGATGTTTTTTATAATTTCCAGTACGTCCCGGCTCCCCCGGTGGGGCAGGCCAATGTCCAGGTAGGCCAGACGGCTCAGAGCCTCCCGCCGGACGCCGCCCTTGGCATTGGTGGCAAAGGCTTTTAGCTTCTCGTACCAATACTCGCTTTTTTCGTCGTCCATCAGCATGGAGTGCAGCATACTCATACCCGCCATCAATACCGGGCTGTCCTCGATCTCCCTCTCGTCCATGTTGAAATAGTAGCGGCGCAGTTCGTAATAGTGGCCGTTGCCGGGGTTCATCCGGGCGTTGCGGATCAACAGATTTTTGATGCGCTCGGTTTTGCCGCACTCCTCGAACAGCCTCAATGCCGGGACAACTTCATCGTGCATTTCATAGTAGAGGGCGGCGTTATATTTGAAGTCCTTGACACGCTCCCGGCCATATAGCTTCAGCGCCCGGTTCCGCAGCGCGTCGATCAGCACCGGGCGTAAGCGGTATGTGCCGTCCTCCTGGGTGATGAAATTCCCGGCTTCACCCGCCTGCTCCAGCAGGGCAGTGACATGGAGGTTGCCGGAGATCATCTCCGCCAGCTCCAGCGTAAACTCGTCCACCACACTGACCTGCATTAAAAATTCCAGCAGGTCGCTGTCCCAGCGCACCAGCACCACGTTTTCCAGATAAGACGCGAACGCCTCCCGTATTTCCGTTCGCAGCTCCGGGCCGGGTGATTGCCCCTCTTTCATCCGCAGGGCTACATGGTGGAGGACGTAGGCGTTGCCCTCGGCGGTATTCTGCAAATACTGAATATCTTCCTCTGTGTAGACGACGCCGCGGGCGTCCAGATAGGCGGTGATCTCGTCCCGGCCCATCCGCAGGTCATCTTCGGAAACCACAACAAAAACGCTCTTGATATGCCGGGGCATGAGCCAGGCCGGGAGAGGGCTTCGGCTGACCAGGATCAGCCATATATCCTCCCGCTCCTCCAATGCCAAAATCTCTTGGCGTAGTTTTTCGCTTTTCAGTCGGTGCAGGTCGTCGATCACCACCACCCGGCGGGTCTGTCTGCCCGGTTCCAACCGGGGCAGCGCCCCGGCCTCCCAGGGCAGCTCCTCACAGGAGAGGTAAGTGTATCTGCGGCCCGACAGATATTGGCGTACCAGCTCCGTCTTGCCATAGCCGGTGGCCCCGTAAAGGTAAACTGTCTGTGACAGGTTCCGGGCCTTTTTCAGTTTCTTTAGTGCGCTTGCCGGAGCGATATAGTTTTGGTCCACGGGTCAGCCTCCTTTTCCTCAACTGAGCGCAAAAGCCACTTGGACAGTAGAAACATTCTTTCATTGAAATACAATTTTACAGAAGCAACGGGCACAATTATTATTTGCCTGCGGTACAGTATCCGTTATAAACTTGGGCCGCTTTTTTGTAAATCGCGGTTAATCTTGAACTTTTTGTAGGTATATGATATTTTACCAAAATCGCTTGTTTTTTGTCCACTCCCCAACCGGGTAGTTTCGGCACATAT
>CAMWBA010000243.1 GCA_947172355.1 uncultured Bacillota bacterium
TCTTGGCCATCTGGCTGAGGGCCAGGCAAAGCTGGATGTAGCTTTTCAGCTGTCCAGCGTGGAGGCCATTTTTCTTGCCATTCGCGGGGGCGTCGAATTGGAAAAGGCGGAACTCAATCGTGCCCTTGGTGAAGGTGGCGTGGAGGTTGAGCATATGGTAGCGGCTCTCGTTGTAGTGGGCGCTGCGGCTCTCGTAGCTCCTGCTGTTGCAGGTGTACCAAACTTCAGCAAGATCGGCCAGCGTGGCGGGCTTCTGCCTGTTCAGCTTGTCCAGAAAGGCGGGGTTCACCGTTTTGCAGTAGTGGCTCATCCGGCCCCGGTCGAGGTTGAGGGCGTCCGCCAGGAGGCGTTCATGGCTGGCCATGATGTTGGCCAGGTTCCGCAGGCTCTGCGGGGTGTGGCCCTTGGCTCCGATGTGGATGTGGACTCCGCAGCCCCTGGTGGCGTCGCTCTTGGCCCCGGCCTTGCGCAGGTGCCTGACCAACCCTTGGAGGAGGTCCATGTCGGCGTAGGTCAGGATCGGAGTGACCATCTCGCACTTTTCGCTGTCCGGCCCGTGGATGCTGACGTCCTTCTGGAACTTCCACTCGCGGCCCTGGGCGTCCCAGGCGGACCAGGTCATGTAACCGTTGCGGGTGGCGGTGTTCTGGTAGCGGCGGGTGCCGAAGAACTCGGCGGCCAGCTTGGCGGCCTTGCTCCGCTCGATGTTGTTCATCTCGACCTCAACCCCGATGGTCTGCTTCTTCATCTCGGCGACCTGGTTCATCAGCTTCTCGTTCATTGTGTTGTCCTCCGTTTGTTGTGTTTTCCCTTTCGGTAGTGTATTAATCACTCTAAACGGAGATAATAGCAAGCTAATTCGAGCCATAAAGTACACAATGATGTGGGGCAGGTGTTGTGTATTTTATTGTGCGTCAAAGGAGGCGTTGACCTGCTCAATCAGCGCCGCATCGGCCAGGGCCTCGGCCAGAGCTGGGTCACCCTGAACCTCCACCCGTGCGGCTGCGTTGGGCGGTTCCGGCTGGATGGCCTCGGTGCTGCGCTGGCCAGACTTGAATGCGCCATTGCCGGTGAGATTGCGGAGCAGGATTTTCCGCTCCTCCTTGTACTCGGCCCCGATGAATCCCAGGCGGAGGAGAAAACACCGAAATGCATATTTGTCATTGTCGGTGTCCTTATCCCTGGCAATGATGCGCTTTTGGTTCCGGGCCATGTCGCAGAGGGCAGTGATCAGGTGCGTGTATGCTTTGACCTCCTCGCCGGTGGCCTCGCCTCTGAACCAGGGGAAGGAAACCGTGTCGGCCTCCACCTGGACTGGCAGGAGGTCAAGCCCCAGAGCCTTGCGGATCAGCCGCCCCTTTGCGGCGATAAGGCTGTGGAGGTTGTTGAGGGCCTCCGGGGTGAAGCCGTCCGCGGGCATCTGAATGGTGAGCCCATCGTGCGCTGCGGGTCGCTCCGCCTCGGTGTCGGCCTCCCGCTCGACCGGCTCGGCCTCAAAGCCCATGCTGGCCAACCGCTCAACGAGGTTCTCGACCTCCCCACTGTCGGCCCGGTCGTCGAAGGTGATGGCGCCGTTGCGGTCGATGGTGAAGTAGTCCACCTGGTAGGCGAAGCTGGGGGCACCCAGGTACTTGGCCTCGGCCCCGGTGATGCTGGCGATGGCGTCGACCAGAGACTTGCGGTCGGCCCCGGTGCGGTTGTATTTGATTGTCATGGCTGTCTGCCTCCTTGCTTTTGTTGGCTACATATATCACTCTGTAGGTCACAAATAGCAAGTCATTTCTCAGCCTGACTATCACAAATTATCCTGGCCACTCTTGTGTAGACCACACAATGCCGGCGAGGACAAAGAACACGTTGGGCAGCGCGACCCCGTTTCCCCACATTTTGTACTCGGCGGAATCCGAATGCGGAGACTGCAGCCAGCTGACGATCTGGTTCCTTGTCTTGGGCTTAGTGGCCGTCCCTATGATCCTGCGGTGGGCCTCCCAGACCTCCGACCAGAAGGTGATGTCCTCCTCTGTCGGCTCCGGGGTCTCCAGGCCGGCGCACCACCAGTCCGGGAACCCCTGTAACTTGGCGCACTCTGTGGGGGTGAGCCTTCTCACGGTGTATCCCCGATTGACTGCTGTCGGGTCTTTGAAATCCCGCGCCAGCAGCGTGGGGGCCTGCTCCTTGCTGACCTGGGGGAATCCGCACATAGTCATGGCGTAGGCCGCAGGGTCAGCCACCACCGCCACCCCGCCCTGGTTGGAGTCCGGGGGATTGCCCCCGGTGTCGATAGTTCTGGCGGTGTCTGTCTCATAGACGTTCTGGCGGGCGTTTTTGGTGCCCTCCGATGTGAAGCGGACATCGTATGTCCGCAGGTCCACCACAAAGGGCTGATTGTTGCCCCCGGTACCGTAGGTGGAGCTGACCGTGGGGGCCGTGTCCAAGGGGCCGGTATATCTGGTGTCCTGGCTATGGTTCTCATACACAGCGGCGGGGACTACCCCGGCCCGGAGCGTTGGGGAGCACTCCTCGCCATAGCCGATAGATCGGCTTGCGGCGGAATGCTCCGTGCAGAAGCCTGCCGCCATCACACAGGGCGGGTGGCCGTGGCTCTCCGCCCGGAGGGTGCTGGCCACCTCCTCCGAGATGTCCATGCGGCTCCCGCCCTGGTCATTCAGGCAGATCCCGCCTGCAGCTCCAGTGCCAGCCGAAGGATAGCGGGCAGCTCTTTGCCACGCGCGGAAGCCCGCCGCAGAATACCCCGACAGGCCCTCGGACTCAAACAATACCCGTCCGGCGCATCGGCCTGTAAGATCTCCGACAAGGTAACAGCGGCGTCTTCGCTGGGGGACTCCCCAGAATTGCGCATCAAAAACTCTGTACGCAACGCTCCATCGGTCTCCCATGTAAACGTCGGCGTAGGGCCATCGGTTTTTCTCAGGCATAGGCACCGAGGCCCCCGGCTCTGCGATGCCGATGACCGCATCGAGGACCGCCTTGAAGTCGAAGCCTTTGTTTGAACTGAAGGCCCCGACAACGTTCTCCCAGCAGACCCAGCGCGGGTATCTTCCATTGGTTGCACACCTCATTTCCTTGATGATGCGGATGGCCTGGTAGAAAAGGGAGGATTGCGCCCCCTCCAGACCGGCCCGCTTGCCGGCGATGCTCATGTCGGTGCAGGGCGAGCCGAAGGTGATGATGTCCACCGGCTCGATCTCTGCGCCGTTGATGAAGGACACGTCCCCCAGATGCCGCATCCCCGGCAGCCGCTTTGTAGTCACCCGGATCGGGAACGGCTCGATCTCCGAGGCCCACACCGGGGTAACGCCAGCCAGCAGGCCGCCCAGGGG
>CAMWBA010000244.1 GCA_947172355.1 uncultured Bacillota bacterium
CCGCCGGCAAGCCCATGGGCAAGACCGCTGTCATCGCCGCCGATCTGCTGCGGGGTAAACGCAAGCCCGAGTTCACCCCCAACGCCGACTGCGGCGACTGTGTGATTATCATCAACGCCGAGAAGGCGGTACTCACCGGCAAGAAGCTGGATCAGAAGTATTATCGCACACACTCCGGCTGGGTAGGCGGCCTGAAGGAGACCAAATACCGCACGCTGATGCAGACCAAGCCTGAGCTGGCCATGCAGCTGGCTGTTAAGGGCATGATGCCCAAGAACGCTCTGTCCCGCGAATCTCTGACTCGCCTGCACATCTACCGCGGCAGTGAGCACAACCACGCCGCCCAGAAGCCCGAGCTCTGGGACGCCGAGTAAGGAGGATTTAAATTATGTATAAGAGCAAGAAGCCTTATTTCTATGGCACTGGCCGCCGGAAGTCCTCTGTGGCCCGGGTCCATCTCTTCGAGAACGGCACTGGCGCCATCACCATCAACGGCCGTGATATCGACGACTACTTCGGGCTGGAGACCTTAAAGCTCATTGTCCGCCAGCCCTTGGTCACCACCAACCAGGTGGGCAAGGTTGACGTTGTGGCCACTGTCACCGGCGGCGGCGTCACCGGCCAGGCCGGCGCTATCCGCCATGGCATCGCCCGCGCCCTGTTGCTGGTCAGCGAGGAAAACCGCCCTGTCTTGAAAGCGGCCGGCTTCCTTACCCGCGACCCTCGTATGAAGGAGCGCAAGAAGTACGGCCTCAAGGCCGCCCGCCGCGCGCCGCAGTTCAGCAAGCGCTGATTTTATTCTCAAAACGATTAAAATCCCCGGAAAATTGCGATTTTCCGGGGATTTTCCTTTTGAAAACCTTTGGTCGTGTTTGCCCTGATTTGGCCTGATTTGCCACAATTTGACCCCGTTTTTTTGGGTTAAATATGGGCTAACCGGCCCTTTTGGGTTAAAAAATGGGCTAACTGACAGAGCGAAAAAAGTCAATTTTAGCGTGGTCTTAGGGTAGGCCGTTATGGGCAGTTTTTGCCCTTTCCAGAGGTTTTCCAATCTCCATAAACCGGCTTAAACTTTTCACTTGATTTGTCCTAACCTCGCACAACTGGATACTGTTTATATTCCTGCCTTACATAGAGCGCCGACTCATTTTTCAAATGATGCGGCGCTCTTTTTTTGCTTGCCGCCCCAATCAAAGCTGCTTGCCCTGCCCAAAAGCCTACATAGCCGCCCCCCAATGCTGGGCAGCTATGACATTTTTTCAAGGAGGACAACCCATGAAGTTGAGAAGAAACAAGCGGAATGACGAGGTGGAGCGCATCGACAAGCTGTGTGATGAAGTCCGCAGCGCCGCCTACCAGAGCGTGGAGTGCCTTTGGAGCGCCTTTCTGGAGGTCGGGGAGCTGGATATGGTGCGGGCCACCGAGAAGGCCCTGCGCCTTATGACGAGCCACGGCGACTACACCGGGGCGATGCAGGTGTTGGAGGGCATCTACGCCCTTGCCGAGATTGCACCGTCCCAGGAGTTCACCGACTGCCAGCAGCACCCCTCCCTGGCGCAGATGTTCATGGATGAGTTCTTGTCGGAGAGCGAGGACTACATCTTTGACGTGGGCATGGACGATGTGCTGGCGCTTCTGACAGACGGGGGCCAGTGA
The DNA here is from genome assembly GCA_947172355.1 of uncultured Bacillota bacterium. Taxonomy (GTDB): domain Bacteria; phylum Bacillota; class Clostridia; order Oscillospirales; family Oscillospiraceae; genus Lawsonibacter. Next base: position 1,657 of record CAMWBA010000244.1, read on the forward strand.
CCGCCCCAGGTGGGCCGCTGGCCCACTTACATAGCCATCGCGTCGCCGCAAGCTCCGCAGCATTCGCTTCCGTGCAAGCACGAAAGCTCATTTACTCCGCTGCGGCTCCTTTTCCCACAAAGTCATTCGACTTTGCGGGAACCCTGCGGCGCAGACGGCTAAATTTATGGAAAAGGAGGGAACCCCAAAATGGTGAAACCCAAGGTGATAAGTGTAGCGAACCAAAAAGGGGGTGTAGGTAAAAGCACAACCGTCTATAACCTGGGTGCCGGTCTTGCCATGGACGGAAAGAAAGTCCTGCTGCTGGACGTAGACCCCCAGGGCGACCTTACCAAGATGCTGGGCCAGCGCAAGCCCCACGACCTGCCCCTGACCCTTGCCAACGTCATGAGCGATGTGGTAGCCGGGACGATGGCCTGCGACCACCCGGAGATCATGCGCCACCATGAGGGCTTTGACTTTGTGCCGGGGAACCGCAGCCTGTCCGCCGTGGAAACCAGTCTGGTGAACGTAATGAGTCGGGAAACGGTGCTGCGTCAGTATGTGGACAGCATGAAGCGGGACTATGACTATGTTCTGCTGGATTGCCGCCCCTCGCTGGGTATGCTGGTCATCAACGCCCTGTCCGCGTCGGACTATGTTCTTATCCCTGTCCAGGCGGACTATCTGGCGGCGGAGGACATGACGGAGCTGGTGGGCACGGTGCGGAGCATCCAGCGGCAGATCAACCCCAAGCTGAAGATCGGCGGCGTGTTCCTGACAATGGCGAATGAAACCAACTTCCGCAAGGATATTGTCGCCACCGTCAAATCGAACTTTGGGAAACACCTGCCCGTGATGGACGCGGTGATCCCGGCAACGGTGCGGCTGGCGGAGGTCAGCACAGCGGACAAGAGCATTTTCCAGCATGAACCCAGGGGGCGGGCGGCGGAAGCCTACCGCAGTTTGACGCAGGAGGTGATGAAGATTGGCGAGAAACAGCGCAGCCGGACTTCTGACCTCGGTAGATAGTCTGTTTACCACCCAGGAAGAACGGGACAACGCCCAGCGCAGCTATGTGACCGACTTGCCCGCCGCTGAAATCAGCGACTTCCCCAACCATCCGTTCAAGGTACGGATGGACGAGGAAATGGAGAAGTTGGCGGAGAGCATCAAAGAGCGGGGCATCCTCTTACCCCTGATGGTGCGGCCTATGCCGGACGGCGGCTATCAGATGGTGTCGGGCCACCGGCGCAAGCGAGCGGCGGAGTTGGCGGAACTGCCCACGGTGCCCTGTATCGTCCGGGAACTGACCGATGATGAAGCCACTATCATCATGGTGGACAGTAACCTCCAGCGTGAGCGTGTCCTTCCCTCGGAGAAAGCATTTGCTTATAAAATGAAGCTGGACGCCATGAAACGGCAGGGACAACGTACAGATTTAACTTCTGTGCCAGTGGCACAGAAGTCTGGCGGTAAGACCTCACGGCAGCTTTTGGGTGAACAGGTTGGGGAAAGCCAAGACCAAGTACGCCGCTATATTCGCCTGACCAACCTTATCCCGGAACTGCTGGACATGGTGGACAATTCTGTGCTGAAAGAAAAGGGCACGTTACAAATGGCCCTGCGCCCCGCCGTGGAGCTGTCCTATCTGCCGGAGAACGAGCAGAACGCCTTGTTGGAGGTCATGGAGAG
>CAMWBA010000245.1 GCA_947172355.1 uncultured Bacillota bacterium
CTTCGGAGATTCCCCACTCCGTCCGTGCCAAGGAGGCCAGCGCCGAGGGAAAGAGTATCTTCGCCCATGACCCCGGCGGCAAAGTGGCGGCGGCGTATCAAAATCTGACACGGGAGGTGATAGCGATTGAAAAGCAGCGCGAGAAAAGTAGAGCTGGCCTCAGTCGATGACCTGTTCTCCACGGAGGAAAGCAGACAGGACGCCGCCCTGGAGCGGGTACAGATCATTCCTCTGACTGAGCTGCACCCCTTTCCGGATCATCCCTTTTCTGTGAAGGATGACGATGATATTATGAAGGAAACTCTGGACAGCGTAAAGGCGCGGGGAATACTCACCCCCGCTATCGCCCGCCCCAGGGAGGACGGCGGTTATGAACTGGTAGCCGGACACCGGCGCAAACGGGCCTGTGAACTGGCCGGTCTGGATGCCATGCCGGTTATTGTCCGAGACTTGGACCGGGATGAGGCCATCATTATTATGGTGGACACCAATATCCAGCGGGAGAATATTTCCCCCATTGAAAAAGCAAAGGCCCTCAAAATGAAGCTGGAGGCCATCAAACGGCAGGGCGCACGGACTGATTTAACTTCTACGCAAGTTGCACAGAAGTTATCTGTTGAGAAAGTTGGGGATGAGGCTGGCATTAGCAAAGATCAGGTGCGCCGCTATGTTCGCCTGACCGAGTTGTCCCCGGAGCTGCAAAAGATGGTGGACGAAAAGAAAATCGCCATGACCCCCGCTGTGGAAATATCCTATCTGAAACCGGAGGAACAGGCCCTTCTGGTGGAGACCATGGAGAGTGAACAGGCCACTCCCTCCCTCTCCCAGGCCCAGCGGATGAAGAGAATGAGCCAGGAGGGGAAACTGGACGAGGACACCATGCTGTCCGTCATGTCGGAGCAGAAAAAGCCGGAGGTTGAACGCATCGTGTTCACCGGCGATACTCTGCGCAAGTATTTTCCGAAATCTTATACCCCGAAGAAGATGGAAGAGACCATCTTCAATCTTCTGGAGGGCTGGATGAAAAAGCGGCAGCGCGGTCAGGAGCGGTAACATCACAATTTCAAATCGGACTACCAACGGACAGGGAATTTTCTCTGTCCGTTTTTTGTGTCCGGGAAAGGAGTACAAACCAATCCATGAGTCAAACCACTCACTTCAAATACAAGATGGAGGATGTGGAATGTAAATTTTGCACCGAATACAGGGGGAAAAAGAGGGGCTGTGCCCATGTGGTATGCCCGTGGCTGGCAGAGCGCATCGAGGCCGGAGTTGTCGGCTATGAAGAGGCTCTGTTGGACAGCTTTCCCCACGACCCCCGCCTGGGAGCCAAACTGCGCACCGCCGTCCAGCTCTTCCACGGTTCCCTGTGGCTGAACGAGGGCCACCGGCAGCGGATGGAGACGCTGAAAGCGCGGGAGGGCTTTCAACGCAGGCGAGATACCCCGGCCTACTTCGCCGCCATGTATCTGCTCACCGCCGACCCTGACACCGCCAACCGCACGGCGAACTGCTTTTACCGGGACGGCATCATGTTTTCCTATGCGACCACCAAAGGCATCTCCCCTCACGGCTATACGCTGCTGTCGGCGGCGAGGGACATCTACGCCAACGGAGACGGCATCGCCCTCACCGACCTGGCGGACGGAGAAGTCATTGACACCACGGATTTCTGCCTGATCGTCAATGCTCTGCTCATTGCCCGCTATGGCTGTGTTGCCCTGGAGATACAGCAGAAGGAACGCCGGTGAAGAAGTATAACGTGATACTGGCGGACCCGCCCTGGTCGTTCCGGGCATGGTCCAGCAAGGGTATGGGCCGTTCTGCGGAACAGCATTACCCCACTATGCGCCTGGAGGACATCAAAGCCCTGCCCGTGTCCGATCTCGCCGCCGGGGACTGTGTTTTGTTCTTATGGGCCACCTTCCCCATGCTGAAAGAGGCGCTGGAAGTCATTGACACCTGGGGATTTACCTATAAGACCGTGGCGTTCACCTGGGTGAAGGAGAACCGAAAATCTCCCGGCCTGTTCTGGGGCCTGGGGTACTGGACCAGGGCCAACGCCGAGGTCTGTCTGCTGGCGACCAGAGGCAATCCCAAACGACAGTCCGCCGCTGTCCATCAGGTCATCCTCTCTCCGGTGGAGCAGCACAGCAAAAAGCCGGATGAAGTCCAGGAGCGCATTGTCACCCTGATGGGGGATGTTCCCCGTGTGGAGCTGTTCGCACGACAGGAAACTCCCGGCTGGGATGTCTGGGGCAACGAAGTCGAGTGCAGTCCCGGCCTTGCGTCAAGGCTGACGATTTCACCGCAACAAGATTGACAAGGAGGGAACACGGTTTTTGAAACTGACGAAACAGTAGTGACCAAATTTTTTGTTTGAGGAAGTGATCTGATATGGCCGTCTACCGAGTGGAACGGACACAAGGTTACACCGTAATGAGCAACTATCACTTGAAGGACACCGCCCTGTCGCTGAAAGCCAAGGGGCTGCTGTCCATGTTCCTGTCCTTCCCCGATGACTGGAACTACTCCACGAGGGGACTGGCCTCCATCTGCAAAGAGGGCGTGGAGGCTATTGGGAACACCATCAAGGAGTTGGAGAAAGCCGGTTACATCCTCCGGCGTCAGCTGCGGGGAGCCAATGGGCGTATTACCGACACGGAGTATGTCATTTACGAGCGCCCCCAGGACCCGGGACTGCCAGCGCCGGAGGATACTGGCCCGGAAACACCTCCAGATACGGGCGCACCGGATACGGCTTTACCAGATACGGGTTTCCCGGATATGGTTGACCCGGATACGGAAAACCGCCCGGAATTAAATATAAAGAAATCAAAAACGAAAAGATCAATTACTCAGCGATCAAAAACTCATTCATTCTCTCCCCCTGCCCCTCCGAAAACGCCTGCCGCCTTGGTGGAAGGAATGAAGGAAATTTTGGAGAAGAGAGCTGAGATCGAGGAGCAGATCGAGTATGACCTGATTGCGGACCAGTGCAACCGGGAACAGCTCAACGAGTTCGTGGAGATCATGCTGGAGGTGGCGCTGTCCAAAAGCCCCACCATGAAGATCGGCCGGGACGCAGAGTATCCCACCGCCTATGTCCAGCATCGCTTTGAACAGCTGACCTCCGCCCATATCGAGAAGGTCCTTGACGGCATCCGGGAGAACACCACCCGCGTCTGGAACACCAGGGCCTATCTCCTGGCGGCGCTGTTCAACGCACCCTCTACCACGGACAATCACTACACCATGCTCGTCAATCACGACATGAGTACCGGCGGCTGACG
>CAMWBA010000246.1 GCA_947172355.1 uncultured Bacillota bacterium
AAACTTTACACAGGTTTTACCAAAGCTGACTTTCGCATTTTACATTCAGGCGGTATTCTTATTCTTGTGGACGGGAGGATAGGCAGGTGGATCGCTGATCCCCCAGGATACACTACAAATCAAACGGGAATAGGAGTTATTTGTCATGAAAAAGAAAACACAGAAATTGATTGGCCTGGTCATGGCTGTTGCCGTGGTTGCGTCTATGCTGGCCGGATGTTCCCAGAAGCTCTCCGGTACGGTGGCTACCGACGGCTCCACCTCTATGGAGAAGGTGATCGGGGCGCTGGGCGAGGCGTTCATGGAGCAGAACGACGGCGTGACCTTTACCTACAACCCCACCGGTTCCGGCTCCGGCATCAAGGCTGTCCAGGAGGGCCGCTGTGACATTGGCCTCAGCAGCCGCAATCTGAAGGATGAGGAAACAGCCAGCGGCTTGACGGCCACCGTCCTGGCCTATGACGGCATCGCCGTCATCGTTCACCCGGACAACCCCGTGGCCGACCTGGACGTGGAAACCATCGCCAAGCTCTACACCGGCGAGATCACCAACTGGAAGGATGCAGGCGGCAGCGACGCGGCCGTAGTCCTCATTGGCCGGGAGGCTGGCAGCGGAACGCGGGACGGCTTTGAATCCATTACCGGCACCGAGGATGCCTGCCAGTACCGCCAGGAACTGACCTCTACCGGCGATGTGATTACTGCCGTCTCTCAGAATCCGGACGCTATCGGCTACGCTTCTCTAGCTTCTGTCAGTGACAGCGTAAAGGCCCTTACCGTGGGCGGCGTGGCTCCCACCGAGGACACCGTCAAGGACGGCAGCTATGTGATCCAGCGTCCCTTCGTGCTGGTGACAAAGACCGATGCCAAGCTGTCCGAGGCCGCCCAGGCATTCTTCGATTTCGCAACCTCTGCCGATGCCTCTGACTTTATCAGTAAGGCCGGCGCGGTGGCGGCGAACTGAACCCCTCTCGTGGAGCGGCGGCTTTCTCTGCCGCCGCTCCTACCCATTAGGAGGCTCAATTTATGGGAAAACATCAACGGTTTATAGAAAACCTGATTCACGGGATATTCCTGTTCCTGGGTCTGGTCACGGTGGGCTGTGTCCTGCTTATTACGGTATATCTGATCCTGTCCGGAATCCCTGCTATCCGGCAAATTGGCCTGCTGGACTTCCTGTTGGGAGACACCTGGGAATCCACAGCAAAAGAACCGTCCTTCGGAATTCTGCCTTTTATCTTGACCAGCATCTATGGAACTGCCGGAGCTATTCTCTTTGGCGTACCGGTTGGCTTCTTCACGGCGGTATATCTGGCAAAGCTGGCCCCGCCAAAGGTGAAAGCTGTGGTGGAATCTGCTGTCAGTCTGCTGGCGGGCATCCCCTCGGTGGTCTACGGTCTGGTAGGTATGCTGGTGCTGGTTCCGGGAATACGGCAGCTCTTTCATGTGCCGGACGGGGCCAGTCTGCTGGCGGCGATCATCGTGCTGGCCATTATGATCCTGCCTTCCATTATTAAGGTGTCTGTCACTGCGTTAGAGGCGGTCCCGCAGGAATACGAGGATGCCTCCCTTGCTCTGGGGGCTACACCCATCGAAACCTACTTCCGCGTATCCGCTCCGGCAGCAAAAAGCGGCATAGCGGCGGCGGTAGTACTGGGGGTGGGCCGGGCTATCGGAGAGGCTATGGCGGTGATGATGGTGTCCGGCAATGTGCCTAATATGCCGTCCCTGTTCCAGAGCGTCCGTTTTCTCACCACGGCAGTCGCCAGCGAGATGGCCTATTCCAGCGGATTGCAGCGGCAGGCCCTGTTCTCTATTGCCCTGGTTCTCTACCTATTCGTGCTGCTGCTCAATGCCGCGCTGAATTTCTTCCTGAAACGCAAAAAGGAGGGCTGACCATGCAAAGCAACTGGATCACGACCAAACGGAAGGGTTACATTGGCCTGATGAGGGGCTTGATGGCACTGTCCACAGCTCTGACCTGTGGAACTGCCCTGTTCCTGATTGGATATGTTCTGATAAAGGGACTCCCCAGTATTACCTGGGAACTGCTCTCCACAAAACCAAGCTATCTGGCGGGAACGATTGGCATTTTGCCGGATATTTTGAACACAGTCTATATCATCGTAGCTACGCTGCTGATTGTACTTCCCCTGGGAGTGGGTGCGGCCATCTATCTGACAGAGTATGCCTCCAGCCAGAGGTTGGTGACGGTCATTGAGTACGCGGCAGAAACCCTGTCCGGCATTCCGTCCATTATCTTCGGGCTGGTAGGGATGCTGATTTTCGCCAACAGCTTCGGTTCCTGTCTGCTGGCCGGGGCATTGACACTGGTTATTATGAACCTGCCTACTGTCATGCGTACCGCACAGGAGAGCTTGAAAACCGTGCCGCAGAGCTACCGAGAAGGGGCTTTCGGCCTGGGAGCCGGAAAATGGCGGGTCGTTCGGACGGTAGTACTCCCTGGCTGTGTGGATGGGGTAATCACTGGCTGTATCCTGTCGGCGGGCCGCATTTTGGGGGAATCGGCGGCGCTGTTATTTACAGCGGGATTCGCTCATGTTCTGAACGGCTTTCTCAGCGGCCTGGGCAGTCCGGGAGCCACCCTTACTGTGGCGTTGTACCTCTACACCAAGGAGCCGGGGCCGGGCGGCGCACAGGCATCCTTTGCTATCGCCGCGATTCTGATGGCACTGACGCTGACCATCAATTTTGCCGCAGTCCTGGTTGGCCGGATCTTCAAAAAAAGGAGAGCGTTATGAGCAGTATTGTTACCGCAAAGGATTTGTGCCTGTGGTATGGGACGGCCCAGGCACTGAACAATATCAATATTGAAATTCCGGAGAAGAACATTACCGCCTTTATCGGTCCCTCCGGGTGTGGGAAGTCCACCTTTCTGAAAACACTGAACCGGATGAACGATTTAATTCCTGGCGTGAAGATCACCGGCGAGGTGCGCTATGGGGAGCAGGATGTATACGCCCCTGGCCTGGATGTGAACTTGCTGCGGAAGGAGATCGGCATGGTGTTCCAGAAGCCCAATCCCTTCCCCATGAGTATCTATGACAACATCGCCTACGGTCCCCGGACCCATGGTGTCCGCAACAAGGCCAAACTGGACGATATTGTGGAGCGCTCCCTCCGGGGGGCGGCAATCTGGGACGAGGTGAAGGACCGACTGAAAAAGAACGCCCTGGGCCTCTCCGG
>CAMWBA010000247.1 GCA_947172355.1 uncultured Bacillota bacterium
ACCAGACCTCCGCTGTCCATACAATGCAATCCAGTGTACGGCAGTCTGCGGCAGCGACAGCGGCGGCAGCATCTCCCTCGGAAACTCCGCATGGGCCTGGGGCATCTGTCGATAGCAGTGTTCATACCGGAGGTATTGACATCCATGCCGGCGGCAGCGCAGTTGTGGGGGCCCCGCTCAAGGCGGGCGTAATTGTCACCGATGGCGGCGCTTCTCCGTCCATCGCGCCGTCTGCTAATATGCCATCCGGCACAGACCAGGACAATGGTGCGGTACTGAATATCCCCCAGGCTGATACTTCTATACCGGATGCGCCGGGGCCGGTCGAAGCTGCTCCTATTGTTTCCCAAGCAGAAAGCGTGTCAATATCGGAGAGCATAGCGGCAAGTGACGATGGAACGGTTCTCAATATCCCCCAAGGAGATAGCACCGCGCCAATCGGCCCGGGGATTGAACCATCCCAGGAGGGAGTGGTCATTACCGGCAGCGAACGGCAGAGCAATACGCAAAGTTCCACGAATACACAGACTGCAACGACTACACAGACTGTCACAGGTACACAGACAGCTACAAATAGGCAGACCGAGCAGACAGCCTCTGCATCTTCCATCGTGGATCGTACCCATACAACGACAAACCGTACTCACCATACCCACGCATCGGCCCCGATGATTCCCAGCTTAGGCGGCGCAATTTTCTCTAAATCCTTGGCGGCGGGAGGCAGCTTTGCCAATGACATCATCGGCACCGTGGCCCGAGGTGAAGTGGCCGGCAGTATTACCGGCGACATGGCCGCCCAATCCCTGTCCTCCTACATGGGCCATACGGCTATTCAGGAAACGACACGGGAGGCTCCCCGCTATTCCGATGTGGAGATTGGAAGGGGCCGAATCACCGGTGTGGAAACTGCGGCCGGGAGTTCAGAGGGCCTGCCTTTTGCCATGTACCATGTAGAGCAGTATGCAGTTCCGCAAGGTGAGTTCCAGAAAATTTTCACCGCCGATGGAACCCAGTGGTATAAGCAATATGCCCAGGATGCGGTGGAGCGAAAGCCCTATATGGCCGATGGTGACAAGGTTGCCTACCATGAAAAAATCGTCAAAAAAATGCCCGACCCACCTAAACGGAAGGATCGGATGTAAGGAGCGCCTATGAGACAAGAAGAACGGGATACTTATTTGATTCCCCCTAATTTTATTGAGGGCGGTACTCTGCTGGGCGGCATGTTCAAAACACGGAATGTCATCGAAGCCGGCATTCTGGGTGCGCTGACCGCTGTCCCCGTAATGCACCTGGCTCTCTCGCTCACTATGCGCATTATCATTCTGTGCCTGACCACCCTGCCGCTGGTGCTGCTGGCGCTGATTGGCGTAGGCGGTGGCAGTCTTTCCGAGTTCATTCTCCAATTCTTCAACTATCTCCGCAATCGCCGGATATTGGGTAAGGATGGCGAGAGTAAAAAGAGCCTGCTTCCCAGCTGGGCGCAAAGACCCGCACAACCAAAGATGGAGGATGCAGAGGAACAGCCCAAAAGCCGCCACCGCTTGCAGGTAGATATTAAGGCGCGGAAGGTAGACCAGTTCAAGACCTTTCTGCCCCCGGAGGTGAAACCGCTCAATCCGTTGGCAGACTATGTTCCTGTGGAAAAGATTCAAAACGGGGTCATCTACACCCGGGATCACCGCTATGTCAAAGTGCTGGAGGTCATCCCGGTCAACTTTCTCCTCCGAAGCGCCCAGGAACAGCGGAATATCATATACTCGTTTATCAGCTATTTGAAAATTGCACCGGTGAAGGTGCAGTTCAAGGTGCTGACGAAGCGGGCGGACATCGACCGCCATGTGCAGACGGTACGGCGGGAATTGGCTCAGGAAACGAATGCTCACTGCCGTGAGCTTCAGGAGGATTACCTGCGGCTTATCCGCCGGCTGGGTTCACGGGAAGCTATCACGCGGCGGTTCTTTCTAATCTTTGAGCATGAGCCGCTGCCTGGAACCAAACGGGGACACGAAGAAGATGAGGCCATTTCCTCTTTACAAACAGCCGCCCGGACAGCCGCCAACTATCTCCGCCAGTGCGGAAATACGGTGGTGCTGAACCATGAGGATGAAAATGAAGCCACGGCTGAGATTCTGTATCATGTCCTCTGCCGCCAGGAGAGCAACGACAAGCCTTTCGCTGAAAAGATCAAGCGAGTGGCGGCGGAGTATATGGCGGCAGGCAGGTCGATGGAGGACATTCCGGTCAACGAGTTCTATGCCCCGTCCCAGATCGACCTGTCCCACGGACGGTATATCTGCATTGATGGCGTGTACTACGCCTATCTGCTGATTCCATCCGGGGGGTACAAGTCCCAGGTGCCGGCCGGGTGGCTGAGCCTGTTGGTCAATGCCGGAGACGGCATCGACCTGGATATGTTCCTTACCCGCCAGCCCAAAGACCGTATGATTCGCAAGCTGGGCCAGCAGCTCCGCATCAACCGCAGCAAAATCAAGGAAACCAGCGACACCAACACGGATTTCGATGATTTGGACGGCGCTATCCGCAGCGGTTATTTTCTCAAAGACGGTCTATCCAACAACGAGGATTTTTACTACCTCAATCTGCTGGTGACTATCACCGCCTCCAATGTGGAGGATCTGGAGTGGAAGTGCGCGGAGATGAAAAAACTCCTGTTGTCGCAGGATATGGACGTACAGCCCTGTTCCTTTTGTGAGGAGCAGGCTTTTTTATCTTCACTCCCGCTGGTTTCGCTGGAAAAGCACCTCTATGAGCGTTCCCGCCGCAATGTCTTGACCTTGGGCGCGGCAAGCTGCTACCCCTTTACCTCCTATGAGATGTGCGATGACAACGGCATCTTGTTGGGAGTAAACAAGCACAACAACTCCCTCATTATTGTAGACATCTTTGATTCCCGGGTCTATAAGAACGCCAACATTGCCATTTTGGGCACTAGCGGCGCAGGCAAGAGCTTTACCATGCAGCTGATGGCGACCCGTATGCGGCGCAAGGGCATCCAGGTGTTTATTGTGGCTCCGCTAAAAGGACATGAGTTCCACCGTGCCTGCTCCAATATCGGCGGGGAGTTCATTCAGATTTCTCCGGCCTCCAGAAACTGTATCAATGTTATGGAGATCCGCAAGGTGGACAAGTCGGTGGACGAGCTGCTGGACGGCCCCGGCGTGGAAAAATCCCT
>CAMWBA010000248.1 GCA_947172355.1 uncultured Bacillota bacterium
GGGAGAAACCCTTTTGTGGCGAGCAGGGAACCGATCATGATGGTGCTGCACTTTATATCCATCACATCAAGAGGTTTTTCCCCTGTGAACCCCAGCTTTTCCGGAAGGACGCGCATCATGGCGGCGTACCATTTCTTGCTGGCAGGGTGGCGGAACACCGCGTTGCCAGGACTGTCCGCCCAGAGGTATTCCGCCTGCGTTCCGTAGGTGTCCTGTATGTACTGCGTGATACGCTCACGCTGAGAAAACTTATCCATCTTTATATCTCTGGCGGTCCTATGTCAGCCACAGTCCCAAGTATAAAGCACATCGGAGAAATCCTGACGTTTCAAATTTTCCGAGCTGATAAAGAAATTTCCTACGCCGCCGTCGGCCCACATAATGTAAGTTTCTGTTTCAGTCCAGTCAGAATCCAACTGAAGCAGCAGCGTGTTGTAGGGGCCTTCTTCCTCCCGTGGGTCAAACTGCTCAAAGTAGGGCCAACCCAAAAGACGGTGGCCGGAGGACCACAGTTGCTCATAAACATAATCCCAATCAGATTCCTCCAGGAAATCTCGGAAATCCGGCTCTGCGGGAGGCTGTCCGGTGACCGCCTCCCACACCTGGGCGAAGAGAGCATCAAACCTCCCATCCGATGGCCCCATCCAGGCGGTGGTTCGCTGGGCGATAATGGCGCTCTCCCGAAGCACCGGCCAGTAGTCCAAATCAGCGTGGGTAGGGATGCCCATGGCCCGAATCTGCTCTGGAGTGAGGGAGCAATCTGTTTTCTCATGCCAGACTACCTGGAAGCCGCTGGGGGCATCTCCGCCCCAGTCCGCGCCGAAGTTGTCGCCCCGCCCAACAAAAAACTGAAGCAGCCCGGTTTTAGGCAAGGGAGCATCCGCCCCTATCTGCTCCAAATTGATCTGGGCCAGCAAGATCAGCTTCTCCCCCGTACTGTCAGTAGGATAGGGCCGGGTAAGCGGCCAATAGGGCAGACCGCCGAACTTGCTGTCAAACAGCCCCGGTGTCAGGTCTGGCTGGATCTTGAGCTGCCAGCAGTCCAACGCAGTACGCCTTTTGATCTCCGCCACGACTTCCCGCACGGGTTCACTGCCTTGAGCGGGCTGCCGAACCACGGGCGATACATATTCTGGAGGCAACTCAACGGACACGCCCCGTTCGGCCAGTATTTTCAATGACTCCGTTCCTGCAAGCTGTTTTCTGGGCGGCAATTGGACGTGCTTCAAGGCAGGCAGTTGGAGCAGCAAGGCGCAGTCAGTAAAATCAGTCCAACGTAAATCCAACTTTTTCAGTTTTTTACACTGGGCTAAAAAAGAGAAATCCGTTACCAGCACCGCCGGGATACGCTGGCTGCGAGGCGTCCCAAACACCAGCGTATGCAGATTCTCCATCTGCCCGATGGCGGAAAAATCTCCCGGCTCCTGCCCGCTTCGTTTCTCCTGATAGTAGGGGTCTCCAAAGTAGCAGAAGTCGTTTAGTGCCTTGACCTTCTTCAAATCATACAGCGATTCTGGCGACCGCTTCAGCGCACACTGTACTGCATGGCATAACCGCTCATCCATCTCTGGAACTGGTATCATAAAATGGCACTCCTTTCAAATACTCAGGCTGCGAAGAATCGGACATTTTATATCTCCCTCGGCTCCTTCAGCCGCTCCTCATACTCCTGCCGCTCTGCTTCCTCCGCTGGGCGGATGGCGTATTTCCCACAGTCAGGACATTGCTCCGGCTCTGCGGTGCGGCTGAAAAGGAAATGGCAGTTGTCACAAGCATAAATCATCTATCTTCGTTCCCCTTAATCTGTGCAAAAATGCACAAGCTGAATTTCCATCCTATTCCTCAGCGGTCTGCGGCAGTAATTCAAACTGCTTTACCAGCTTTTGAGCGACAGCCGCCTTATCCGCTGTAAACTCCCTCAGCGTGAGGACCCACGGATACCTTTTTCAAGGTCTTCTTGCCGGCCTTCTTGGTGTCCTTGCTGTCTGGCTTCCTTAGTTTCTGAACAACAGTATAGCACAGAATGATGCTGTTTGCATATCAGCTGTTTTCCTCGCACCACTTCGCAATCTCCCCAATCAGCTTCAGCGGGAGGGGCTTTCTATACGGGAGTTGGATGGTTCCCTTGCTGGTCTTATACTCCGTCAGCCGCCCGGCAAACGCCTCCACGGCCTCCGGACCGGGGTATAGGCCGACGTGCCGCTTGGAGGCCGCAAACTGGATCAGGTTGCGGCCCTTCCAGTAGGTTGGCAGACTCCAGGAGATTTTCTCTTTTGCCTCCGGGATGCTGGCCTTGATAGCGGCGTTGATCTGCCGCAGATAGTCCTGCGCCTCCTCCGGCTGGGCAGCGATATATTCCTCAATCGTCGCCGGAGGCTTGCCGCAGTAGTGGCTCTGCCCCGTGTTCTTGAATGCCCGCCCGCACTTGGGACATACCCACATGGCATTTCCTCCTATTTCCGCAGAATCTTCTCCATTGGCTTTCCCTTCGCCAGCTCGTCGATCAGCTTGTCCAGGCAGCGGATCTTCCGCATGAGCGGGTCTTCCACCTCCTCCACCCGGACGCCGCAGACCACGCCTTTGATCAGCGACCGGTTCGGATTTGGCTGGGGTGCGTTGCGGAAAAAATCCCCATAGCAGAGGCCGAAGGAGCGGAACGCCTCCAGCTGCTCCGGGCTGTACCCTGTCAGCCAGCAGATGACTTCATCCACCTCGGCCTTCGTCCGGCCCTTTCTGACGGCCTTGTCCAGCAGAAGTCCGTAGACTTTCCCAAAATCCATCTGAAATACTTTGTCGTTATTCATATGCTGCACACTCCTGGCGACGATACCCTATCTTACCACACTCTATATCGTTTTGCAAAGAGCTGGCCTGAACCTTGTTCGGGCCGGCTCTTTTATTGTTTACAGAAAGTTCACGAAATCAAGGGCCCATTTCCTGATTTCGAGGGGCGTATTGAAATAAGAGTTGAAAACCGGACAAACCCAGCACACCCACACAAACGAATATGGTTCCCCGTACAGAAAGCGGCTGTTATCAGCGGCTTTTGGGGCCCTTATGCCCCTGCGGCGGCTCTCGTCCGTATCACAAATTTTTGTGACTATTAAAATAGTCATTTTGTCTTGACAAAGGGCAGATGGGTGTGGTAGTATCCTAATATGACTATCGCGATAGTCACAAAGGAGA
>CAMWBA010000249.1 GCA_947172355.1 uncultured Bacillota bacterium
GGACGGAACAAGAGATTAGCCACAGGCTGAATGTGCTTCCTTCCATTGTCCAGGCGGAGGGCTATCCCGATGTGCAGACGTTTACGGCCACCTACCGCAAGGCCGAGGCTGTTGTCAGCCGGTATAACCGGGAGATGGCCGAGTGGGAGCGGCAGCGGCCCGCCCTAAAAGAGAGGCCCCCGGAGCCGAAAAGCGTCCGGGAACGGCTGCGTCGGTTGCAGGACGAGGGCAGACGGCAGCAGTCACAGCCACGAAGAAAGGCCGTTGACAGGGACAGCAGATAAGGAAAGCACCGCACGGACTGTGCGGTGCTTTCCTACGCTTACTGCGGCTCATGCCGATTGCAAATGTGGTGCCGCCGGCTGCAAATCGTACACTTGGGTAAACTGCTCCTTCCGCTCCGGGGTGAGATGGTGGCTGACCAGGATCAATGTCAGTTCCGGATTAGCCAGCAGGCTCTTTTCCACGATGTCGGCGTTTTTCTGATCCAAGGCGCTGGTGCCCTCGTCCACCAGGAGAATGGAGCGGTCGTGGATCAGGGCGCGGGCAATGGCTACCCGCTGCTTCTGCCCGCCGGAGAGATTGCCGCCTTCCTCGCCCACCACGGTGTCCAGACCTTCGGGCATGGAGGCCAGATCGCCCGCCAGGGCGCTGTCCCGCAGGGCCTTTTCCATCTGTTCATCGGTGAACGCTTCACCCAAGGTGATGTTATCCCGGATGGTGGAGTTGAACAGAAACACGTTCTGTTCAATGTAGCTCATCTGCTGCTGAAGCTGTTCCGGGGTGAAGTCCTTGGCGTCTTTGCCGTCAAAGCGGATGGCCCCGCCATAGTCCGGCAGCCAGCCCAGCAGGAGCTTCAGCAGGGTGGACTTCCCGCAGCCGGAGGGGCCCGTGAGGGCATACTTGCCGCCCTTCTGGAACTGGAGGGATAGGTCTTGCAGGATGGGCTTTTCACCGTACTGGAAGCTGAGGTTCTCCACGGTGATAGCGCTGTTCACCTGTTCCCGCCCGGTGACGTTTTCGGCCTGGGCATCGTCGGCGCGGACGGTGATCTTCTCAAAATAGGGCTTGGAGGAGGAGAAGGACAGCAGGAGCTGCGCCATGCTCCCCAGACCGTTGGAGAGGCTTCCGCACAGGTTGCCGCCGCCCATCAGTGAACCTTGGAGGATCACACCATGGATGGACAGCACACCGATCAGGACGTTGACCAGCATCTGGCAGACGATATTGACACAGCCAATCCCCGCGCTGACAAAGCCCTTCACGTAGGTCAAGCGAAACTTGGGCTTTTCAATTTGGTCGCTGGCCGCATCCGCGCCTTGGCTGAACCGCTGCTCCCGGCCAAAGAAACGCAGGACATCATACCCGGCCAGAAGGTCTTTCAATTTGCTGGTGGCCGCCGCCTGCTCCTGGACGCAGATGCCGCCCAGCTTTTCCATCCGCTGATTGAACAGCTGGGGTACAAACAGCATAACCACAGTGGTTACCAGCGCGGCCCCCAGCAGCGACCAGTGGAGCGTCAGCAGGGCGGCGGCGCTGAATACGATGGTGGCGGCGGAATCCACACACTGATAGAAGGGTTTCCAAGCGAGGTTTTCGATCTGATTGATGTCGTTGGTGAACCAGGACAGATATTCCCCGGTGTCCAGTTCATGGAACTCCCCATGGTTTTTTCGCAGCAGCGTTGCCGCCATATCCCGCCGGACGGCATTGTTCATGGCCCTAACCGCGCGGCCTTGGAAGAACTCCTGCAAGCTGTTAATCCCAAGCAGAAGGAACCACGCGCCCACCATCATCAAAATCCAAAAACCGAACCCACGCAGGTCGCGCTCAATGATACTCTGGAAAGTCTGGATCATCACCAGGCTGGTTCCGGTTTGCAGGGCGCACACGGCCAAAACCGGGAGGATTGCCAGGAAATTGGCCCTCCAAAACTTCTTCAAATAATGGGCCATGCCCATATTGGCTTTTTTGTTACTGCTTTTCATGTTGCTTCTTCTCCTTTTCGTCTTTCCATGTCTCGTCTGGCCCCAAGGGCGGCGCCCAGTCCCCAAGCCGCATACTGTTCATATCAGACTGCATACAGCACCTGGCCAGGTAGAGGAACGGGACAAGTTTCAGTGGTTCCGCAACTTGATAAGCCTTTACCTCGCCGTCCTCCACCTCTAAATCCACAGAACGCAGGATGTTTCTTTCCGCCAATGCGTCCAACAATTCTTCCACTGTTTCGCGGGGCATCTTTAGATGCTTTGCCGCTACGGTAAGGGAGAAATAGCTGAGTTTCCGACTGTGAAGATACCCCAGCAGTTCCAGACATCCAGGCTTTGCCAGAAGCTCAAACAGGCGGCGGTACTCGCTTTTGGGAGCGAACCATTGTGTATAACCCTTCTCAGGCTTTGGCCAGAGCGTAACGAAAGATAAATCCTCCGCGTGGATATTCAGCAGAATGCCGCCCCCGCCCCAGCATTGGCTGAGCATCAGCCGTTCACTGTCATCACCCAAGTCACCCAAGTCAGGCCGGCACGTTTCCAGATAGCCCATTACCGGCAAACTCAGCCCATCCGGCAGGAAGTACTTGATGGAAGACCAGACCAACCGACAGAATTGGCTCATCCGTTCCTCATTGGGAAATCCCTGAAGCCAGCGACCCACCGCGTCCTCCACATCGACCTGCTCCCCGCCCTCCAGACCAAAGAGGGCGTCAATAGTTACTCCCAACTGCCTGGACAGGACGGGCAGCAATTCCACATCCGGCGCGCCGCCTTTCTCCCATTTGCCCACGGCCTGGGAAGATACTCCCACCATCTTACCCAACTGCTCTTGGGTAAGGCCCCGCTCTTTCCGTAGCGCAGCAATGCGTTCGCTCAACATACCCGGCATAAAAACACCGTCCTTTCGTTCGATGGTTGTATCATAGCAAAAGGGCTGGTTGGATTCAAGAGAGGCGTTTTTTCAAAAATACAACCATTAGTTTCAGAGATGAAACTATACGGGATCGTTTTACATCGCTGGCATGACGGTATAAAGGGATAGCACAAAAATGGCGGCGAGGAATACTCCCCGCCGCCACTGTACTTTATGCATATTGATGTGGTACAAAAAAAGTAGACACCTCGAACTCACGGAAAAGGAGTAAAAT
>CAMWBA010000250.1 GCA_947172355.1 uncultured Bacillota bacterium
ATTGCGGATTCCTTCATCAAGGCGCTGCAGAAAGCGTCCGGAAAGGTTGTCGAGACCAGCAGTGAAAACGAACACCTTCAATATCTGACGCTGATCCGTTCCTATGACAAGGCCAGCACTCTGACGATTTACCGGGCGGAATTGAAGCTGGAAGTGAAACAGGTAAGGACCATCTGCGCAGGGACTGCCAAGCAGGACCTTCATATCGATTATGACCGGACGGTCTTTGAGATCAACAACGCATTGGCTCAGGTCCTCTATGAGCCGCTGATGAATACCGCAAAGGACGAGCTGGTCACCCGTCTAACGGCTTTCTTCCTGGCAATGGCAAAGGAGGAGTTTGACAATTTTGACGCATGGCTGAAGAATCTTTGATGAAAGTACCTGATGACAATGATCTATTGTAATTTGCGTAATCACAGGTCGGCCACAGTGTCCGAACCCAGGCTGTTTGCGGAATCCATCACAGACGCCAGCGGCGGCTTCGCCTATGCGATGGAGCACCCGACCCAGAACATTCCTGTGACACCTGCCGCCACCGTCTGCTGGCACCGCGCCGTCACACCAAAGGCGGGCTTACATACTCCTGTGTCAGTGGAGAGCAGCAGGGCGGTCCTTCCCACCCGCCGCCGGATGAAAGACCTGACGCCATAGGTAACTGCGGCCCCAGGTGTTCTATCCGGTGAGGATGAACGATCATGCGGCCTATGGCTGGGGAGGTGAGAATATTGTTTGTTCCTATCAGCCAGATTACAGTCAATCCCGGATGGCGGGGTCCGGAGGGAACTGTTCCCCCTGGCGGGGAATGCAAGGGGATGTCGCCCCCTTGTCTGCCAAAGGCAACCGGAAGTTTCCCATTTTACGGTTAAAACTGCCAAGTCCACGTCTGAATCAAGGTTTGCAGCGGCTACAGGGCTCATACCCCTCCAGCACCGCATGGAGCCGTGCGTAGAAAACCACCCGCTTCTCCTCTTGTATATTCTTGGCCGAGGAACAATCCGGCAGATGGAATTTCTTTGTGCCAGAGTTTCCAATGTACGTCTGTAGCGCAGAATTACCGGTCGGGTTTGTTGCGGTATCTGCCTCCTTCTCAGTACGGAAGGTGACTGCTGTTCCATCGCTCTCAGCGATGATATGTCCCTGCATATCGGTGCGGTAGACCTCTGTTCCGGCATCCCGAAAGCGGCCAAGCACCTCCTCGGAAGGGTGTCCATAACTGTTCCCCTCCCCCACCGAAATCACAGTATATTGTGGCATAACCTCCCGCAGAAACCGATAACTGGTGGAGGTATTGCTCCCATGATGCCCGGCTTTTAATACGGTAGCCTGCAAATTTGCACCGGAGTCAATCAAATCCCCTTCGGCGATCGTTTCCATATCTCCGGTAAAGAGGAATGAGGTGTTGCCGTAATCAATGCGCAGCACAATGGAGGTATTATTGGTGTCATCATACTCCTTCACAGGGCCTAATATTTCCACCTGTGCAGAGCCGAGATCAAATTTTTCTCCCGGAGAAGGAATGGTTAGTCTTTTCCCCTGTTCCTCCAAATATTTTAACATATTTTGAAATACTTTGGTGTCGTACTCGGTTACTGGGCTGAACGCCGTATCCACAGTGGCATAATTCAGTGCACCGGACAGTCCCCCAATATGATCCTCGTGGGCATGACTGGCCACCATATAGTCCAGGTGCTTTGCGCCGTGGCGCTCCAGATAGGAATACACCAAGTCGGAGTCCTCGGCATTTCCGCCGTCAATGAGCATATAGTGTCCGTCGCAGATAACCAGAGCGGAATCCGCCTGCCCAACGTCGATAAAATGAATTTCAAAACTGCCTCCCTCCGCCGGCGGGAGGTTGGCTTCTGTCCGGTTTTCCGTCACGAGAAGAATCGCCAGCACCAGCGCCATTGAAATCAGGGCGGGCAGAACCCAATTTAATCTTTGCCTGCGTTTTGACCGTTTCATCCTATCACTCCTCCAATTCTTCCGGCAATGGACGGCGGCGGTGTTCAACCGGTCCCCAGGCGGGAAGGGGCAGCCGCTGCATGGCCCCAAAGGCCCGAGCCTTCAGTCCCGGATACCGTCCTTGCAGTTCGTAGATCAATTCCTTAATCTCCTGTCGTTTGGTGTTTCCATTGGCCGGACAGCAGTTCTCTACCACAGGCAGGCCCAAGCGCCGGACGGTGTGGCGAATCAGATTTTCTCCGCAGTAGAGCAGGGGACGTATCTGGGTGATTCCTGTCCGGTCCAGGTAAGTAACGGGCTGAAAGCAGGACAGCCTCCCCTCAAAAATTAAGGACATGAACAAGGTCTCAACGGCGTCATCATAGTGATGGCCAAGAGCAATTTTTGTTATATTGCGTTCCTGCAATGCGGCATGAAGTGCACCCCGCCGCATTTTCGCGCACATTGAACAGGGGTTTTTCTCGTTCCGCAGATCGAAGATGATATGCTGAATCTCGCTGTCCCGTATGGTATAGGGCACCTCCAGTGTTTGACACAACCTTTGAATCGGGGTGAAGTCCAGCCCTTCCAGCCCATCCGCATGGCCCATATCCAAAGTAAATGCCTCCACAGCAAAGGGAATGGGATAAAACTCCCGCAGCTTGGTCAGAGCCACAAGGAGCATAAGCGAGTCCTTTCCCCCGGAAACTCCTATGGCGATCCGGTCACCGGCGTGTATCATATCGTAATCCTCCACACACCGGCGGGTGAGGGAGAGTATTTTATTCATCCGAACGGCCTCCTTTCCCGCAGATCTCGTCTGGCTATTGTACCATAAATCCCCTCTTTTCCGCAAGCAAAAAACAAAAATCAAACGTAAGATATCAAGAGCATTTAAGAGTACTCAAGAGAAAACAGGAGATATAAAAGTTTTTTCTTGAATTTTGCAAAAAAACCGTTGACACCCGGCTTACCTCGTACTATAATACAAAACGCTCCGATTTGGAGCAAAATGTTTGTCGCAAAGCTATATTTGAGATAAATGTAAAGGAAATTGGAGGTTTCACCTATGTCCACGTTTATGGCCAAAATGGGCAGCACCCAGCGCAAGTGGTATGTGATTGACGCCGCCGGCAAGCCCATGGGCAAGACCGCTGTCATCGCCGCCGATCTGCTGCGGGG
>CAMWBA010000251.1 GCA_947172355.1 uncultured Bacillota bacterium
TGCGAAACAGCTCCCAGCCCAGGCCCTCCGGCTTTGTTTCCCGGTTCCGGGTCTGTGCGATGCTCCAATGGGTGCAGGGGGAGCCGCCCAGCAGAAGTTTCATCTATTATCACGCTCCCTCAAATGAAAAACGGCATCCAGTTCATTCACTGGAAGCCGTCTTTGCCGGTTTTAGTTCAAAGGCTTTTTTCACCGGGCGTCGCCCCGGTCATGGTGCTTGGGCTTGATGGGCTGGCCCTGCTCATCATAGTTTTTGGGGTCGGCGGCGGGGACTTCCCAACCGAACATGGCCCCGGCCAGCATCGCCGCTGCCTGCGCCTTGGTGACGTTGATCTGTTCGTTGTACTCGTCCACGATGGTCTGGGCGTGGGCACGGTCATGACCGTATTTGCCGGTGTGAAAATAGCCGTCCTCTCCGTGCTTGATGGTGATGATCTCGTCGCCGCTGGGCAGCACAGCATAGCACTTTTCCGGCAAGCCCAGACGTATGGGAATAACCTTGCTGTTACTGTCTTTCATCCATTCCGCAAACTCTCGGATATGGTAAAAGCTGCCGCCGATTTCAGCGTGGCAATCGTCGATATACCGGGCCATGCGGTCACGGCTCGCACCCTCGCTGGTGGTGATACGCACCATATCGCCGTCCGCCACCCTGAACTTTTCCTTGCCGTCCGGGGTGATGAAGCGGATGCCCTTTTCAGCCTGTTTCATGTGCCGGTCAAGGCAGTCCCGGCGATAGGGATAAATATGAACATGATTATCCTCCCCAGCCGGGGTACAGCGTATCAGATAGGAATAGTCACGGGTGTCGGCCCGAAACGCATATTCGTAGCCGTTGCGGAAACTTCCTTGCGAGTGGTCGAGGCAGTAGACGATCATTGTGGCCCGGTTTTTCAGCACATGGCCGTACCGCTCATCAAAGCGGAGCATATCAAGCACCGTGTCAAACTCGGCCTTAAACTCCGGCGTCTTTTCAGAACGTACAAGAGTTTCCCAACTGTGGAGGAAGATAGAGCCGCTGTTGTCCAGCTCGCCCCATAAATAGCCCGGATTCCCGCACCGCTCACTGATCTGCGCACTCTGTTCATAGGCAAAAAGCCGCTCCGCTGGGGTGGCGGGCCGCAGGGTCATATCCATTACCGCTCACACTCCTTATCCGGCTCCTTGGGCTGTCTTTCAGAAGCCCTCGCCCGCCGCTCCATCTGATACTCCAATTCCTCACTGGCACGGCCCAATAAGTCTTTCTTCGCTGCCAGGGGATCGGAGAAGTAGTGCCCCCAATAGTAGTAGTCCCCGCCCTTGCAGGCCCAGGTCACATACATGGGCATTTTGCCGTCCAACTTGCCAAATACAAATTCCGTTTCCCCAACCTGGATGGAGTCGGTGATAACGTAGCCTTCGTTTATTCTGGCGTCCATATCAGCGGCCCTCCCTGTCTTTGGCTCTCTTTTCTGCCTGTCGCTCCTGTTGTAGACAAATCAGATAGTGCTTCGCCCACTTGGGCAGGTTTTCCGGCGCGATAACGCCGAGGATGTCGCTCCGCTCAAAACGGGAAGTTTTGCCTGAGTACAACTGCGTACAGTAGCAGGCGGTGCCCCGGCTGTTTGGGGAAGCGCCAAAGCCCCCAGTGCATAACTGAAGCTGGCTGGTGGCTCGGCGGTATTCCGGGCGCAGTACCTCCGGCTTGATGACAACGATCTTGCCTTGGAGGTCGTGCTGGTAGTTGATTACCTCACATCCTTCGGCGGTGATAGGGGCATTGGGGATGCACTGAATTTTGGGGCCGTTCAGGTCGATACGGGTTTTCTCCGCCTGTTCCGCCACACGCTCACCAAACAGCCTCGCCAGTTCAGGATAGTCGTCGCTGACCATTACTTCGGTGTAGCCAGCCATCAGGCCGTTATTATCGCAGAACGCACACATATACCGCTCATTGCGCTCGGCTGCCGGATTTTCCCCCAGCACGATCTCACGGTCGCCAATATGAAACGCATGGATGATAACATAATCGCCCGCCATGCGTTTCTCCTTCTCTATGCTCATCTGATTCCCTCCTTGTCCATAAATTTACGCCGCCCTGTGTCCGTCAGACAAAGAGCGGCGTATGTAAGCGGTCGCCTTATCCGCAGGCCATCAGTTTTATCAGAAGCTCGTTCACCGGCCCAGCGTCCCGGCCCTGGGCGGTCAGCTTGTTCCGCCAGTCCATCAGGTACTTTCTCACAAGCCGGTATTCCTTATCAGTCAGTTCAAGATAGACTTTCTTTTCCCGTTTGAACATTTGAAACAGCTCCTTTCTTCACCACCATAGTACAAGAAAAAAGAAGCGGTTTCAAATGTGCGAACGGGTATGTAAGTGGCCCGCTGTGCGGGCCACAGGGATGTGCTTAATACCCCGTTCGGGGGAGGGTCGTAGGAGGTGCGTAGACCTTCGTCACCCAGCGGGTGGTAGCCATGATCCACTGGCCGTTGTAGACGCCGCCTACGTCCGCCTGGTTCACAAACTGGCTTCCGCCCTTGGCCCAGGACACAACAGTGCAGTCGATCTTGGGGGCTTCCACATGCCGGAAGTTGGCGGGAACGACGCCGAACACAAACATCACCTCTGTGACGTACTCGTTGGACGCCAGCCGCAGGGCCACGGGGGACGCCTCCAGCACATAGTTCTGCTGGGTGTTCAGGCTGTCCGCCAGCACACGGTAGTCGGCCCCGGAGAGATTGGTCTTGTAGACGATCTTGTAGCTGCCAGCGGCATTGTAGGTGCCGGTGGTGATCTTCGCCAGCCGCACCGCCTCCACGGGCAGGGTGTCCCTCCAATAAAAAGAGGTGAGCGTCGTGGTGGAGTTGTTGCCGATGTTGGAGAACGTGTAGCGGATGTTCTGACCGGGCATGACCTCAGCATAGCCGGTTTTCTGGATTGCCACGTTGGTATAAAGGCTCTTGTTGGTCATGGCCGCTTTGACGATCTGGCCTGCGTGTTCGATCTCCACGTCGAT
Source organism: uncultured Bacillota bacterium (assembly GCA_947172355.1). Taxonomy (GTDB): domain Bacteria; phylum Bacillota; class Clostridia; order Oscillospirales; family Oscillospiraceae; genus Lawsonibacter. The sequence goes on from CAMWBA010000251.1 coordinate 2,994, forward strand.
GGGGGTCTTGTCCAGGGCGTAGAAGTCCGCAGCCTGGGATTCCACCACCTTGTAGCGGCCCAGGGGCAGGGGCTTGGACACGGCCACGC
>CAMWBA010000252.1 GCA_947172355.1 uncultured Bacillota bacterium
AACATGTGGATGGCCCCCTCGTTGGCCTGGTCGGTGAGGGTGTTCCGGATTTCCCGTTCCATAGAGGGCTGAATCAGCCGGTCGTAGGCGTCGTCCGCCGCCGCCCGAACAAAGTCCATGGCCGCCCGGTTGGGCACCACCGCCCGGCGGACGGCGATGTGGGCGGTCTCCGGGTCCAGCTCCACGCCGGCCTTCAGGATGTCCTCCCGCTCCCCCCGGTTGATGGCCAGCACCTGGTAGCCCTGGACCCGGCTCACCGGCTGCTTGAAGTCGTAGTACAGCCGGTAGACGGAATCCTCCGGCTCCTTGGCGGCCGCCTTGGACACCAGCAGGCTGCGCCGCAGATACAGTTCCCGAAGCATTTTGCGGATGTCGGCGTCATCGGAGATGAGCTCGGCGATGATGTCGCTGGCCCCCTGGAGGGCGTCCGCCGCCGTCTCCACCCCTTTCTCCGGGTCGATATAGTCCAGGGCGGCCTGTTCCATATCCAAAGCAGGGCCATAGGCGAAGGCCAGGGCCGCCAGGGGCTCCAGGCCCTTTTCCCGGGCAATGGTGGCCCGGGTGCGCCGCTTCTGCTTGTAGGGGCGGTACAGGTCCTCCACCTCCGCCAACGTGGAGGCGGCATCGATGGCGGCGGACAGCTCCTCGGTGAGCTTGCCCTGGTTCTCAATGGAGGTCTTGACCTCCCCCTTCCGGGCGTCCAGATTGCGCAGGTACTGGAGGCGGTCGGCCAGCTCCCGGAGCAGCTGGTCATCCATGGAGCCGTGGAGCTCCTTGCGATAACGGGCAATGAAGGGGATGGTGGCCCCCTCGTCAATGAGAGAAACCACGTTTTGTACCTGTTCTTCGGTGCGGCCCAGCTCCCGGGCCAGGGTTTGGATGATTGGGTCCATAGTTTTTCTCCTTGGCAAATAAATTCAAGGAACAGTTTAGCGCAAAGGAGCGGAAATGTCCAGTTGGCTTTTGGAAAAAGCTGTGGTATAATTTCGGTGCCTCAGGTGCCTGGATGGCGCAATCCGGGAGAATAGGGAAGAAATACACGGTCCCGCCGCTGTGAGAGGGGAGCCGGGCTTCGATATGCCACTGGGAGACCGGGAAGGAGAAGCCGGGCGGTGAGCCTCAAGTCAGAAGACCTGCCTGGGGGAATGCACTCATGTTGCGAGTGACAACAAGGAGGTTTTTTAATGAAAGGAAACAAAAAGACAGGATTTGCTCTGGCTGCCTTGGTCGTGGCCGCCGCTCTGATGCTGGGACTATGGTACGTCACCCGGCCTCAGGTACAGGAGGGGGACAAGACCATTGTGGTCCAGGTGGTCCACGGCGACGCAAGCCAAAAAGAATTTACGTACCGCACCGGCGCTGCGTATTTGGGCGAGGTTCTGCTGGCGGAACGACTGGTGGAGGGGGAGCAGAGCGCCTACGGCCTGTTTATTACAGCTGTGGACGGCGAGACCGCCCAGGACAGTCTGCGCCAGTGGTGGTGCATCACCAAGGACGGCCAGCGGGTGGACACCGGGGTGGACGCCACACCGATTGCCGACGGCGACTGCTTTGAGCTTACTATGTCTACATATTGAGGCGGGCCATGGACCGGAAAAATGTGCGGACGGCCAGCCGGAGGGTGGTGCTGTGCGCCCTGCTGGCTGCGGTGATGACGGCGCTGAAAGAGGTTATGTCCTTCCTGCCCAACATTGAACCGGTATCCCTGCTGATTATGGTATACGCACGGGTGTTCCGGAACAATGTGTTTTATATCATCTATACATTTGTTCTGTTGGAAGGGCTGCTCTATGGGTTTCACCTGTGGTGGGTGACCTATCTCTATATCTGGGCGCTATGGGCCCTGGCGGTGCTTCTGCTCAGCCGGCGGAAAGAGCCCAGTCCGCTGGTCTGGGCGGTGGCCTGCGGGGCGTTTGGACTGGGGTTCGGGGCGCTGGACGCCCTGCCCTATCTGGCGGGAGGACCGATGGCTGCCGTTTCCCGGTGGCTGACTGGGATTCCCTTTGATGTGCTTCACGGTGTGGGGAATTTTTTCCTGGCGCTGGCGCTGGAGCAGCCTCTGTATCGGGCTCTGGCCCGGGCGAGGGACAGAACAGGGTGGTAAATGGTACGAAAACCGGGTGCAGCGGCCGCTGTACCCGGTTTTTTTCGGGATTTTGTTGATGGTTACAAGAAAAGAATCGAAATTGAAAAAAGTTCTAAAATAAATAACAATTCCCACTTGACAAACTGCGGGAAAGGGTTTACAATAACAATGTCAGCAGGAGTGCATCAGGATTTGATACGCCAACTGCGGCAAGAATCTGCAAGAAAAGAGGTGGGCGCAGATGCATCAGCGTTATGTTACCCAGGGAGTACTCTTACTTTGCAAACGACTGGAGCATACTGTGCGCATTTTTGCGGTCGGATAGGCCGTACCTTTTGCGTCTACACAGCGTTTCCCTCCCATCGTTTGCGTGGCAGACGGTGGTATTTTTATGCCCATTTTTCAGCAGGAACAGAAAGGAGATGGCAGAAATGACGATGCAGAAGCGAGAAGTAAACAGCACTTGGGCTCGTGTCCGCGACGATGTGGATATTGATGATCTGATCTTCCAGTATGAAGATTACCACACCAGCGAGGGCGATAGACACAGCGACCGCTGAGCGCCGCTTGCTCCAGAGGGAGCGCGGATGAAAGGAAACAAAATGCCGCAGGGCCTTTGGGGCCGCTGCGGCGTTTTTTATCGGCCTGTGGTAGTGTTCTCCTTTGGCAAAGAAGTGCACAGGGGCAGCGTTCCGAACAAGTTCCGGAGGGAAAAGGGCAGCCGTATTTTTTGCACAAGAATCCGCAGAAAAAAGTCTGGAATATTCCCCAGGAGGGACTTGCTTTCTTGGAAGGATTATACTAAAATAGAAAACAAGCGACTAAGTGTCCGCCCCAAGGGGCAACCTTTCCCCGACAGTTTGCTCCGGGGAGCAATTTGGAGGTCGAAAAAATATGAGCAAGACTAGAAAAGTAGGCTTTACCGAAACCGTCCTGCGCGACGCCAACCAGTCCCTGATCGC
>CAMWBA010000253.1 GCA_947172355.1 uncultured Bacillota bacterium
CCCAGGTTGCCGATGGGGGTGGGGACCAGATACAGGGTGCCGGCCTGGGCCAAGGCGTCTGTCCTGCACGGGGAGAGCGCCTCCGGACCGCCGGCGGGGGTGGGGGGCAAATTCAACATCTCGGCCAAGATAATCGCCGCCTTTCCTCAAAAGGTTCCAAAATATTATAGCACAAATGGGAGAACTGTGGTATCCTTTTTGAAAGTTTTCTTTGCGGAGGCGTTCTCTATGGAACGGATTGAGCGGCTGACCCCCTATATCCTCTCCTGGCCGGAAGGGGTTTTCCCTCTGGGGGGAGACACATTGGCCCTGGGGGACTTCGCTTCGGTTAAGCCCAAGTGGCGGGTGTGTGATCTGGGGACGGGCAGCGGAGCGCTGCTTCTGCTGCTGGCCCGGCGGGCGGAGGGGCTTGCTCTCACCGGGGTTGAGATCCACCCCGCCTCCGCCCGGACGGCTCAAAGGAATCTGGAGCGGAACGGCCTGCCTGGGGAGATTCTCTGCGGCGATTTGAGGAGCGCGCCCTTGCCGGCTGGAGGCTTTGATCTGGTGGTGTCCAACCCGCCTTATTTTCCGGTGGGAAGCGGGAGAAGCGGGGGGCCCGCCCGGAGCGAAGAGGACTGCTCCCTGGATGAGCTGTGCGCCGCCGCCGGACGGCTGACCAAAAACGCCGGGCGTTTCGCCCTGTGCCACCGTCCGGAGCGGCTGGCGGATGTGGTATGCGCCCTGCGCGCCCACAGGCTGGAGCCCAAACGGCTCAAGCTGGCCGCCCACGGGCCGGGCTGTCCTCCGTCCCTTCTGCTGGTAGAGGCGGTGCGGCAGGGGAGGCCGGGGCTGAAGATTGAGCTGTGATGGAAGCAATCCGCTCCGGTTGTGCGGACAGCACAACGGAATGGGTTTAGCGGGAAGCGGACTTGTATTTTTTTGCTGAGTGTTGTAAAATAAAAGACAACACTGTTTTCCGCCGCTCCGGCGGAAGGATTACGGATTACGGATTACGGATTGAGGAGGTCATCGGAATGGAAGAAAAAAGACTGGTAAGGGTTACGATTGATGGTGTGGAGCGCACCTACCCCCGCGGCACACCCTACCGCGCCGTCGCGGCGGATGTGCAGGACCGGGTTCCTTACGACATCCTGCTGGTAAACCGGGATGGAAAGCTCTGCGAGCTCCATAAGGTTTTGGACCGGGACTGTTCCATCAAGATGGTCACCGCACAGGACAAACCCGGCATCCAGACCTATGAGCGCAGCGCGGTCTTTCTGATGCTGAAGGCGTTTTACGACGTGGCGGGCCGGGAGAATGTGGAACACATCTCGGTAGAGTACTCCCTCAGCAGCGCCCTCTTTGTCCTGGCAAACGGCAATTTTACCCTGGACCGGTCCCTGCTGGCGCGGGTGGAGGCACGGATGCGTGAGCTGTCCGCCCAGGCGCTGCCCATTGAGAAACGGTCCGTCAATATTGACGACGCGATCGAGCTGTTCCAACGAGAACGGCTGGTACACAAGGCTCAGCTTCTCAGCTTCCGAATCAATTCCCATGTCAATGTCTACTCGCTGGACGGCTTTGTGAACTATTTTTACGGCTACATGGTGCCGGACACCGGGTATATCCGGTGCTTCGCCTTGGAGCTGTTTGAAAACGGCTTTGTACTCCGCCTGCCCACCCAGAAAAATCCCGGCCAGCTGGGGGATTTCAACCCCTCCCGCAAGGTCTTCCAGGAGCTCTATCAGTCCACCCTGCGCACCCAGGCGCTGAACGCCTCCAATGTGGCGGAGCTGAATGCCATAATCTCCCGGGGGGGCGCCACGCCGCTGATTTTGACCCATGAGGCCATGATGGAGAAGAAGATTGGCGACATCGCCGCCGAGATTGCCGGCCGGAAGGGGGTCCGCTTTGTTATGATCGCCGGACCGTCCTCCTCCGGAAAGACCACCTTCTCCCACCGGCTGTCCACCCAGCTGCGGGCCTGCGGCCTGCGGCCCCACGCCGTTGCCACCGACAACTATTTTAAAAACCGGGAGGATACCCCACGGGATGAAAACGGCAACTACGACTTTGAGGGCCTGGGGGCCATGGACGTGGAGCAGTTCAATGCGGATATGAGCCGCCTGCTCCTGGGGGAGACGGTGGAGATCCCCACCTTCAACTTTAAAAAGGGCGCCCGGGAGTACAATGGGAACTTCCTCACCCTGGAAGATGGGGATGTGCTGGTTATTGAGGGCATCCACTGTCTCAACAATGCGTTCACCTACGCCCTGCCCCAAGACAGCATGTATAAAATCTACATCAGCTGCCTGACCACACTGAACATCGACGACCACAACCGTATCCCCACCACCGACGTACGCCTTCTGCGGCGCATCGAGCGGGATGCCCGGACCCGGGGCTACAGCGCCCAGGCCACCATCAAGATGTGGCCCTCGGTTCGACGGGGGGAGGAGCAGAATATCTTCCCCTTCCAGGACAGCGCGGATATGATTTTCAACTCGGCCCTGATCTATGAGACGGCCCTGCTGAAGTCCTATGTGCAGCCGCTGCTCTTCGGCGTCCCCCAAGACAGCGAGGAGTATATCGAGGCGAAACGTCTGCTGAAGTTTTTGAACTACTTCCTGCCCATCCCGGCGGACAATGTTCCCAAAACCTCCCTGATGCGGGAGTTTATCGGCGGAGGCTGCTACCACGTCTAAGGCTTGTTTGAACATAGCGGAACACCCAAACGGAGCCTAACCGGCGTGAACCCCCAAATCCCCGCACCGAGAGCGGAGAACCACCCCTCTGACGTAGAGAACACTGGCTGCGTCAGGGGGGGGTAAACAATACCGGCGGACTGCGCTAACGGGAGGCATTTGTGCAAGTTCCGGGAGAGATGCCGTGCGGCGGAAATATATGGGTTCTTTTCTTGACTTTTGGGTGTTTTGGAGTAAAATAAAACATAATAAATTGCCATCTTTTTTCCAAACAGTTTGGCGTGCCTGCCGTGTGGCGGGGGCAGAAGGGGGCGCGGTAGGATGTTTAAACTGCTGTTAGGC
>CAMWBA010000254.1 GCA_947172355.1 uncultured Bacillota bacterium
CCTTGTCCCCCAGGCGGTTCCGGCCGTTTTTGGTAGACATTTGGTAGACCTGCCCGAAAACAAAATCGACAGCCGCTTCAAAAAAGGCTGCCGGGTTTTGGGAAAAACTGACGGACCTTATCCTGTTTTGGCGATAGGGGGCAAAAAGATCATAGCGCGGCTCCTGTGAAAATTGTGAAAAATGCCCTTTGAATTTTCAAATTTGTTTTGCTAAACTATTGCTTGCTTAAAAAATGGACATAGAGCCAATTGGCAAAGGAGGATTCCGTTTTTTAGCGGTGCATGCTCTGCACCAATTTAATATGGACATTCAACGACACACGCAGTGCATTGCACGTAAGCCTGATTACGGTACGGTAATGCTCAGCGTGTGTCGTTCTGTTTGGATGGGCACACGCTGCTGCGTGTGCCTTTTTGTCCGCAAATCGCTATGGGAGGTATTACTGAAATGCAAACATCCAACTATCTGGGAACCGAGAAGCCGGGAAAACTATTGCTTAAATTTGCGGTTCCCTGCATTTTTTCCCTCATCATCTCCTGTCTGTACCACATTGTGGATCAAATTTTTGTAGGCAACGGCATCGGTTACCTGGGCAATGCCGCCACAGGGGTCATTTTCCCGGTCACAGTGATCGGCTGGAGTGTTTCTCTGTTCTTTGGGGACGGCGCAGCGGCAGCCCTCAGCGTATCGCTGGGAAAAAATGAGACAGCGCATATTCATCGAAGCGTTGGAAACAGCATACTCTGTTCCTTTTTAGGCGGCGTTGTAATTATTGCCGTCAGCTACAGCTGGGGAGACGGTCTTCTGCGGCTGATTGGGGCCACGGAGGCCAATCTGACCCTGGCTCACGACTATGGCTTCATCATCTACGCCATGATGCCTCTGGCGCTGGTGCAGAACACCTTGGCCTCCATCATCCGGGCCGACGGCAGCCCCAAATATGCCATGGGGGCCATGCTGGTGGGCGCGGTACTGAATATCATTGGCGACCCGGTGGCCATCTTTGTACTGGATCTGGGCATTCAAGGGGCGGCCTATGCCACTATTTTGGGGCAATTTGTCAGCTTTTTGATCTGCGCCGCCTATCTGACCAAGAGCAAATCCTTCCGCATTTCCCGGGCCAGCTTCCGTCCGGATATGAAACTGCTCAAGCCGGTGATGACCCTGGGGGCCTCCAGCTTTCTCACGCAGCTTTCCATTGTGGTGATTACCATTGTAAACAACATCCTGCTGGTAAAGTACGGCGCAATCTCCCCCTATGGCGCGGACATTCCCCTGGCCGCCTTTGTGGTCATTATGAAGCTGTTTCAAATCGTGCTGAACATCGCCATCGGCATCGCCGCCGGGGCACAGCCCATTGTGGGTTACAACTATGGCGCCAAGAAATTCGCCCGGGTGCGGGAACTGCTGGGACTGATTCTTAAGTGGACCGTCATCGTCTGCCTTGTTTGCACTGTGCTGTTTGAGGCGTTCCCCAAGGCATTCATCCAGATGTTCGGCGCGGCGGGCGCTCAGGGGACAAACTCGGTGGACCCGGCACTGTATATCCGGTTTGCCGTGCCCTGTCTGCGGATCTACCTGTCCCTGATCCTCTTCACCTGTGTGCAGAAGGTGTGCGCCATTTTCCTTCAGTCCATCGGTCACGCCAAGGCGGCGGTGCCTCTGTCCTTCCTGCGTGACGTGCTGCTTATTCTGTTCTCCATCGCCGTCCCCATCTTCGGCGGAGTTACCGGTATCTTCTGGGGCGCACCCATTGCCGATGTGCTGGCCCTTGCCGTGACGGCGGCCGTCATGGTTCGCCTCTGGACACAACTGAACGAGGAGGACAGCCAGCCGGCGGAACCGCAGTCCATCCTGCAAACCTCCTGCCCCGGCGTAATCATCACCATTGCCCGGGAACATGGCACCGCCGGAAAGCGAATTGGCCAGCTGGTGGCGGAAAAGCTGGGGATTCCCTGCTACTATAAAGAGATGACCGCCCTGGCCGCTCAGGAGAGCGGGCTGGCCAAGGAGTTTATTTCGGGCATCAACTCCAACGAAAACGCGGTAATGCGGGAGCTGTACCTCAGTACCAGCGCCGTTCAGCAGGCGGTGATCGCCCAGGACAAGGCCATTAACCTGATTGCAGATATGGGTTCCTGCGTCATTGTGGGCCGGGCAGCGGACTATGTTCTGCGCAGCCGTGAGAACCTGGTGCGCATTTTTATCCATGCACCCAAGCCCTACCGGGTCCGGAAGATTATGGAGATGTATGGGGATACTGAGCAGGAGGGCAAAAAGAGCATTGCCCGCTCGGACGCGGCCAGAGGGTCCTATTACAAGAGCATTTCCGGCCATGAGTGGGGAGACGCCCGCCGATATGAACTGAGCGTTGACAGCTCCATCGGGCCGGAAGAGACGGCAGAACTGATTTGCAGTTATGTCAGCCGCAGATAACCCGGCCATTCAGCCGCCCTGGCGGTGAAAAAACAGCCGGGAATCTCCCTTCGGAGATTCCCGGCTGGCGGCTTATTTGGAGCAGGCTCGCTGTGTTACACTGGCAGCACATTCCGTTTCAGGCTGGTGTAGGTCAGCAGGATATAGACGGCGTAAATCAGGAAAAAGACGGTCAGGGCGGACAGGACGACCATCCAGGGGCTGGAGGCCCCCACCATCACCCCCGGCTCCGGGAGGCTGGCCAGGTGGAGGATGAAGGATGCCCCGATGAGTACCGGCGGCACGGCGGGCAGGGCGTAGTAGATGGCAAACTGGGTGCGCAGAGCCTTTGCCATCTCCCGGCGGTTCATGCCCAGCTTTTGCAGCAGGGAAAACTGCCGCTTATACCGCTCGCTCTCGCTGAGCTGCTGGATGGTGAGGATGGTGGCGGCGGTCATGGTGAGGGACAGGGCCAGGTAGTACAGCGGGAAGACGCACAGGGCGGTCTGGGAGGCCACCTCCGACTCCTCGTTGGCCCTGGTGGTGATGGCATTACTGGCAATCCCGGAGCTGGTGCGCTCGTTGATG
>CAMWBA010000255.1 GCA_947172355.1 uncultured Bacillota bacterium
CGTTGTGTTCCAGCATCCGCGGAGGTCCCTCGCGGATTTCGGCGTTGAACAGCGTCAGATGTACGTTCAGATCCGGGTAGTCGTGATCCACCTCCATGAACACTTCGCCCACTGAAATAGTGACAGCCAGCTCCTCCCGGCACTCCCGCACCAGCGCCTGTTCTTTTGTCTCCCCAAGTTCCACCTTGCCGCCCACAAACTCCCACAGCAATCCCCGCGCTTTATGAGCCGGACGCTGGCAGATCAGAAACCTGTCTCCATCCCAAATCAGCGCCGCCACAACTTCTGTCACTTTTTTCTTCATACCGTCTGTCACCCTCGATTTGCCTTTTTCCCCTGTCTGTGCTATTTTATATGAGTATACCACAAATTTCCCTTTGGGGGAAGTGCGTAATGGAGGAGCAGTATATGATACAAAAGATCATGCGGGATGAAGCGTTCCTCTCCCAAAAGGCTGAACCAGCCACCTTGGAGGACTTGCCTGTCGCCCAGGACCTGCTGGATACCCTGAACGCTCACAAGGCCGGCTGTGTGGGCATGGCGGCCAACATGATCGGCGTTAACAAGCGGATCATCGCCTTTGACAACGAGGGCAAGTACATGGTCATGTTCAACCCGGAGATCATCAAGAAATCCGGCCCCTACGAGGCAGAGGAGGGCTGTCTCTCCCTCACCGGCACCCGGAAGGCCAAGCGCTGGCAGTCCATCAAGGTGCAGTACCAGAATGAGCAGTTTCAAACACGCTTTAAGACCTTCACCGGCTGGACAGCACAGATCATCCAGCACGAAATTGACCACTGCGAGGGGGTGCTGATCTGATATGGACTTCGATGCCTGCGTTGCCTGCCTGACGGGAAAGGACGCCAAGGACGCCTATGCGTTCACTCAGCAGATCGTAGCGGAAAGTCGGGACTCCGATGCCTGGTATCCCTGTTTTGACCGCTTCGCCGAGCTTTTGCGGCATAAAAACTCCCTGGTCCGCAATCGGGCAATCGCCATTCTGGCGGCCAACGCCCGCTGGGACAGGGAGGGGAAATTTGACGCACTTCTGGATGAATTTTTATCTCATGTAACCGATGTGAAGCCCATCACGGCCCGTCAGTGCGTGGCGGCGCTTCCCGACATCGCGGAGGCGAAGCCGGAGTTGGCCTCCCGCATCCGAGCGGCGCTGGAGCAGGCCGACCTGAGCGGCTACCCGGACAGTATGCAGCCTCTGGTTTTGAAGGACATCGTGGCGGCGCTGCGGAAAATGGAGCGCCAGACATGAAGTCATTGAAACCGATAGAGCTGGGTCTGACCATACCCCTCCAGCGATATTTATACATCAAAGCGCTCCCTTATCCTCGAGAACCAAACCGCCGCTTCTGCTGGGATCTCCACGCCATTCCGCTACGGGGCAGGCCCAGTCTGCTGGCAGTCCACTGCCACACACGTTACACGTTTGTGCTGTATGATCTCAACTACCTGGATTGGGTGCGCCTGCCGGACGTTTTCCTGGACGGTCTGCGGCTCAGCTTGTCCGCCGCCGGCTTTGCCGCAGAAACGACGAAGGAGCTGTGCGGTTCAAACCCGCCTCTGTTCACCAGGACTCATGGCCGCCGGGAGGTGGCCTTTTTGAACTGCGCCTGGGAGGATGTGATCACAGCGGAGCTGGCCTTGGATGAGAGCAGCCAAAGTCAGCCCCTGCTGGAGCAGATCGTCAATGCCAAGCCCAGCCGCTGTGCGGGCGCTGAAGGCTTGGGCATGGCGGCGGAACGGCTGGCGGATATGCTTTCCCAAATATGAAAGGATGGGCATCTATGCGCATCATCATCGCCCCGGCGAAGAAAATGGTGGTGGACACGGACAGCTTTGCCGTGGACGGCCTGCCACAGTTTCTGGAGCGGACAGAGCGACTGAAAACTGTCCTTCAGGGAATGTCTCCCAAAGACCTGCAGGCCCTTTGGAAGTGCAACAACGCGATTGCCAAGTTGAATGTGGAGCGGCTGGAACAGATGGACCTGCGCCGTAATCTCACCCCAGCGATTCTCTCCTACGAGGGCATCCAGTACCGCTACATGGCCCCCGGCGTGATGGAGATGGCCCACCTGGACTACCTCTGGGAGCATCTGCGCATTCTCTCCGGCTTCTATGGCCTGCTGCGGCCCTTCGACGGCGTGATTCCCTACCGGCTGGAAATGCAGGCAAAGCTGGCGGTGGACGGCTGCCGGGACCTGTATCGGTTTTGGGGCAGCCGCCTGGCCAAGCAGCTGGCCTCGGAGACGGACGTGGTGCTGAATCTGGCCTCCAGGGAGTACAGCAGAGCGGTGGAGGGTTATCTGCCCAAAACCGTCCGGTTTGTCACCTGTACCTTTGGAGAGTTGAAAGACGGCAAGGTTGTTGAAAAGGGCACCAAGTGCAAAATGGCCCGGGGACAGATGGTGCGCTGGCTGGCGGAAAACCAAATCAAAAGCCCGGAGGACCTCCGGGCCTTTGACCAGCTGGGCTATCAATTCTGCCGTTCCACATCGGTGTGGAACCACACGGTACTTCTTTGGATACAGTCCTCCAAGGATTGAGCTGCTTTTTCGGCAGCTTTGCATGAAAATTTGTGGGAGTGATTGTCGCCCATCACTCCCACAATTCAATTCATCTTGGAGGCAATCGCAAGTTTACTTTCCTCTTGCCTCCTTCTCTAGATTTTTTTGCAGGTTAGTAAAAACAAAGTTGTACAAGGTATATTCAGAACCCGAATGGGGGGATTTCTGTACTTTTTTCCCAGCTTCTGTATTGATTAGAACCAGATCACTTACATACAAACCATTCAGGCTTTGCGTAAAATGTGTGTGATCCAACTTTTGCGAATCTGGCTCTTTCGGAATAGTAGTCCTCTCAATACAATCAACCCGGTAGCAAATATCAAACCCCTCAATGTACCCACATTTCAAAAAATATGAAGATAAATAGGGCTTACTGAAAAAGTCGCATAAGTGATGTATATCGTTGGTTTTAAT
>CAMWBA010000256.1 GCA_947172355.1 uncultured Bacillota bacterium
GGTAGACCAATTCATTCATGCGGATAGCGGTCAGGGAGAGAGCAGTTACCGCAAGCAGATTGATGTCCTTCTGAATGCCATGAATGAAAAAGAGCTGATTGTAATGAGAGCGACAGCCGAAGGTTTGAAGAAAGCCAGAAAAACGGAGGTTTCCGAGTAGGGGTCTCTGTTTTCGCGGCGTTTTCAAGGGTTCCGCTAAATGGCAAGCAGGGCAACTGTGGTCACACAGTTGCTATTTTTACGTTCCGGCCTTCCGGCCAGAACGTAAAAATCTGCTTGTTGGGTAGCCTCCCCAAACCCGGCTTCGGGCCAAGTTGGCCCGAAATGTCAGCGTCGCTTTGCTCCTTATTTTCACAATCCCTATCGTTCCTGTTCCTTCCTCCTGCCCGGCTCCGTGTAGCCTAGCAGATAATCAATATTTGCCTTAATCGTCATAACCTCCTGCATGTCGGCCTTTGCCTTTCGATACTCGGCATAGAGCTTCTTTTTCTTCTCTGCCAGCTTACGGCCCGCTTCTCTCAATTCGTCCATCTTGGGAAGTTTCTCTCCCCCCAGAATCCGCTTGAAGTCAGCGCAGGCCGCCCGGTAGACATCAATCTCGGCCTCATGCTCCGCAAGAAATTTTCGGCTGTATTTCCGGGCTTTGTACTCTTGAAAGACTGGCCGGGTCTTTGCATACTGAACCGTGGCGGCTTTTAGTTCCATATTGGTTCGGAGGCTAGCCTCGGTGTTCTTAATCTGGCCGGAAAGAGTGTGGAAGCGCTCCACAGTTTCCGACGCTTTCTTTTCCAACTGCTCATATTCCATCAGGCTGTTTTCCTGTAAATAGGCCAGGGCGGCGGCCATTTGTTTCAGATTGAAAACCTTCGCCCATCGTTCATAGCCCGGCCCTTTACCTTGAAGCCTGGGTTGAATGTCGATGACCAGATTGACCCTTTGGCGAGGCTGTTCTGTATTCCTGCCGGAACCGGATAAGGCGGCTTCTATATCCTTCTGTCCGTACCCCTTCCCCAGCGTGGAGGATCGGAGACGGGTAAAGCGTTCCTGCCCGGGAGCCCGGAAACTGATGACACCTCTCTGTTGTTTGACTTCATAACCGGACTGCTCCATCAGTGAGAGAAAATGGGCAATACTGGCCGGCTATTTTCCAGTGCTGTATCAATGGCGGCAATCGTTAGGCACTGGCACATAGGCCATAAGAGCCTCCTTTCCGCCTCGGGCCAGGTTGGCCCGGAGCAATAAAAAACCGCCAACGTCAGCCAGCGGTTCCATCGTTACTATATTTTGTTTTATCCTTCGTTGTCATTCTGCGGCAGATCAGGAAACAGAATCCGAAGATAATCCCGTCTGCCGTAGAGAACACGGTCAATGTACACATCCTGCCCATTCACACGATAGAAAACCATGTAATTTCCACTGGTGAGAAATCGGTAGTCGCTTTCTATATCTGTCACAGAGGACAGCGGAGCGCCGATTTCCGAAAAATTTTCCAGTTCATCAACAGTGTCCATGATTTTGTTTACGGTGTTTTCAGCGGCTTGCGGATTACATAATTCAAAGGTAATATACTCCCAGATTTCGTCCAGGTCGTTCTGGGCTTCCGGGGAGTAGTGGATGTTATTCTTCATTTGCCTTTGCCCGGAAATGTGCTCTCACATCCGAGGACGAAAGCCATCCCTTTTCCTCTCCAGATTTTTTTCCTTTTGCAAGCTCGCCCATGAGCTTCAGGGTGGCCCGTGTTTTTTCATAGTCCTGCATGTCAATGATTGCATAGCGCCCGCGTCCGTTTTTGGTGAGAAAGACCGGTGCGCCCACAGATACGTCACGGAGCACATCACTGTAATTCCTCAAATCAGAGATTGGTTTGATATTCGGCATAATCACATTCTCCTTTCCTGCCCTTAGTATACCCTGATTTGATGTAAAATTCAACAGCATATTTTACAACAGTATTTTAGTGAGCGCCCCATATGGATTTCGAAAGGCTCCCGGTCTTGAAGAGGACGAAGCACAGCAACACCGTGTACCCCACGCAGGTCCAGATAGCTCCCATCAGGTCGCCGCCCATGGCGATACCCTGCACCAGAACGGCGCAAATCGCCATGCAGACCATGATAAGCATCCCTTGGAACCCAACGGCGAAAAGGGACTTGAAATAGTTGTGCCCCATGTGCCCGGCCTCCCGGTTGGCGATAGTGGAGAAAGGGATAGGGGCAAGGCTGGTCATCAGGTAGATTTCTATCATGCGCCCATAGACAATGACGAACACCACGATATTCAGAGCCGTCATGGTGAACTGCACGAAGAAGGATTGCAGGAACATCCCCAGCAGTGGGCCAAGCTCCATTGCCTCAAGCTGGGCCTGCATGTTGTCCAGAGCCTCCGGCGTGACGGCGGTGGAGCCCTGTATCAGCCCCGCCGATTGTTGCACTACATGCTGGGAAACATCGAACACCGCCATGACGATATTGAAGGTGTTGGAGAGCACCAGCACGGCGGCGAAGGTCTTGAAAATCCATTCAATGAATATCCAGGTGTCGAAGTTGTGGAGGTTGTTGTGATCCACCAGCATCTGGATTAGCTCATAGTCCATCACGAAGGTCAGCACCAGCCCCGCTATGGGGAGGATGACGGTCTCGGAGAGCTGGCGTATCATGGAGAACACCCCGGCGTTCCATGCCGCCGGGGTCATCCCTACCTGTGCCGCGATCTCTCCGACCTGCTCGTTCACCCCCGTGAAGAGCCCGCCGAGGTTCTCCATGATACCCTCGACCAAAAGGGCTTTGAGCCATTCCGTGATGGCGTCGAAGATACTTTGCATAGGTTACTCCTTTGGGGAAATCAGAACAGGTTAGCCAGCAGCGGAATCAGGTTCATGCCAAGGAGGACGATACCTCCGCCGGCCATAAGCTGTGTTATCCCCAATTAGTAGGAACAATACAGCTTTCTGGCGGGCG
>CAMWBA010000257.1 GCA_947172355.1 uncultured Bacillota bacterium
TCGCCAAGCTGGCCGAGGGGATGCAGCTGGTCAAGTCCATCGTGGTCAAGGGCAAGCTGGTCAGCCTGATTTTTAAGCCCCAAGCATAAGAGGGACAGGGACAGCGATGAAACGTTTGTTGTTTGCGATCCTTCTTTGTCAGTGCGGGATTTTAGCAGCGGTATCTGGCGGCTCCGGGTTCCTGCGTCTGTTAAACGGAATTGCCTTTTTGATTGGGCTGAGTACGATGCTCAATCACGAGGACTAAGATAGCGGAACAACATTCACAGGCTGTTTACAAATCTTCTCTTGACAGATGGCCCAAAAGGCAATATAATGGTAATGTTAAAGCCATAAATATGGCCCTTACGTGAGCGGGAAAACCCCGCCGCGCGCGGAGGGAGGGAAATATAAATGTCGGAAGTCCGAGTGAGAGAAAACGAGTCTCTGGAGAGCGCTTTGAAGCGCTTCAAGCGCAGCTGTGCCAAGTCCGGAGTGCTGGCCGAGGTCCGGAAGCGTGAGCACTACGAGAGTCCCAGCGTCAAGCGCCGCAAGAAGTCTGAGGCTGCCCGCAAAAACCGCAAAAAGTTCTACTAAACAGCAAAACCGCCGAAGTGTAATGCTTCGGCGGTTTTTGTCGTAATAAGAAGCGGCGCCGGCATTAGAGGAGGCGCTCTGCTTTGGTTGGATTGATGGACAGATACAGAGCATCGACGGCAAAACTTAACAGAAAAATTTTTCTATGCGCCGGGAAAAGAGCAAGTGGGCAGAGAAGAACAAGGCACTGGTCAAACGCCTGGAAGAACAGGGACTTATGACTGATTTCGGCATAAGGAAGATTGAGGAAGCCAAAAAGAATGGTCAGTAGTATGCGCCAAATCCCATGGCGGTTACACAGGTGCAGATTGCCCAGCTTTTCGCCTGCCGGAAGGATGTGAACCCGCCCATACCAATCTTCAAAATATGTCATTATCCGTGCAAAAACCTATACCCGGCATATTGGGATGCAAAGACGGAGGCCGTGTGGGAAAAACGAATGGTGTGGATGGTGGCGCAGCTCAACAAAACTCTAAGACCAATCTAATGACGTATAGTTACCGCACTTCAACAGATTTGCTGGAAGACTGCGGCACAAATGTGCCGCAGAGCGGCCTGCTGCATTGTGCGCGCTGTCTGCATTCAGCGTACAACTCCCACGTTTGCGGGCCGAAATGTATGTTCCGGCGGACACGCCGCCGGAACATGATGTCTATGTATTCGTGCCTGCGAAGGGCTTTTTGACAAGCTGAGGCGGCTGGTATTCATACCAGCCGCCGTTTCAAATCATTCTTTTACATAGTCCACATGGAGCAGTTCATGACGCTTGTCGTGGTCCAGGTCCCGGAGCAGGGCACTGACCACCGGGTTGACCTCGGCCCGCTTGAAGGGGGCCGAGCGGTCCAGGGCATACAGCCCCTCGGCCCGGTCCTCTTTGTCCTGTTTCATGGCGTGGGGCTGGCCCGCACCGCCCACGCAGCCTCCCTGGCAGGTCATAACCTCCACCAGATCAAAGTAGGCGTTGCCCGCCTCAATCTCCTTGAGGAGCTTTTGGGCATTGGACAGGCCGTGGACGATGGCCATATGGACGTCCCGGTCCCCAACCTTGATGACGGCCACCCGAATGGCCCGGTTGCCGCGGAGAGGGGAGTATTTCAGCTCCCGCAGTACGTTCTTGGATTTGTCGGGCAGACAGAACCGTACCACCGCCTCGGCCACGCCACCGGTGGTGCCGTAGATGGTGCCTGCGCCCGAGCCCAGGCCGAAAGGCAGGTCGGGGGACTCATACTCCAGCTTGGTCAGCTGGATGCCCGACTCTTGAATCATCTTGACGATCTCTTTGGTGGTGAGCACCAGATTCACTGCCGGGGTGCCGTCGGGCTGAAGGAACTCAGGACGGGCGGCTTCCATCTTCTTGGCGGTACAGGGCATGATGGCGATGTGGTAGGTGGTACGGCCGTCCTCGGCATCCTTTTTGGCGTACTTGTCCTTGAGGATGGAGGCAAACATCTGCATGGGGGACTTGCAGGTGGAAATGTGCTTGAGATACTTTGGATTTTCGTTTTCCAGATATTTCACCCAGGCTGGACAGCAGGAGGTGAACATGGGGAAGGGACCGCCCCGTTCCAGACGCTGAAGGAACTCGGTTCCCTCTTCAATGGTGGTAAAATCGGCGCCGAAGGTGGTGTCGTAAACCTCGTCCACCCCCATCAGCTTTAGGGCGGAGACCAGTTGGTCCAGGGTGTTCTGGCCAGGGGTCAGGCCGAATGCCTCACCCACAGCTACCCGTACGGCGGGGGCAATCTGGATAACGACCCGCTTTTTGGGGTCATGGATGGCCCGCCAGGCATCGCCAATCTGGTTTTTCACCGTGATGGCGCCGGTGGGACAGACGGCGGAGCACTGGCCGCAGCTGATACAGTGGGTTTGGTCCAGACTCCGGTCAAAGGCGGGCATAACCCGCATGTTATAGCCCCGGTGCGCAAAGTCGATGATGTGCATTCCAATGTTTTCGCTGCACACCCGAACGCAGTCGCCGCACAGGATGCATTTGCTGGGGTCGCGAATGACAGCGGGACTGGATGTGTCCAGTTCCTTTTCCTCCCGGCTGTCGCCAAAACGGACACGATGGATGCCGAACTGGACGGCCAGAGCCTGAAGATGGCAGTCGCCGCTCTTTTCGCAGGTGGTGCAGCTACAGTTGTGGGAGGCCAGCATCAGCTCCAGAATCATGCGCCGGTGCTTGAGCAGCCGAGCGGTGTTGGTCTTGATGGACAGACCGTCTCGGGGCTGCATGGAACAGGAGGTCTCAATCTTTCCCCGCTCGTCCTCCACCACACACATACGGCAGGCGCCGTAGACCGACAGGTCGGAGTAGTAGCAGAAGGTGGGCATTTCAATGCCGG
>CAMWBA010000258.1 GCA_947172355.1 uncultured Bacillota bacterium
GTCCACCAGCATGACCATGGTGAAAAATTCCTGCAAAACGGTCTGGGTGATGTCCAGGATGTTGATGTTGTGCTGGGCCAGCAGGGAACACACGGCGGCGGTGATGCCCACCCGGTCCTTGCCGATGACGGTGACAATGGCTTTCATAGTAAAAATCCTTTCTCATTCAATTCGTCCAGGGTCAGCTCAAAGCCGTCCAGGAAGTGGTCCATGAAGTACTTTAGAGCGGGGATGGGATTTTGCACCAGGGCGGCATAGGTCTGCTCCTTGGCCTTTTTAAACTCGGTGTTGCCCGCCTTCAGCTCCTCCACGCACTTGAGGTAGGCGGACAGCTTGTCCGCCGCCTTTACCAATGCGTGGACATCCGGGTCGGGGATGGTGACGGCCTCCTCGAAGTCGGGGCGCAGGTCGGGGGGGAGCATGGACAGCAGCTTGCGCTCCGCCACCGCCTCCACATCCTTATAGGCGCTCTGGATATCTGGGTTGTCGTACTTGATTGGGGTGGGCATGTCGCCGGTGAGGATCTCGCTGGCATCATGGTACAGGGCGGCCACCGCCACCGCGCCGGGGTCGATCTGCCCGCCGAAATAGCGGTTTTCGATGACGGCCAGGGCGTGGGCCAGCACGGCCACCTGGTGGGAGTGCTCCTGGATATTCTCCAGCCGGGTGTTGCGCATCAGCCCCCAGCGGTTGATGTACCGCATGCGGGAGATCATGGGGAAAAAATTGTATGCCACAGCAGGTTTTCTCTCCTTTTCTAAAGTCCCCCTATTCTACCATAGCCGAAAGCGGTTGTAAACCGGAAAAAGGACGGCGTTTCAGCCGTCCTTCTTTGACGCGGTCCTGTTTTTCCACGCCCGCCACGTAAAAAAGAGCAGGACCAGGACCAGCAGTCCCCGTGTTATGCCCACAAAAATGGCAAAAAGCGTGGAACGGTATTGAAGCTCCGGTGTCGTGACATAGAGATACAGCCGCTGGAGTCCGCCTATAAGGCCCCAGGGCGACACACTGGTATATGGATTCAGGACGAGCAGGCTCAGCGCCACCGCCAGCCATCCGGTAATCAGAAAGGGATGCTTCCTTGCCAGCAGCAGAGGCAGGCCCAGGATGACCAGCGCCGCCCCAGGGAGGATCAGGATGGGCGCACCCATCAGTCCGACCAAACTCAGCCCCACTCCAGTCCCCTCGGCCACAACGCCCAAGGTTTGGATAGGGGTTAGCCCCCGCTTTTCCCGCTCCACATAGATCACCTTTGCTTCCGGCGGCTCCGGTGGCTGGGGGCGCTCCCCGTCCCGGACCAGCTCGTCCACGCTGACCCCGAACAGGTCGGCCAGCTTGATGATCTTATCCAGGTCGGGCACCGACTGGCCCGTCTCCCACTTGCTCACCGACTGGCGGGAGACCTCCATCTTTTCCGCCAGGGCGTCCTGAGACATGCCCCGCTGGGTGCGCAGGGACAATATTTTTTCCGCCAATGTCATAGACTTGACCTCCTATCTGTTTTGTTTTATTATAGTGCCAGAGCGGCAAAAATCAATCAAGTCCGCTTGGAAATTCCCGCAACTGACAGTTGCGGCCCGGTTTAAGGAGGAAAAAAATATGGCTTTCAACTATAATATCCCGGTTTTGGAGCTTCTGGACATCCTGGGCTGTCCGCCCAATCCCGATTACCAGCCCGACCCCCGCCTCCCCGCCCTGCTGAACGATTTCCTGAGCCGGGCCTGTGACCACCCTCTGTTCGAGACGGCGGACATCTGGACCGGCCATTCAGATTGGACCTCCTATGAGGTGCTTGAGGAGCGGGTGGACGAGGACCGGGAATACTACGAGGAACACCCGGAGGAGCTGGAGGAGGACGACCCCTTCGCCCCCTTCTTCAAGCTGTCCAAGGAGCAGTGGCCCACCCTGGTGGAAAACTATCTGGAAATTGGCAGCGACTACGCCGCCGGGGTGGTGGAATTTGGAATCCGCGAGGCGGACCTGGATCAAGCGGACCCGGTCGTCTACATGCTCCACGAGGTGGACGCCCCCACCGGCTGGAAGCGGTTCAGCGCCACCTTGTCCGATTATCTGAAATATGTGCTGTGCGCGGTCCTGTGCTGCGAAACCTATGAGACCGGGATGGAAGTGCTGGAGGAGGCGGGCTGGAGTTTTGAGGAAATCGAACGGCCGGAGGACGCCCCTATGACTTCCTGTATCAACGGTCTGCTCGTGTGCTGCGGCTACGACCCGGACACCAAAACCATCCTGGCCATCCTCTTCGACCCAGAGCGCAAGGCGTACCGGATCACCAAAGAGGACTGAGATCTGCATGGCGAAAAAGAGCACCCGGAACACCCGGGGGAAGATCATCGACGCGGCCTGGAAGCTGTTCTACCGCCAGGGCTACGACGACACCACCGTGGAGGAGATTATAGAGGAATCGGGCACCTCCCGGGGGTCCTTCTACCACTACTTCCAGGGGAAGGACGAGCTGCTGTCCACCCTGGCCGACGTCTTTGACCAGAAGTACGAATCCCTGATGGGGACCATGGACCCGGAGATGGACCGCTTCGACCAGCTGATGTATCTGAACCGGGAGCTGTTCACCATGCTGGAAAACTCCATCTCCCTGGACCTGGCCGCCCGGCTGTATTCCTCTCAGCTGGTCACCCGGGGAGACAAGTCCCTCATGGACCACAACCGCGTCTATTACCGGCTGCTGCGGCAGATCGTCCTCCAGGGCCAGGAGCGGGGGGAGCTGCGGGGGGATGTCACCGTCAACGAGATGGTCCGGGCCTACGCCCTGTGCGAACGGGCCCTCATCTACGACTGGTGCCTGTCCGGCGGGGACTACTCCCTCACCCAGTACAGCCGGACCATGATGCCCATGTTTCTACAAGG
>CAMWBA010000259.1 GCA_947172355.1 uncultured Bacillota bacterium
TACAGCGGCGTATCCCCAGCGCAACGCCCAAAATGCTCTCCCAGCAGCTCCATGACGAAGCGGAAGAACAGTATCTCTACCGGCTGGAAGTCGGCCAGCAGAATTTTAGTTGAGATAAAGGTCGTTCCCCAAATGATGATTGTGAGCAAGGCGGAGAAATGTCCCGCCGTGTTTTTACCTTTCATGCGGCATTTCCCCCGTATCTCTGAAGATGTCCCGATCGCATAGAATCCACTTATGTTGCTCTCCCAGCTGTTGCAGAACTCACCATTCAAAAATCAGAAAAATAAAAAGGATTTACCCACAAATGATTTGTGAAATTTATCCGTTTACTTTGTTGCTTTAAAGTGGTATAGCCTAACATGTCAACAATGGTTGACCAAAACTGTAAAAGCAGCCAATAGACAACGCATTTGAAAAGAGGAGATTATCATGAAAAAGAAAGTACTTGCCCTACTCATGGCTTCCGCCATGGCGCTGAGTATTGCCGCCTGTGACGGTGGTAACGCCGGACAGGGAAGCACCCCCAGCACTGCCAGCAATCCCGGTTCGGCCAGTTCCGGCAGCCAGACGCCCACCAGATCCGGAAGCCAGTCCGCCGGCGATGAGACCTACACCATCGGCATCTGCCAGCTGGCTCCCCACCCGGCGCTGGACGCCGCCACCCAGGGCTTTAAGGATGTGCTGACTGAGAAACTGGGAGACAAGGTAAAGTTCTCCGAGGGTAACGCCGGCGGCGAGGCCAACAACTGCATCCCCATCGTGGACGGCTTTATCTCTGAAAATGTGGATCTGATCCTGGCCAACGCCACCTCCCCTCTCCAGACTGCCGCCTCCGCTACCAGCGAGATTCCCATCCTGGGCACCTCCGTCACCGACTATGCCACCGCTCTGGGCATTGACAACTGGACAGGCACCGTAGGCGGCAACATCTCCGGCACCTCTGATCTGGCCCCCCTGGATCAGCAGGCTGCCATGCTTCAGGAGATGTTCCCCGATGCCAAGAACGTAGGCCTGCTCTACTGCTCCGCCGAGCCCAACTCTGTATACCAGGTTGAAGTGGTCTCCAAGGCCCTCACGGACATGGGCTACACCTGCACCAACTTCGCTTTTACCGACGTGAACGACATTGCCTCCGTCACCCAAAGCGCCTGTGACAGTTCCGACGTCATCTACATCCCCACCGACAACACAGCCGCCAACAACACTGAGGCCATTGCCAACGTGGTCATCCCCGAGAAGGTGCCCGTGGTGGCCGGCGAGGAAGGTATCTGCTCCGGCTGCGGCGTGGTGACCCTGTCTATCAGCTACAGCGACATCGGCAGGATTGCCGGTGAGATGGCCTACGACATCCTGGTCAACGGCGCGGACGTGTCCACCATGCCCGTCCAGTTCGCCCCCGAGGTGACCAAAAAGTACAACGCCGCCAACTGCGAGGCCCTGAATATCACAGTTCCCGACGACTATGAGGCGATTGGCTAAGCCTTTCGATCAACGCAGGGCGGAAAAGGGAGAGAGCTTTTTTCCGCTCCTGTGTACTATTTTGCTGTGAAGGAGAACACGCCTATGGAATTTCTGACTGCCCTGTTAAAATCCATGCCGGGCGCTGTGGGCCAGGGCCTGATCTGGGGCATCATGGCCATCGGCGTCTACATCACCTACCGCATTCTGGATATTGCTGACCTGACGGTGGACGGCTCTTTGGCTACCGGAGGGGCTACCTGCGTCCTGCTGGCCCTCAACGGCGTCAACATCTGGGCAGCCACCCTCTGCGCTGTCTTGGCTGGGATGCTGGCGGGACTGATTACCGGCCTGCTCCACACCCGCTGCGGGATTCCCGCAATTCTGGCCGGAATCTTGACCCAGCTGGCACTGTACTCCATCAACCTGCGGATTATGGGTTGGGGCACCGCCACCGGTACCCAGGCTACCCTGCCCATCCGGGTGGACAATTACGCCCTGCTGGTGTCCTCCCGGCATATCCGGGCCCTGGGGCTGAATAACCCCCTGTTCCTGCTGGTGCTCCTGGTGGCAGCGGTGATCGCCATATTGTACTGGTTCTTTGGAACCGAGTTGGGATGCGCCCTCCGGGCCACAGGCTCCAACCCCAGCATGTCACGGGCTCAGGGCATCAACACCGACACCACCAAGGTGCTGGGTCTGATGATTTCCAATGGCCTTGTGGCCCTGGCCGGGGCTCTGCTGGCCCAGTACCAGGGCAGCGCCACCATCGACATGGGCCGGGGCGCCATTGTTATTGGCCTGGCCGCTGTCATCATCGGCCAGGTTCTGCTGAGCAAAATATTTCACAACTTTGCCCTGAAGCTGCTCTCTGCCGTCATCGGTGCCATTATCTATTACATGGTCATCCAGATTGTCCTGCGTCTGGGCCTGGACCCCAACGACCTGAAGCTGCTCACCGCCCTGGTGGTGGCCGTGTTCCTGTCCATCCCCTATTGGAAGGGCCGTTACTTCACCAAGGCCGTCCGCAAAGGAGGGACCGTCCATGCTTGAGATCAAGGAAATCTGGAAGACCTTCAACTCCGGAACGGTCAATGAAAAGCAGGCCCTGAGAGGGGTCAGCCTGACCCTGGAGGATGGGGACTTCTGTACTGTGATAGGTGGCAACGGGGCCGGCAAGTCCACCATGCTCAACGCCGTGGCCGGTACCTGGACGGTGGATGAGGGCTCCATCTCCATCGGCGGGGTGGACGTGACCCATCTGCCCGAGTACAAGCGGGCCCCCTACATCGGCCGGGTGTTCCAGGACCCCATGC
>CAMWBA010000260.1 GCA_947172355.1 uncultured Bacillota bacterium
CAGGTCGAGGGGCTTCTCCGGGTCGGGCATGAGCAGGCACGCCTTGATAATGGCCTCGCCCGCCTCCTTGCGCTCAGTGAAGGTCTGGCCCATGACAGTCATGGAAAAAGCGTCGTCTTTCGCCGGATGGGCCTGGACAATGGGCAAATCCTTCCCCAGCGCCTCAATAAACAGCTTCGTTTCCGCGATTTTCTGCGGATAGTATTTCAGCGTTTTGTTCTGCATTTCATACTGCATGGCGGTGTGGTTGGATTTCAGCATTTTCAGCTTCGCCACCTGCACATCCAGCTCCATCTTCTCCCGGATACGGTCGTCTCCGGTAGCCAGGGCCTTGACCTCGGCATAGGAGAGGGCGGTGGCGTCCACATCCTCAGCGGACCGGGCGGGGGATTTGCTGGTCATAATCTGACCGATGAATTTCTGCTTGTTCTCCACCAGCCCCCAGTTGTAGGCGTCAAAGGTGCCCTTGGTGACATACTTGAACATTTTGACCGATTTGTTCATGTTGCCCTGGCGCAGCGACCGACCGGCTCTTTGCTCCAAATCAGCGGGCCTCCATGGGCAATCCAGGTCATGAGACGCCACAATGCGGTCCTGGACGTTGGTGCCAGCTCCCATTTTCTGGGTGCTGCCGATCAGTACCCGAACCTGCCCCCGGCGTACCTTGGCGAACAGCTCCGCCTTTTGCGCTTCGGTGTTGGCGTCGTGAATAAAAGCGATTTCCTCCTGTGGAATCCCCTGGGCGATCAGCTTCTCCTTAATATCGTTATAGACATTGAACTTACCATCGTTTTTGGGTGTGCTGAGATCACAGAAAATAAGCTGGGTCCCCCGAATGTCCGCGCTGTCCCGCCATTCAGCTAGGACGTTCTTGACACAGGCATTGACCTTGCTGTCCGGGTCGTCAGGCAGGAGGGGATTCTGCAAACGCTGGTCCAGAGCCAGCTTGCGGCCATCCGAGGTGATTTTCAGCATATTGTCCTCGTCCGGCTCCACTTCTCTGTTCCGCACGGCCTCCGCCCGTTCGCCCAGCTCCGCCACCATTTCCTGCTGAAAGCTGCTGGGTTCGGTGGTGACGGTGATGTACTCCGCCTCCGGGGTGGGGAGCTTCAGCATATCCGCCGTCTGAATGTCAGCGGCCTCTTTCCAGATGTTAATAAGCTCCGGGAGATTGTAGAATTTGGCGAACCGGGTCTTGGTACGAAAGCCCGTGCCCTCCGGCTTCAGCTCCATAGCCGTGACCTTCTCGCCAAAATCCGCCGCCCAGTTGTCAAAATGGCGGTGTCCGTTTTCCACCAGCGTGTCGAACTGGAGGTAGCGCATCATGGTATATAACTCTACCATACTGTTGGAGATCGGGGTCCCCGTGGCGAAAGTAATACCACGCCCGCCGGTGATTTCGTCCATGTAGCGGCATTTGCCGTACATATCGCTGGACTTCTGCGCGTCCGTTTGAGCAATGCCCGCCACACGGCTCATTTTTGTGTGGAGGAACAAATTTTTGAACGAATGTGCTTCATCCACAAACAGACGGTCTACGCCCAGTTCCTCAAACGTCACCACATTGTCCTTTTTCTCCTTCGCCGCCAGCTTTTCCAGTTTAGCCTCCAGATTTTTCTTGGTTTTTTCCATCTGCTTGACGGTAAAGTGGTCGCCATCTTCCTCTTTCGCGCTCTCAATCGCGGTTATAATTTCGTCAATCTGGTCCCGGATGACGGCGCTCTGCCGTTCGGGAGAGAGAGGAATCTTCTCAAACTGGCTGTGGCCGATGATAACAGCGTCATAGTCTCCGGTGGCGATCCGGGCGCAGAACTTCTTGCGGCGGTGGGGTTCAAAGTCCTTCTTGGTGGCCACCAGCACCTTCGCGCCGGGATACAGGCGCAAAAAATCGCCGCCCCACTGCTCCGTCAGGTGGTTAGGGACGACGAATAGGGATTTCTGGCACAGGCCCAGGCGTTTGCTCTCCATGGCGGCGGCAACCATTTCAAAGGTCTTGCCCGCGCCGACACAGTGAGCCAGCAGCGTATTCTTGCCATAGAGGATATGGGCCACGGCGTTTTGCTGGTGGGGCCGCAGTGAAATTTCCGGGTTCATGCCCGCAAAGCGGATATGGGAGCCGTCGTACTCACGGGGCCGGGTCGCGTTGAAGATCGAATTGTACCTCCGGCACAGCGCCTCCCGGCGCTCCGGGTCCTTGAAAATCCACTCCTTGAACGCCTCGCAGATCGCCTCCTGCTTCTGCTGGGCAAACGTGGTTTCTTCCTCGTTGAGAACGCGGGTTTCCTCGCCGCCTATCCATTTTTTATCGAATACCCGCACGTCCCGCTGGTTCAGCGCGGCCTCAAAAAGCTCATAGGCGTTGACGCGCTTGGTGCCGTAGGTAGTGTGGACACGGACATTATCCCGGCTGTCCTCGTTCTTTCCTTGGACCCGCCACTCGCCGGAGGAATCGGAATAACGGAGCTGAATCTTCTTCTCACGCAGACGTTCCGATGTTCCCAGCAGCTCAAACATGAACTGCTGGTAAATCTCCGGGTCAATCCAGGACGCGCCCACCCGGACGCTGATCTCCGTGGCGGTCAGGTCCTTGGGCTGTACCTGTTCCAGCTTCTCCACGTTGACGGCGAACTGCGGGTTATCCTCTGCGGCGGCACGGGCCTGAGCCAGTTTCACCCGGACATTGCCGGAGAGGTATTCGTCCGCCGCCTGCCAGCCCCGTGACCAGTTTTCGCCGCCCCCGGCAAAATCAAAGGGGCCGGTGGCGGGGTCCTTGA
>CAMWBA010000261.1 GCA_947172355.1 uncultured Bacillota bacterium
ATAGGGCGGTCATCTTCCCCCGTTTTGGGGGTGTCACCATTGTAGCAAGCAATGCACCGTTTTCGGCGGCTTCTCCGGGATTACCTCTCTATGGATCATCCCGCATCCCTCCAGATCGTGGAGCTGCTGGGAGAGCATTTTGGGCGTTGCTCTGGGGATACGCCGCTGTAACTCCATGTAATGCAAAGGCCGGTCTACCAAGTGCCAGAGAATGAGCGGCTTATATTTTCCGCCAATCAACGACAGCGTGGCCTCAACAGGACAATTAAACTGTGTCTGCTTCATAGTCTCACCTCGCGCCAAGTATATCATGGTGTGTTCATTTAGAAAAGGACTATCTTTTTGGGAAGTACCTACCTAAAAAGTGCAATCTTGTGTAGATTTCTGAATGCTGCTAAAATCATAGCAGATGGCGCTTTTGGTACCAGCCATCAGACGATTCAGAAAGGACAACATATCATGGATTTTATCACAATTGCAAAAACTCGCTGCTCCATCCGCAGCTACACCGACAAGAAGGTGGAGCGGTCGAAGCTGGAGAAAATTTTGGAGGCCGCTCATGTGGCCCCCACCGCCGCCAACCTCCAGCCGGTTCACCTGATCGCCGTCCAGAGCGAGGACGGGCTGGCGAAGATCGGCAAAGCCGCCAACATCTACGGTGCGCCCCTGGCAATCATTGTCTGCGCCGACCACAATAAGGCGTGGGTGCGGCCCTTTGACCAAAAGCAGACCGGGGACATTGATGCTTCCATTCTGACCGACCACATGATGCTCCAGGCCACGGAGCTGGGGCTGGGCAGCGTGTGGGTGTGCTACTTCAAACCGGATGTTCTGTGTCAGGAGTTCGGCCTCCCCGCCAATCTGGAGCCGGTCAACATCCTGGCAATCGGCTATGCCGGGGAGAATATCACCGGCTTGGAGCGGCACAGTCAGACACGAATCCCGGTAAGTGAGCTGGTTTCCTACGAAAGCCTGTAAGCCGACTAACTGCACCAGGGGGGCGTCCTCCTGGTGCAGTTTATATCAAGCGGTCCTATTCTTCCGGCAAATTCTGATCGCCCCAGGTTTTCATGCAGTCAATCACACCCATGAAGCTCCGGCCTAAATCAGACAGAGTATATTCTACTCTCGGCGGAATCTCCTTGAAATCATGCCGGATTAAAAATCCATCGGCTTCTAATTCCCGAAGCTGTTTTGTCAGGGACGACTCTGTAATTTCACCAAGTTGGCGGCGCAACGCTCCAAATCTGTGAATGTCATTGAAAGCAATATAGTAAAGAATTTCAAGTTTCCACTTGCCACCTAAGATTTTTTGGAGCGTTGACATCGTTTTACAGCGTTGGATTGCTGTTTCTGTTTTTCTCATTTTTCATAACCTCCTGGCGACATTATATCGTCTTTGCAGTCAAAAAGCAAGGTACTGCAAAAAAGTACCGTACTTTTATTTTCTCTGTACCATGATATAATTGCAAAAAAGATAAGGAGGTTCTACTATGCACTACACTGGAACAATATGGAGGCCACCCTATGAGGCTTCCTCGCTGTTGCTCGAAGTAACGGCTGGCTGTACCCATCACAAATGCAAATTCTGTACACTCTACAATGATTTGCCGTTCAAATTCAGAATGTCACCCCTTGAAGATGTGGAGAGTGACTTGCAGGAAGCTCAGCTCTGGAGTACAGACCCCATTTCAATACTGACGGCCCGCTTGCAGGGGCTACCCAGGCCAGAACGTATTCAGCGGGCTTTTTTGACTGGGGCAAACCCTTTTGTCTTGAAAGCTGAACGGCTCATGGCTATCGCTGACCTAATCCGGCAATATGTTCCCTCAATTAAAACGATCGGATGTTTTGCCCGGATTACAGATGTCACGTTAAAGTCAGACGAGGAACTTGCATCCCTGCATCAAGCCGGATATGATGGCCTGACAATCGGGATTGAAACAGGCGATGATGAAGCCCTGCGATTTATGAATAAGGGCTATGCCGCCGCCGATATTGTGAAACAATGCCAGCGGTTAGATCAAGCCGGTATCCATTACAGCTTCTTTTACTTGGTGAGCATTTCGGGTGCTGGCCGG
Organism: uncultured Bacillota bacterium; assembly: GCA_947172355.1. GTDB lineage: Bacteria > Bacillota > Clostridia > Oscillospirales > Oscillospiraceae > Lawsonibacter. The sequence goes on from CAMWBA010000261.1 coordinate 2,082, forward strand.
GGTGAGACCGGCGCAAAGGCAACTGCCGATGTTTGTAATCAGCTCCACCCGATGCTCATTGGCGTCAATATGCTGACCATTTACCCGGACTCGGAGCTTTACCAGGAAATCCAGCGCGGCAACTGGAAAGAGGAAAGCGAGATTGAAAAATACAAGGAAATCCGCACTTTGCTTGAAAGCCTGGAAATACCCACCCAATTTGCCGCTTTAGGCGCGTCAAACGCATTTCAGTTTCAGGGAACGCTGCCAGAGGATAAAGAGGCTCTTGCTGCGGCACTTGATAAAATCATCGAAACCGTGAAAGAAGATGATTTGCGGGAGTATCGTGTCAATCTGCGACATTTATAAGCAAATAGAAAAACAGAAACTGCCGCACGACGGCAAAAGAAAAAAGCCGTCGTGCAGTAGTCTATGATTATGCCCATTTTGCAAACGGCGGCTTTTGAAATATCAAAGCCGCCGTTCTTTTATCCCCAAAAAGAATGACGCGGTAACGCTGAAAAGTACGGCGGCTGATAGGAGGCAGCCGCCATGAAGTACATACCCGTTCGACACGATGCGACAGCGTTTGAACCGTCAAAAAAAGCCCGTCCCCCGCCTGGGAGAATTGCGGCCATGAGGTTATACTATACGACGCAGATAAAGTA
>CAMWBA010000262.1 GCA_947172355.1 uncultured Bacillota bacterium
CCTACGATGCCTTGACCGGGAATCTGCTGGAAGTCCTCAACCGGGGACAGCGGCAGCTTTGCCTTTCCCGCTTCGGCGGTGATAGCGTCCGCCAGAGGATGCTCTGACAGCTTTTCCAGCGAGGCGGCAATTTTCAGCAGTCCCAGGCGGTCTGCCCCAGCTTCACACAAAATGTCCGTTACCACCGGCTTGCCCTGGGTGATCGTGCCGGTCTTGTCCAGCACGACAGTATCAATGTTGTGGGCGGTTTCCAACGCCTCCGCCGATTTTATCAGGATGCCATTGGTGGCCCCTTTGCCCGGTCCGACCATGATAGCGGTAGGCGGTGCCAGGCCCAGGGCGCAAGGACAGGAGATCACCAGGACGGAGATGCCAATGGACAGGGCAAACTCAACGCCATAGCCCAGCACCAGCCAGACCGCCGCCGCCACAAGTGCGATAGCAATAACAGTCGGAACGAATACCCCAGCAACCTTATCAGCCAGCTTTGCGATGGGGGCCTTGGAGCTGGTAGCTTCGTCTACCAGCCGGACGATCTGCGCCAGAGTGGTGTCATCCCCCACCTTAGTGGCCTGCATTTTGAAATAGCCAGTCTTATTGATGGTCGCACCAATTACCGTATCGCCAACGTGCTTTTCCACGGGGATGCTCTCGCCGGTCAAAGCCGATTCATCTACGGAGGAAAAGCCCTCCAGCACCACGCCGTCCACAGGGACAGATTCACCGGCCTTGACAATCAGCGTTTCCCCCTGCTGTACCTGTTCCACGGGGATTTGCTGTTCTATGCCGTTCCGCTCCACAGTGGCCGTCTTGGGCGCAAGGTTCATCAGCTTGGTGATGGCATCCGAGGTCTTGCCCTTGGCGCGGGCCTCCAGAGTTTTGCCCAGCGTGATAAGGGTCAGGATCATCCCAGCGGATTCAAAGTACAAATCCATCATAAAGCTGTGTACCGTTTCCATATCGCCGTGACCGAAACCAATGCCGATCTTGAAAATGGCATAGATGCCGTAGACAATAGCCGCGCCGGAGCCGATGGCGATCAGCGAATCCATATTGGGCGAACCGTGGAACAGGGTCTTAAAGCCCATGCGGTAGTATTTCGCATTGACGAACACCACGGGAATGAGCAGCAGGAATTGGGTGAACGCAAAGGTGATGGCGTTCTCCATTCCCAGCAGACCGCTGGGTAGCGGCCACCCCATCATGTGGCCCATTGAGATGTAAAACAGGGGAATGGTGAAGATGGCGGACAGCAATAGTCGGCCCTTCATTTGTTTGTACTCCGCTTGGGCGGTGCTGACCGCCGGTTTACCAGCAGGGACAGAAGCGGCTGTTCGCTCGACAGCGGGCTTGTTCTGCCCAGCCTTGGGGATCGCTCCGTACCCAGCCTTTTCCACCGCCTGGATGATCTGCCCCGTGTCAAGTGCAGTTTCGTCATAGGATGCCACCATGCTGTTTTTCAGCAGATTGACAGACACCTCCTGGATGCCGGGGAGCTTGGCAACACTTTTTTCTACCCTGGCTGAACAAGCGGAGCAAGTCATGCCTGTGATGTCAAATTGCTCCTTACGCAAAATAATCCCTTCTTTCTTATGGTTTGTATCAATACCCATCCCCGGTAGGGGAATGGCATTGACCGAGGGCTATTATAAACGGTTTTCACCTCCGCTGTCCGCTCCATTGTGGAGCATTTTTTATCCAAATGGTTTTTGTTTTTCGGGAGAAATCCAATCAGGAGGTTTTGCGCTCCAAAGAGGAATATCGGGTCCAAAAGCATTGACTTTATGGGGGCTGATGGCTATACTGCAAAGCTGAACGATTAAACAGATTTTTAATCGTTCAGCCATGTCTAACCAACCACAAACCACATATTTTAACAAAGAAAGGAACTCAACGCTATGAAAAAGACTATTAAGCTCATTGACCTGGACTGCGGCCACTGTGCCGACAAAATCCAGAACGCCGTCCAGAAGATCGACGGCGTTACCAGCATGGCTGTCAACTTCCTGGGCCAGAAGATGGTGCTGGAGGCCCCGGACGAGAAGTTTGACAGCGTGCTGGCCGAGGCCAAGGCACTCATCAAGAAGATCGAGCCGGATGTGACGGTCAAAGCGTAACTGTGCAAAAGCACCGGCTACCCTTGGGTGGCCGGTGTTCTTGCGGAAAGGAGAGTATCAACATGACAAAAAAACAAAAGCATTTGTTGGTCCGTATTATCGTGGCGGCGGTGCTGTTCGCCGCCGGTGGCCTGCTCCATCTGGAGGGCTGGGCGGAGCTGGGGGTCTACCTCGTCTGCTATGCGGTGATCGGCTGGGATATTGTCTGGAAAGCCATCACCAACATCCTGCATGGTCAGGTGTTTGACGAGAATTTCCTTATGACTATCGCAACAGTTGGCGCACTGATTCTGGGTGAACACTCCGAGGGCGTGGCCGTTATGCTGTTCTATCAGGTGGGCGAGTGGTTCCAGTCCTATGCTGTTTCCAAGTCTCGCCGCTCCATCACCAGCCTGATGGATATTCGCCCGGACTACGCCAACATTGAGAAAGACGGCAAGCTGATCCAAGTAGACCCGGAGGACGTGAAGATCGGTGACACCATCATTGTAAAGCCCGGTGAGCGTGTTCCACTGGACGGCAAGATCATTAAGGGCAGTTCCACGCTGGACACTTCTGCTCTGACGGGAG
>CAMWBA010000263.1 GCA_947172355.1 uncultured Bacillota bacterium
CTGGGCGTCCTGTACGCCGAGGGCTCCCGGCGCTATCTGGAGGCCCTGTCCACCTACACGAGAAGGCGGATGACCCAGGCCGCCAAGGCCCAGGTAGACGAGGTGCTCTATGTCCCCGCCGCCCTGGCCCTCCACCAGCGGCCCGGCGTCCCCGGGATCCGCTCCACCTTCGGCACGGGGACGGAGCTTTTGAACAGCCTGCGGCTGATGTTCTCCCGGCTGGCCAGCCACCGCTGTCCCAACGGGCACTATCTGCCGCCCACCCTGGCTGTGGCGGCGGAACAGCCGCTTTTCTGCCCAGAGTGCGGTGGATCGGTCCGGGCCCCGGGGGCGGAAGAGCTGGCCTTCAACAGCCAGGGGGCCTGCCCCACCTGCGGCGGCACCGGAATCGTGCGTACTGTGGACGAATCCACTTTAGTGCCCGACGAGTCCCTGTCCATCGACCAGGGAGCGGTGGCCCCGTGGCAGACCCTGATGTGGTCGCTGATGAAGGACATCGCCCGGGAGATGGGGGTGCGGACTGACGTGCCCTTCCGGGAGCTGACGGCGGAGGAGCGGGAGATCGTCTTCCACGGTCCCGCCGTCAAGAAGAACATCATCTATCAGAACAAGACCAGCGGCGCGGCGGGGGATATGGATTTCACCTACTTCAATGCCACCTACACGGTGGAAAACGCCCTGTCCAAGGTGAAGGACGAGAAGGGTATGAAGCGGGTGGAGAAGTTTTTGAAGCAGGGCGTATGCACCGACTGCGGCGGTACCCGGCTGTCAGCGGCCGCAAGGGCGCCGAGGCTCCGGGGCATCTCTCTGAACCAGGCCTGTCAAATGCCTCTCTCCAGGCTGATGGAGTGGGTGGCCGGAGTGCCCGCCTCCCTGCCGGAGGAGATGCGGCCCATGGGGTCGAGCATCTGCCAATCCTTCCAGACTGTGGCCAAACGGCTGATGGACCTGGGACTGGGCTACCTGTCTTTGGACCGTGCCGCCTCCACGCTCTCCACCGGGGAACGGCAGCGGATGCAGCTGGCCCGGGCGGTGCGCAACCGCACCACCGGGGTGCTCTATGTGCTGGACGAGCCTTCCATCGGCCTGCATCCCTCCAATATTGTGGGACTGACCGGCGTGATGCGCGATCTGGTGGCAGATGGAAACTCGGTAATTCTGGTGGACCACGACACCCAGATATTGTCCCAGGCGGATTGGCTGATTGAGATGGGCCCCCAGGCAGGGGCCAACGGCGGGCAGGTGGTGACCCAGGGGACTATCCCGGAAATTGCCCAAAACAGGGCGTCCCAGATTGGCCCGTTCCTGGCCGGGACGGCGGATATCCATGTCAGGGACCGAGTCTGCGCCGGGGAGCTGTTCGCACTGGGCAGGATACACCTCTCCACTGCTGCCATCCACACGGTGAAGCCCTTGAAGGTGGATATCCCCAAGGGACGGCTGACAGTGGTGACAGGCGTGTCCGGCTCCGGCAAGACCACGCTGATTCTGGAGAGCTTGGTTCCCGGACTGGCAGCGTTATCCGGTGGGACCACGCTGCCGGAGCACGTCCTGAAGCTGGAGGCAGAGGGTATCCGTCAGGTAAAGCTTATTGACGCCACCCCCATCGGCGTCAATGTCCGCTCCACAGTGGCCACTTACGCCAATGTCCATGACGAGCTGCGGAAAATTTTCGCCAGGACCCCGGACGCAAAGGAGCTGGGGTTCAAGGCCGGGGATTTCTCCTATAACACCGGAAAGCTGCGCTGTCCGGTGTGCGATGGCACGGGGACGATTGACCTGGATGTGCAGTTTTTGCCTGATGTGACCATCCCCTGCCCGGATTGCCGCGGTTCCCGGTATGGGAAGGAGGCCGGCCGGGTGAAGCACGGAACACACACGCTGCCGGAGCTGATGGCCATGGATGTTAACACGGCGTTGGAGGTTTGCAGGGACTGGAAGCTCGTCCGCCAGAGATTGCAGGTCTTGCAGGAGCTGGGCTTGGGCTATCTGACTCTGGGAGAGGAGACACCCAGCCTGTCTGGCGGCGAGGCCCAGCGGCTGAAGCTGGCCAGCGAGATGGGCAAAACCCAGTCGGACTCCGTCTTTGTCTTTGACGAGCCTACGATTGGACTGCACCCCCTGGATGTGCGGACCCTGTTGGAAGTATTCCAGACCCTGGTGGAGCATGGGGCCACGGTGGTGGTGATCGAGCATGACCTGGACGTGATCCGCAACGCCGATCACATCATCGACATGGGTCCCGGCGGCGGTGAGGCGGGCGGATGTGTGGTTGCGGCCGGGACGCTGGAGGAAATTGCCGGCAACCCCAACAGCGTGACCGGTCAATACCTGAGATAAGGGAAGTGTTCCGGCATATGAAAGCTAGGCGGCATTTCTCTGATTTTTCCAAAATAATACACAATTCTTACCTCGTTTCGATTTGGTTCATACATCCGACTGATAGACTGTTTTTGTGGCAGTTTATCCCTTAATTCCCCATAGATCAAACAGATGGGAGGTTCAGATGTATGAAGCAGGAATTGCATACAAGAGAACGATTCATGATGTGGCCTCTATTCTGATAGCGGAATAGGGGCCGCGCTTATTTTCGACATTATTCGTACTTTTTTGCACGTTCAAAATACCAAAGGAGTGAAAGGGGACAAGTAACCGCCTCCGCGGGTATGGAGGGGGGTGAAGA
>CAMWBA010000264.1 GCA_947172355.1 uncultured Bacillota bacterium
GCGTCATTTGGTTGAGTGCTTTTTCCAAAAGCTCAAATGGTTTCGCAGAATCGCTGCCAGATATGACAAACTGGATGCTTCTTTCCTCTCTGTACGTCTTTTTCTTTGTTTTTGCTATCTGTTTTTTGGAACAGCTCAGGTTACAATGGATTTATAAATTATGCACAAAAATGGGGACGATAGTCCCCTTGTATTTGAAACACAACTTTTTTGAAAAAAGTGTTGACAGTTAAAGAAAGATGTGGTATCATTTCACTTGTGCTGAACGAGTGCCACGCGCGAGTGGTGGAATTGGTAGACTCGCTGGCTTCAGGTGCCAGTGCTCGCAAGGGCGTGCGGGTTCGACTCCCGCCTCGCGCACCACGAAGGGACATCCGAAAGGATGTCCCTTTTTCTTTTGAGTTAGGGTAGGAGTATTGAACAGTTTTATTGGACTGTTCAATACTCCTACCCTAATTTTATCTTGGAACCTCTTGTGCTGTCAGGCTTACTGGCGTTGGTTCATTGTCCACAAAAATGGACACTCAGCGGCAAAAAAACTGAAATTCAACGTCAAAACATCAGAAAGGCGGCTTGTGAGGCCTATGCCCCTATCGAAAAATTGGGATGGATGCACAAGACGTATCTAAAAGAAATAAATCCCGCCCTGCGGCGGGTTGTTTTTTCTTGCCGAAAATGCCCAACAGACTCTTAAGGTTCATTTTTTATGATATCATAGTGTAACGAACGGTTCTCAACAAGAACTAACAGACAGAACGAGGAGGTGAGACACATGGCACCCAGGGGGGAGGACCTCTACGAAAAGCATGCGAGGAACGTATACCGCTATCTGTTCTCCTTGTCCAGAGAATCGGACACAGCGGAGGATCTGACGCAGGAAACCTTCTGCCAGGCGCTGAAAAGCCTGGATACCTTCCGAGGAGACTGCACACCCCAGGTGTGGCTGTGCGCCATCGCCAAGCGGCTGTGGTATAGGGAGCTGTAGCGTCGGAGCCGCACCGCGCCACTGGATGAGGAACACCTGTCCAGCCTAACCGCCCCCGATGACCCGGAAAGGGAGACCGAGCAGCGGGAAGACCGTATAGCACTCTACCGAAGCCTGCGGCGGCTGGACCCAGAGACCCGAGAGGTCATCTACCTGCGTTTGGCGGGGGAGTTCTCTTTCCGGGAGGTTGGGGAACTGATGGGGCAGAGTGAGGTATGGGCCCGGGTGCGGTTTTACCGGGGCAAGGAGAAACTGGCGAAACTGATGACAGGAGGGAGACCGAATGGATAAGAAATTAGACTGCTGCGTGGTGCGGGACCTGCTACCTGCCTACATTGAGAACTTGACAGAGGATGAGACCACCGCCCAGGTGCGGGAGCACCTGGAGGGCTGCGGGGCGTGTCAGGGCCTGGAGCGGGACATGCGCTCCCAGGTGCCAGTGGAAAAGGTCCCCAAAGGGGCACTGAACTTCCTCAAACGGGTCAAGCGCACCCGGCTTATCGCAGCCGGGGTAACACTGGTGCTCACCCTGTGGTGCATCTGGTGGCTGTATAATGCGGAGTTCCACTACCCCAACACCGATGCAGGTCGTTTGGCGGCGGTGGAGGACTATATCGCCATGCCGGAGGGCAGCGGTGTAAATAACAACGAGATGCGGCATGTTACTCCTTTGGCCTGGCAGGAGTCCCATGGAAAACTGTTTATCTTCTATAAGGTGGACAACCGAGACAATGTCCACGGGATAATCCAGCTCACCCGGGGAATCAACGGCAAGTACCGGACAGATCAAGCCAGCATGGACCCGTTCCCTTACACCGCTGGGGCGATTGCCGAAAGGCTGGATGTGAGGAAAAGCGACTGGTCCCCCATTGTAATCGCTGGGTACGACTGCCGGGAGATTTATTCCGTCGCCGTGGAGTACACCTGGTTCGATGGGACGGAGGGACGGCAGATTACAGGGCATGAGCTGATTTACCCGCTGTCGGAGGTCAACTTTTTCTGGCTGCTGGAAGAGGAGGATGTCCGGGAACAGCTTGGAGCTTCCTATGAGGTGCGGCCGAGGAACGTCCGGTTCCTGGACAATGATGGGAACGATATTACCGAACAGTACCGGGATGACGGTGTTCAGCAGAGCTGGGGGGGCGGCAAGAGCACGGCGGAGCAGTTTTTGCTCTACGTGTATATCGGGATCGTAGCCGCCCTGGGGCTGGTCTTCATCCGGTATTTCCTGCGGAGAGATTAAAAAGCACCATATGGATGGCAGCAAAAAGAAATTCCGAGAACTTGAACTGAACTGCGATGAGGCTACCCCATTGGATTCTGGTGCGGATGACAAACGCCGATATGCCGAATTGCTCTTAAAGACTGCCGGGAATAAGCAGGGCTTCAACACTTGCCTATCCGCCTTGGTCAGCATTTCGCGGCAGTGACCAAAAAACACCGAATTTAGACAAGCCATTGTACGCACCGCATAGTTTTGTAGCTGTGCGGTGCTTTTTCATCTTCGTCAGTCTTTCATGCAAGCGTCCACAATGCGAACGCCTACTTCATCAAGACCAATCCGGTATTTTACGAAGATAATTTACAATTACAAGGCAAAAATTTGCATTTTCGCTACTGGGCAAACCTGCAAATAGGTGTCAAGCCCCAAAATGAAAAAAGACAGCATAATTTT
>CAMWBA010000265.1 GCA_947172355.1 uncultured Bacillota bacterium
GGGCATTTAAATCCGAATAGTGCTGCATTGACAAATCACCTCAAACATATGGTTTGCGGACTATGGGGAAAGTATGCAGGCTATGGCAAAGCGAGAGCCACCTTTCTGAATTTTTTGGATAGACAGCTTTCCTGTGCCGTGTTATTCTATTAAGGTAATCTACCAGTGGGGGAATAGCAGATGGATAGACATACGATCAAGGACTTAACGCTAATGCTGATGTACCTCACATCCTGGGAGGAGAGCCTCGTTCCGGGCATTCGGAAAAAGCCTGACCGAGCCGGGATATATCCGAAAGCCCGTCTGTGTTGGAAGGGATATGATTTTGACATTCTGAATGAGCTGACAGACGAAGGGTTGGTCAACGCCGGAGGCCGAAGCAAATCCGCGTCTTTCAACGCCGAAGGTGAAGCAAAAGCACTCGAGCTTTTGAACGCATATGGAATTGAAATTGATACATCTGAGTGACAGAGGTGCAGACATGGTCAAATCGGTTTTTATCGACTACATGGGTACCATCGTGGATGAACACAGTCCGGAGATGGCGGAAATTGTCCGCCGCATCTGTAAAGACAGCAATATCCATGACCCTATGGTCCTATGTTTGGGGTTGGGAGTGTTACGATGAAACGAACAAAATATCCGATCCATCCCGATTTTCAGAAGTGGGCGAACATGAATCCACCGCTTCATAAAGCCACAATTCCCGTGATGCAAAAGCTCATGGGCCTCCTCTTTACAAGAGAACGCTCCACGGCTGATGTGACCGTGGAGCGGAAAGTCATTCCCGTGGGTGGCGGCACGATCCGGGCGCTTTGGTATTGTCCGAAAGACGTTGGGGAACACGCACCTTGTCTCTTGTATTATCACGGCGGCGGTTTTGTGCTCCCCGCCGCACCATATCATTACAGCCTGGCGAAGGAATACGCCCAAAGGGCGCACTGCAAGGTGCTCTTTGTGGATTACCGCCTTGCGCCCAGGTTTCCGTTCCCAGCAGCGCCGGAGGACTGCTATTTGGCTTATGCGTGGGCTGCGGCCAATGCCGGGGACCTCTCGATCGACACTTCCCGGATGGCCGTCGCGGGGGACAGTGCCGGAGGTGCGCTGGCGACAGTCGTCTGCCTGATGGCAAAGGAACGAGGACAGCTCATGCCGTGCGGACAGATGATGATGTATCCGGTTACGGGCATCGGCATGGAGACGGAATCCATGAAAAAATACACGGATACCCCTATGTGCAACAGCCGGGATGCCGAGAAGTACGACAAATTATACAGGCCGGCCCCCTCTGCTGGGAAACTGGAATACGCTTCGCCCATCCAAGCGGAATCCCTGGCCGGTTTGCCTGCCGCGTATATCGAGACAGCTGAGTTTGACTGTCTGCGGGACGGGGGTATCCTCTATGCGGAGCGTCTGCGGAAATTTGGCGTTCCGGTCGAGCTGCACAACACGGAAGGAACGATGCACGGATTCGATATCGTGCTGGACAGCCCGATTGTCCGTAACTGTGTTGACCGGCGCACCGCATTTTTAAAGAAGATTTTTTCGTAGGTGGAAGATCAAGTGAACCGTAAAGAGAGACAGCAAGCCGCCTGGACGACTGCCGCAACTATCATGACTCTGGCCTGGCCCACCATCGTCGAACAGGTCATGCAGACGGCAGTCCAATACATTGACACTGCCATGGTAGGCTCCCTGGGCACCCAGGCCACCGCCGCCGTGGGGGCCACCAGCACCATAGCATGGTTGGTAGGCAGCACCTTTTCCGCTTTGGGCGTGGGTTTCCTGGCGCTGATTGCCAAAGCCTGCGGCGCGGGAGATCTGGAGGCCGCGAAAAAAGCGGCGGCTCAGACCTCCCTGGTGGTTCTGGTTGCGGGTATCTTCGCCACCATTGTCTGTACCGCCGTCAGCGGCATGGTCCCTGTATGGATGCAGGTAGACCCCGCCGTCCAGGAGTTGGCCGGGACTTACTTTTTCATCCTTTACCTGCCCATGCTGTTCCGGTCTGCCTCAATCCTGTTCGGCACCGTCCTCCGGGCCGCGGGCGACACCAAGACGCCCATGCGGGTGGGGATCATTGTCAACTGCATCAATATCGTCCTGAATTTCCTGCTGATTTATGATACCAGAACCGTTTCCCTGCTGGGCCTCCGATTCGCCATTCCCGGAGCCGGGTGGGGCGTCACCGGCGCGGCGGCAGCCAGCGCCCTGTCCTACGTGTGGGGCGGTATCCACATCACCTGGGTTCTCTGGCGGCATCCCTTGGTCTCACCCAAAGGCATGAGCCTAAAACCAGACGCGAGTGTTCTGCGCCCCTGCGTAAAAATTGCCTTTCCCAATATGCTCCAGCGTTTTGGAACCTCTTTGGGTTATGTGGTCTTTGCCGCGATGATCAATTCTTTGGGCGAGGTGGCCACTGCCGCCCACACCATCGCCAACACAGTGGAATCCGCCTTCTATATCCCAGGTTACGGGATGCAGACCGCCGCCGCTACCCTGGCTGGACACGCCTACGGCGCGGGGGACCGAAAACGCATGAAATCCCTGGCCAATATGTTCCTGCCCATTGAGATCGTTCTGATGATCCTTTCCGGTGCGGCGCTCTTTTTCTCCGCCCCGCTCCTGGTTGGAATTTTCACCAAGAGCCGGGAGGTCA
>CAMWBA010000266.1 GCA_947172355.1 uncultured Bacillota bacterium
CGGAGATGCCCCGGGTGCCGATGCCGGGGGTGGTGACGGCAAAGACCACATAGGTATCCGCCTGACCTCCGTTGGTGATGAAGATTTTTTCGCCGTTGAGGAGGTAGTGGTCCCCCATGTCCTCGGCGGTGGTCTCGGTACCGCCGGCGTCGGAGCCGGCGTTGGGCTCGGTCAGACCGAAAGCGCCTATTTTTCTGCCGGAGCACAGGTCGGGCAGGTACTTTTTCTTCTGCGCCTCGTTGCCGAAGGCGTAGATGGGGTAGGTGCCCAGGGAGGTGTGGGCGGACAAGATGACCCCCACGCCGCCGTCCACCCGGGCCAGCTCCTCCACGGCGATGGCGTAGCTCAGGGCGTCCGCCCCCGCGCCGCCGTACTCCTTGTCATAGGGCAGGCCCATGATGCCCAGCTCGCCCATCTTCTTCACAACCTCGGCGGGAAACTGGTTGTTCTGGTCCAGCATGAAAGCGATGGGCTTTACCTCGGCTTCGGCAAATTCCCTTACCTTGGCCCGCAGCTCCTCATGCTCCTGTGTGGTTTGATACAGCATACCGATATTTCCTCCTCTATATTAAAGTTCCTGGAACGTTGCGCTCAATCATTTCCGCCTTATATGGAACCTTTTTAGTACATTATAGCACGTCCGTCTGATTTGTCAATCTGTCCCGCATACCGCAAAGACATTTTCAGCGTTTTGCCGAATCCGTCTTCGCCGCCTCTCCCGCAGAACAAACGGCATCAATCAAAGCAAAGCCGCCGCATCACCTCGCGCCATGATACGGCAGCTATCAGAGGTTGTCTTTCACTTCAACGCCGACGCCGGCAGTTTCATGGACTGCCGATATACGGATTTTTTCTTACTCCCTCGGTGTCCAGCCCCAGTTGGGAATACGGCGCCGAACACTTTTCTGGATTCAATTTTTCAGTATCGTGTCACATGGCAGTAAAATGCGCAACCTTTTTTACTCCTTGGGCAGCGCTTTCTCAATCTCGCTGTACCGGCGGATAATCTCACCATAGCTCTCCCGCCGGTGGGGGTAAAGGCAGCCGGTACAGTCCTTGCACCCGTCAGGATGGATCACAAAGTTTCCCCCACACCGGGGCCCCAGCAGATAGAGAGGACAGTAGCAAAATAGGCAGTTGAAATTCTCCGGGTCCGCTCCCGGATGGCAGGGAAAGTATTCACATTCTCGATGGGAAAAATAAGAGTATTTTTTGTTCGCAGTCAAATATCTCAGTCCTTTATTAAGATGAACGTGACAATAGTATAATCGTCCTGTTTCGGAAACGCAAGATAAAAAGCACTTCCTTGCAGTTGGCAAGCTGAACCGATAGATCAATGGTCTCTTGCTGTTTGGCCGCCAGGTCAATTTCACGGTCCTCCAGAACGTCCACCGTCATCTTGCCCTCATCCGTTCCATAACCCTTCATGAAATAGCGCCCGTTCCCCAGCACAAACGCCTGTACGTCTTTTTCGTCAGGGTCCACAGTCCAGTACTCATTCACCGCTTCTCGTTGACAAAAGGCTCTCCATTAGGCGCCGTTTGAAACATGGAGCTATGCACAATGGCGAGGGATTTTTTCGCCAGATATACACAATTTTTCGCAGGAATCCTGGATGGATTTCGAGAAAAATTGGGGAAGTATGGCGGAAAAAGAACCGTCATTTGGGCGCATTGACATGTTTTAAACAAGCCTTAGGCGGTCTAGCTGGCGTAGGGCTCCAGCTTGGCTTCTGCGGCATGGGCCGGGACGGTGAACATGAGAAAACAGCGGCTCATGAATGTCGGGCTCATCGCAATTTCGTGGCTCGCACTGCAATAAAAACAAGGCAAGATTGGTGGAACAGAAAGATGGTTTGCGCCGATACCGGCGCAAACCATCTTTCTGTTCCATGGCCTGTCCTGCTCGTCGCGTCTGCTCACGCCGACACACCGCGCAGCCCCCACTCCGGGTTCGTTTCTGGTAATGGATACTTTTCCGTCTGCGTCCGATGCCAGTCTTTGTAGCTATAAGCAAGGTAACATTCTGCGTAATCCCGTGTCATACCCCTGGTCGTTCCAAGCAGCAGCCCGGTAAAAAGTGTCATCTGTGTATCATCAGATATTTTTGCGATACCATCTCGAAGCTCATATTCGGTAATTCCGATCTCTCCGTACTTTTTGAGCATGGAGGACACAGGCATAAACTCTACTGCATATCCAAGTGCATCGCCAACGGTCCCGCCAATCAAACATGCTCAGTCAATTTTCAAAATAAGCTCCAGCACCCTTCTGGCACAGGTCTCCAAGTCGTTCCGGCTGACTGCTCCCAGTGTTATGGCCTCCTTCACCCGCTCCGGATAGCCGTTGGCCATTTTCAGGTCGTTGCCGGCCAGAAGTTCCTTGTAGTGCTCCCCACGGGTCCACCAGTCGGACATCACCAGCCCAGCATAGCCCCACTCTTCCCGAAGGATGGTGGTCAGCAGCTCCCGGCTCTCCGAGGCCCGCCGGCCGTTGACGACGTTGTAGGAGCTCATGATAGCCCAGGGCTGTTCCTCCCGAACAATGATTTCGAAAGCTTTCAGATAAATCTCCCGCAGGGCACGCTGGGACAGGCGGGAGTCGCTGTACTTCCGGTTGGTCTCCTTGTTGTTGCAGG
>CAMWBA010000267.1 GCA_947172355.1 uncultured Bacillota bacterium
TCCGCTTTCTTTCAACATAGCCAGATTTCCTATGTTCTAATTCGGGAGTAATACTCCAAAACCGGAGCGCTTAATTGAACGTATTATTCACATTGCCACCAATCCCGGCGACCTGGTTCTCGACTCCTTCCTCGGCTCCGGCACGACCGCTGCCGTTGCCCACAAGATGGGCCGCCGGTACATCGGGATTGAAATGGGCAGTCACGCATACACCCACTGCAAGGTGCGTTTGGACAAGGTGATTGCCGGGGAAGACCCCGGCGGGATCACCAAATCGGCCAAGTGGGAAAAGGGCGGCGGCTACCGTTTCTATGAGCTGGCCCCCACCCTTATCAACCGGGATGATTTCGGTGAGTACGTCATCAACGAGGAATACGACGCGGATATGCTGGCTGCGGGCGTGGCGCTCCATGAGGGCTTTACTTACCATCCAGACAGCAATCTGTTTTGGAAGCAAGCAGTCCGTTGGGAATGAAAAATCCTATCTGTTTGTCACCACACGTCATTTGAACAGCCAGTATCTCGACGCCATCAAGAGCGGCATGGGGGAGGACGAGTACCTCACCATCGCCTGCTGTTCCTCTGACAAGGGAATAGACAGGGCCTATAATCATATCACCATTAAGAAAATTCCCCAAATGCTTCTGGAGCGCTGCGAGTTTGGAAAAACGGACTACAACCTGAATATCGTACATCCCCCGGTGTATGAGGACGAGGAGGAATACGATGCGGAGTGATTTTCCCCTGTATACCACGGACTACATCAGCGGCGTCATGTCCCTGCGCAAGCCTCAGAAGGAATCTCTCAAAATCCTGGAGGAAATCGTAAACAGTGTGCAGCTGCGCAAGGGTATGAATCTGAATGCGGCCCTGGGCGCTGTCCACGCTATGTATCCCATCTGCTCCGATTTCGAGCGGGAGTTTCTCTCCCTGACCTTCGCCCTGGCTACTGGGGTAGGCAAAACCCGGCTGATGGGGGCCTTTATCGCCTATCTGTATACCCAGCACAACATCAGGAATTTTTTTGTTGTCGCCCCCAACACCACCATCTATGAGAAGCTGAAAAAAGATCTCAGCGACAACAACAGCCCCAAATATGTGTTCAAAGGGCTGGGCTGTTTCTCCGCCCTGCCCCAAATCATCACAGACGACGATTACAGAGAAAAACCCATCTCCCTGTTTGAATCGGATATCCATATTTTTGTCTATAACATCGACAAATTCAACAAGGAAGGGGCCAACATGAGGCGGGTGAACGAGTTCATTGGCAGCTCGTTCTATCAGTATCTTTCCAGCCTGCCGGACCTGGTGCTCATTATGGACGAGTCCCACCACTATCGGGCGGAAAAGGGTGCCCAGGCCTTGAACGAGCTCCACCCGCTGCTGGGTCTGGAGCTGACCGCCACCCCTCTTGTGACCAAGGGGGCCAAACAGGTCCCCTTCAAAAATGTGGTGTATGAGTATCCCCTGTCCAAGGCCATTGAGGACGGTTACACCCGCACCCCCTTCGCCGTGACCCGCTCCGACATAGACTTTTATAATTTCGGCGACGAGGCGCTGGACAAGCTGATGCTGACCGACGGCATCACCTGTCACGAAAACGCAAAGCGGAAGCTGGAGCTGTACGCCGCCAACAGCAGCACTCCAGACAAGCCCGTTCGGGTAGTAAAACCCTTTATGCTGGTGGTCTGCAAGGACACTGCCCACGCCGCCTGGGTGGAGGACTACATCCGCTCCGACGAGTTCCGGGATGGAGCCTACCGCAATAAGACCATCGTTGTCCACTCCAAGCAGAAGGGCGCGGAGAGCGAGGCCAACACCCGCCTGCTGCTGGATGTGGAAGGCCCGGAGAACCCGGTGGAAATCGTCATCCACGTCAATATGCTGAAAGAGGGCTGGGACGTCAACAACCTCTACACCATCGTCCCTCTGCGCACCGCGGCCTCCAAAATCCTGCGGGAGCAGATGGTGGGCCGGGGCCTGCGCCTGCCCTACGGGGAGCGCACCGGCGACCGGGACGTAGACGCCGTCATGCTTACCGCCCACGACAAGTTCGCCGACATTCTGGCCGAGGCTCAAAAAGGCGACTCCATTTTCAAGGCAGGCAACATCATCAAGGCCGAGGAATTCGTCCCGGAGCAGGTCACACATACCCAGCTTGCCCTTGATCTGGATCCGAACAAGGCCCTGGAAACCGCCTAGCAGCAGACCGGAATACAGAAGTCCGACGCTGCGGACGCTCTGCTGGAAACCACGGCGGAACTCATCCAGCAGGCCGTCACCGCACATATCCAAACCGCCCCGGAGCACACCGTAACCCCCGCTCAGGCGCAAAAAATTGTGGCTGAGGTGAAGGAGAAGGTCTCTGGGGACAAGGATCTGGGAGATGTTTTCCGGGAGAACGAAATGCCCCTCACCGCCTGGATGCTGTACCAGACCGAGGAGACCCACCGCGCCGCACAGTCCGGATTTATTCCTATTCCCCATATCAAGATCACAGACGCCGGCGTGGAGGAATATGTCTTCACCGATTTCGATTTGGACCTGACCGATTTTACCCATGTGCCGATCAAGAACGAACTGCTCATTCAGAACCTGGAGGATATGCAGGACAGGCAGAGGATCAA
>CAMWBA010000268.1 GCA_947172355.1 uncultured Bacillota bacterium
TCGTCCAGAAGGAACAGCTGCTCGCCGTCCTCGTAGTTGATCTCCAGTCCGCTCAAATCGTCGTACCGGGGATAGGTAGAATTTCGGAGCAGCCGGCTGATACCCGGCTGCAGTTCCGATGCCTGAATGATAATGTCATTGATTGTTGCCATAAGATGACTCTCCTTTTTTTGCTGTCATACTATAAACAAGAGAATATGACAGCGTTTTCTGCATGAGTGTCCAATATTTTTTTGATAAAAAAAGGGCGGTGCCTCACAATGAAGCGCCGCCCTTCTTCATGCCGCCAGCATGATATGGATGCAGGGATTTCATCACCCCAGCCTCTCGAAAATGATCTGCTTACGCAGATAGAGGTTCGCAACCGCCAGGGTAACGTCCTCCCGGCTTCCCGCCTGCATCATCTCCCAGCGGATGTTATCACAGGTGGTAAAGTCATCGTTGTAGAGCGCCGCCATGACCTTTTGGTCGGTAGACAGGTCGCTGACGCCCGCCTCAGCACACTTGATCAGCTCGGCGGTGGACAGCAGCGCCTGCTTGGACAGGGCCAGGACCTGCGCCTCCCGCTGATTGGGGCGATCCCGCTGGAACAGCAGCTTGGCCTGGGATACAGAAACGCCATCCAGCAGAACCATCTTCCAGAAGGGAACGGCCCGCAGGGGAATACTCTCCGAGATGGGAACGACATAGAGCACGCCCAGCAGGTCATACAGCGCCTCGAAGTCGGTGTCGCCGCTGCCGGATACAACCAGCCCACGGACCTCCAGCCGCTTCAGGCAGTTCTCAAAAGTGCGGGTGATGTACGGGTACAGCGACTGCTCCAGCTTCTCATAATGCTCCCGGGCCTGCTCCATACTTGTGATACGCCAGTTGAGACAGGTCCACAGGGCCATTTCCTGCCTGTCCACCATGTACTCCTGACGGTTGACGATGATGACAGGGTAAGCCTGACCCGCACGATCCCGTTTGCGGCGGAAATTGCCTACGGCGGTATAGTATGTACGCATAAAATCGTCCTCCTATGATTCAGTCTATATTTCTTTTACGAATCAGCTCCGCTTTTTTCAACAGTTCCGCCATAAAGGCGGCAAAAGGCCGCATCCTTTTTCAGCTTGGCCTTCGCCCGGGAGATCCATGCTCCTACATGGTTGGGTTCGGTGTGGTATAGCCGGGCAATATCCGCTCCGCTGTAGCCCTTGATTTTCAGTTCAAGAGCCTCAATACCCAGTTGGGCCACTCCGCTGTATTCCTTTTTGCAGTGAGCCAGCAGGGCGGCTGTGTCGATCTGGTCGATCAGGCTGTCTGTCTTATCCTCCACAGAGGGCTCCGGGATAGAGGGAGGGTGTTCATCATCCGCAAAGCCGGAGCCTACCGGCAGGTTGCACAGATGCTTCTGCTGGGTGTTGGCGGCCTTGCAGCAGTCCAGCAGGTGGTTACGGATCACGGCGGCGGCATAGGTACTGAACTGAGCGGAGGTACCGTTATAGGTAGCCGCGGCCCGGCAGAGGGCGAGCGCCCCCTCCTGGCTGAGATCGTCCCGCCCCAGGCCGCATACGCCCTCGTTGATTCGGATATGGCGGGAGATCACCCGGCTGACCAGCTCCATGTTTTGTTCCACAAGAGCCTGCTGCTCACTGTTTAGGATAAAATCGTATTTCATGGGATTCCCTTCTTTCATTTGTAGATTTTGTGGGATCGTTACGCTGCGCGGGTATTCGGTGAGAGGAATTGACGGCAAAGCCGGATGACCTGCTCACACCGCCATTCTGAGAACTTGGCGATATGTGCCTCCTCCGGCGGCAGGCCCATCTGCACCTGGAGCCAGTGGTAGGCCGCCGTTCGGGACATCATGCCGCTTTTCCACAGGCGGTTGAAGGCTTCGTGGGCCTCCATACGCTTGATGCGCAGGGGGCGGTTCGCCAGAGTTCCCATCGGGAGATGGGTGCGCCGGTGGGCGCTCACGTAGGAATCACAGTCTGGGTATCTGGCGCAGACATACACTTCCTCCCCTGGCTGGCGGTACTCCTGGCCGTGGACGGCGGAGGCCGGCCGCAGGAATGCCTGCGAGTTGCAGTAGGGACATTTGATATTGATTCGCTTCATGGAAATTCCTCCTCTGTATTGAAGTCTGAAAATCTGCGTACTTTCCCCAGGGGAAAAGTACAAATGACAGGGGGCAACCCTGTCATGTCGTTTCTGGTATTTACTTGTCATTTATATTACGCACCGCTCAAAGGAAAATCCGGCCCAAAATTCTGTGAACTTTCTGTAAACAATAAAAGAGCTGGCCCGAACAAGGTTCAGGCCAGCTCTTTGCAAAAGGATATAAGGTATGGTAGAATACAGTATCATGATTGGGAGTGTATAGGAAATGACCAATGACAAAGTTTTTCAGATGAATTTTGGAAAAGTGTACGGACTTTTGCTGGATAAGGCCACCCGGAAGGGCCGGACAAAGGCCGAGGTAGATGAAGTCGTCTGCTGGCTGACGGGGTACAGCCCGGAGCAGCTGGAGGCGTTCCGCCCCTCCGGCCTCTGCTATGGGGACTTTTTCCGCAACGCGCCCCAGCCCAATCCGAACCGGGCGCTGATCAAGGGCGTGGTCTGCGGCGTCCGGGTGGAGGA
>CAMWBA010000269.1 GCA_947172355.1 uncultured Bacillota bacterium
CCCCCAAGTCGGCGGGGACACCGGGGGACAGCCGGCGGGCCACCTCCCTAGCAAGAAGGGTCTCATCCGCCTCCCCCCGCTCCAGCAAAATCGCCATAGCGAAGCCGGAACAGCGGGTGTTCAGATCGTCCCGGTCGGAAATTTCCCCCAGCAGATTCAGCCAGCGGTCCTGCTCCAAAAAATCGAGGCTGAGCTGGAGGGTATTAAGCTGATCCATCGCCCTTGTTACTGCCTGGGCGGCCTGAGTATCGCAGACACAGGCCCCCTCCAAGGTTAAGCAGGCCCGCAAGTACAACTGTTTGATGAGGGGAACGACCGGGGCCGGGTCAAACCGGCGCAGGTCGCCATAGCGCACCACCAGACTGAGCCGGGCGGCGGTCTCGGCCACGTCGGCAATGGCAGCGGCATCCACGCTCAGTCCCTGCAAAACGGCCAAGGCTTGGGCCGCGGCGGCGGGCATCCCACACAAAAAGGCATCCTCAAAAATGCCGGCGGCCTGGGCAATAGCAGTGCTTTCCTCCGCCCGCTCTTTCAAGGCGTAAGCCGCCGCCCCTTCGATGGTATCCCCCATGAGGGCGGACTCCACAATCTCAATTTCCGCCTCCGGAGTCCAGCGCAAATCCCAGTACTCCCCCCAGTTGGCTCCGCTCTGGCGGGAGGGCAAAAGGGCGGCAAAGTGTATCCCCAGCACCCGCAGCCGGTGTAAGAAGAAGGACCGCCGCAGGTCGCCCAGGGCGGCCGCCTCCGATTTAACGTTCAGCTTTTCCCTTAAATCCAGGTCCAGCCGCTGAGTTTCGGCAGTACGGAATTTTTCCAGCCGCAGCTCCTTGAGCTGGCGGTAGAAATCCTCCTGCACGCTGGTTCGGACCACTCCTTCGGGAAGAAACCCAATGGTTTTGCCAATCTCGGTATCCGCCGCCGCCAGAGCCAGCTCGGAAAACTGCCCGTGGCCCATGGTGGTAACGGAGGCGTCCCGCAGGTCGGCCAGGACAGGATACCGGCTCCCCCGCAGCCCGGCCAGAGTATCCGCCAGCCGCACCGCCTCGATCACCTCGGCGGAGGACACCAGATTGCCCGCTTTCCGATGGGCGGCAGCCAGCTTGATCAGGTAGAGGTAGGGGGCCTGTTCCAGCCCTCCTTGCTCCAGCGCGTCCCACAGCAGTTCAAAATAGGCCGGGGCTTTGTTCCCCGCCCCATAACCGGAGCGGGAGGACAGGCGGTAGTAGGAGTAGGGCATCAGGGTGGCACAGGCATCCACCCGGGGCAGGGCACGCTCCTCCTCGTCGGTCATGGGCTGGTTTTTCTCCAGCCCCGCCACATGGAAAGCCCCGCAGACACAGAAAATCTTCTCCGCCGAAATTCCGCTGTCAACCGCCCCCTGAATCACCCGCTTCATATAGGCCTCCCGCACCACCGTTTCGGCGGCGGTACGCTGGCTGTCCGCAGAGGCATCCCGCAGCTCGCGGCCAAAGGTGTTGGCGGCAGAATGGTATTCCTCCGTCTGTTCAAAATTCCGCTCCCAGAAGGTGTCGTGGTCCTCGCCGGTGAGGACCTCCAGACGGCGGTACACCGACTCCGTATGACAAGCCCGGTCCGCCTCCTCCGGAACCGCCTCGTCCTCCTGTTCCTCCATCGCCTCCAGCTCCGCCAGCCGCCGGCGCTCCTGGGCCTCTTGAAAGGCCAGAAATACCGGGGAGGGCAGATCCATAAAGCGGCAGGGGACCTTGTGCTCGTGCGCCCAGAGGATGGCCTGGATCTCTGGAGAATAGACGGCAAAGGGGTAGAGAATGGTTCGCACCGGCGGATGTTTGGTGTAGGCCAGGATGGCGGCGGGGAACCGGGTTTCCGGGTGGCACAGCCACTGCATCTGGTCGTTTAGGTCGCTGGGACCCTCCACCAGCACCAGCTCCGGACAGACCGTGTCCAGCGCCCGCCGCAGGTGGCAGGCCGCCGCCGGGGACAGGTGGCGCACGCCAAAAAAGACTGGACCGCCCATCACCCGTTCAGCTCCCGACAGGCCCGGTAGAGGGGCAGCCACTCGCTCCCCCGCTTCTTCATCACGTTCTCCAGATACTCCTTCCAGGAGATTTTGTCCTTGTCTTCGTCCTTGACCACCGCGCCCTGGAGGGCGGCGGCCAGGTCCTCCGCCGAGATGGCCCCATCCCCGAAGCTCCCCGCCAGGGCCATGGAGTTGGCCAGCAGAGAGATAGCCTCGGCGGTGGACAGCACCCCGGAGGTAGGCTTCAGCTTCTGCTTGCCGTCCAAGGTGGCGCCCTTGCGCAGCTCCCGGAAGATGGTGACCACCTTCTCCACCGTATCCTGATCAGGCTGGCGGGCGTTCAGGTCCAGTCCGGCGGACAGCTGCTCCACCCGGGTCTGGACGATCTCAATCTCGGTCTCCATGTCCGACGGGGTGGGCAGGACGATGATGTTGAACCGGCGCTTGAGGGCGGCGGACATGTCGTTGACCCCCTTGTCCCGGGTGTTGGCGGTGGCAATTACCGAAAAGCCCTTTTGGGCCGGGACCTCCAGCCCCAGCTCGGGGACGGACAGCCGCTTTTCCGACAGGATGGAGATGAGGGCGTCCTGGACCTCGCTGGCGCAGCGGGAGATCTCCTC
>CAMWBA010000270.1 GCA_947172355.1 uncultured Bacillota bacterium
GGCTCGTGCCTTCGGATTCCATTCTGACGCAGACCATTCGGAACCTGTCCAACCCAGACCATGAATACCGTCTGCGGCTCAATTCGGACTTTGCCGGACGTGTGGGCGTGTACACGAAAGAAATGCTCCTGAGCGGCCAGCAGTTCTCCCCTGATACCGTCCGGGAAATGCTGACGGTCTGTGTGCTGAGCTATGCTTCTCTGCGCATCGACAGCAAGAAAAAAGACGTGCGCAAGGTCTACCAGGAGAACGGGAATCTTTTGAAATTTGCTCAGTATTTCAAGGATGACTCTGTACTGCTGGCCGACACGCCGGACACAGCCTTGATTCAGGTGCTGCGGCATTTGTCCCCTGTGGCAGTGGTGGACGAGAGCCACAACGCCGGGTCTGATTTGAGCGTGGAAATGCTGAACAATCTGAACCCGTCCTTTGTGCTGGACCTCACCGCTACCCCCAGGAAGAACAGCAATATCCTCTCCTATGTGGATGCACGGGAGTTGAAAAAGGAGAACATGGTGAAGCTCCCGGTGGTGGTGTATAATCGCACCTCCCGCCAAAGCGTGATTCAGGATGCCATCCAACTCCAGGGCAGCATTGAGCAACAGGCAATCGTGGAGGAACAGGCGGGCGGGGCGTACATCCGGCCCATTGTTCTGTTCCAGGCCCAGCCCAAAGTCAATGAAGACAGCGAAACCTTTGATAAGATCAAGGCCATGCTGGTGGATATGGGGATTCCCAAAGAGGAAATCGCGGTCAAGACCTCCAAGGTGGACGAGCTGGGGAAAACGGACCTCATGAGCCGGGATTGTCCGATCCGGTATATTATCACGGTCAACGCCCTCAAGGAAGGGTGGGACTGTCCCTTTGCGTACATTCTGGCGTCATTGGCGAATAAGACCTCCAAGGTGGATGTGGAGCAGATTTTGGGCCGTATCCTCCGCCAGCCCTACGCGAAACGGCACAATTCTCCGCTGCTGAATATGTCCTATGTGTTTACCTGCTCAAACGATTTCAGGAATACTCTGGACAGTATCGTGAGCGGTTTGAATATGGCGGGATTCAGCCGAAAGGATTTCCGGGTGGGCGAAGTCCCCGACCCGGCTCCCGCGCCTAAGTCGAATGAAGCGGAACAGATGGAACTCGGCGGCAACGCTCCCGCCGCAGAAACAGATTCGTTTAACGATGTTGACACAGAGGCAGTAAAAAGGGCCCTGGAGGGCGGAACCGAGCAGCCGGATTCTCCCCTCAGCGAGATGCTCCAGGACGCGCAGCGTCAGGCGGACAGCTACGGTGCGGAGATGAAGGAGAGCGGCAGCGCAGGCTTTTGGGGAGGAGAACTGGGAGAGATGCTGAATCAAAACGCTATGCAGCCTCAGTTTGCAGAGGAAGCGTCCGCTTTGTGTATCCCGCAGTTTTTCCTTAAAGGTACACCGGATTTGTTCGGTGGGGAGTATGAACTGCTGGAAGCGGAAAATCTGTCGGAGGGGTTTTCTCTCAGCGGCCAGGACGCGCAGATCAGTTTTGAGTTGGCCACCGGCGAGATGTACCGGGTGGACCTCCAGGAGAAGGGTGAGGCGATCCCCAAGTATATGCGGGCCTCCAAAGAGGAAAGCGAGTATATCCGGGAACGATTGGCGAAGCTGCCGCCGGAGAAGAAGGTGCAGAAATGCGTTGATCTGATTTGCGGAAATCTCAACCGGAACGATCACTACGCTGCCCAGGAGATCAGCGCATATGTCCATCGCATAGTGGAGAACATGACGGAGGACGAGTTGGCGGCAATGGAGACGGCGATTCCCACCTATGCGCGAAAAATCCAGGATAAGATTGACAGGCTGGAGCGGGCCTACCGGACGGTTCAATTCAAGAAGTGGCTGGACAGCGGAAAGGTAGTATGTAGAGAGTCCTATGCCTTACCGCAGGTCATTACCCCTGCCGAGACAATTGATACCATCCCGTATTCTCTGTACGATGCCGAGAAGGACGATATGAACCCGGAGGAGCGGAACCTGATCGACATTGTGGTAGGGCTGGGCAACATCAGATGGTGGCACCGGATCATTGAGCGCAAGGGCTTCCGGCTCAACGGGAACATTAACCATTATCCCGATTTTATGGTCATGACAAAGGCCGGAAAGCTGGTTCTGATTGAGTTCAAGGGCGATGACCGGGATAACAGTGACAGCAGGATGAAACTGGAATTGGGCCGTCAGTGGCAAGCCCAGGCTGGACAGAGCTATCGTTATTTTATGGTATTTAAGAATAAAGATTTTGGTATTGATGGGGCTTATAAACTTGAGCAGTTTGTAGAAATTATGAGGGAACTATAACTTAGCGCGGCTCAGACAAATATGCCTGAGCCGCGCTACTCACAATTTTAATGCTGGATGGTGAATTTGCCCTTGACAAATCACTTCTCAGAAGCGGATTTTAGAGGACTACGCAAGAAAAAACGGCTTTTCCAATATCCGGCATTTCACCGATGACGGAATCCGGGGAACTACGTTCAAGCGTCCGGGGCTGGACGCTATGTTAGACGAAATCCGGGCGGGGAACGTGGCAACGGTTATCATCAAAGACCAGAGCCGAATCGGGCGTGACGTGGTTGAAGTGGGGCT
>CAMWBA010000271.1 GCA_947172355.1 uncultured Bacillota bacterium
GGCCGTCCCTGGCCCTGCTTCTTCCGCTCGATCAGGCCAATGCCGTCCTTGTCCAATTCCCGGAACAGCTTCGTGGCCTTGTCCTTGCCGCAGCTCATCAGGGCCATAGCGTCCTCCTGTGTGAAATAGATGTAGACGCGCCGGTCGCTGTCCATCCAGCCGTTTTTGACGGACAGCCCCATGCGGTCCAGCAGGAGGCCGTAGAGGACCTTTGCCTCAATGGAAACGCTCTTATACCGGGGATCTGTCAGCAGGGCCTTGGGGATTCGGTAAAAGCTGTACTGTTCCGCTTCGTTGCCGTAGTAGTAGTCCAGATTCAGATTTGACGGCATGGTGATTGCCTCCTTTGAAATGTGCGGAGAAACAAAAAAAGCGCCCCGGTGACTGCGATAGTCACCGGGGCGCTCATGCTCCTGCCGCTTTGTAGATTTATCCGTAAACGTAAAAAAGCCTCCGCATAGCTGGCAGTCAGCTATGCGGAGGCGGATGTATTGCGTTCAGCTAAAAACCTGGGCAGCGGGCCGCTGGATGCCATAATAGAGGCGATCTCCATATAGCGCAGAAATGCGGCATAAAATGTTTCCTTGGAGCCTCCGTAGGCATCCGCCACATCTTGCAGGGCCTTACGGAAAACACGCTCCCGCGCCGCCTCATATTCGTCATAGGCGGCAAGCAGTCCGCTCAGCGTCCTCTTGAGATGCTTTTTCCTGATCCTCTTGTTCATTACGGCTGGTCGCCCTCCCTTACCCGGACCGCCAACCCTTTCAAGGGGAGATCGGCGTAATTGGCAAGGTAATAGTCCCTGCCGTCATACCGCAGGAATGTCCGCTCCCAATGAGAATTGTCCAGACGGTATTTGTCCGGCACAAGGACTTCAATAGGGCTTCCCTCACGGAAGCAGAACCCCGCCGTTGTCTCATACTGCCCGCTGCCATTTTTCCACAGGCGACTGGTTTCCTTGATGGGCCGGGACAGGTACGACGCCATCTCCTGCACAGTCCGCAGGTTATCAATCACAATTTCTAAATGTGCGGACAGGAGGTTTGCGTCATAGTCGTCAAGGGTATGCGTGTCCATCTTAGCGGCAAGGGCCTGGATTCTCGCCGTCCGGCTGCTGGCTTCATTTACCAGCCGGAGAAGTTCTTCCAATTTCGGCATCTGCGCCTCCTTTCCCCCGTATGCCCGATAGGTCAGGCTGATTCTGCCGTAAACGTAAAAAAGCCGCCCCCACAACCGATTTCAGTCAGTTGTGAGGGCGGCTGATGCTGGCCTATTGCCACGGCCAGGGCTGGGTCCGCACACGGACGCGCAGTCCCTTCATAGTAATATCTTTATGTCCAACCAGGTAATAATCCCTGCCGTTATGCTCCACGCTGGTGATTGTCCAATAAGGAACATCGTGGTACTCATCCGACACAAGAGCCTCAATCACGCTGGTGCAATCATAGTAGTGGCCCTTTGCCGTCCGGTACTTCCCGGCAGTCCCTTTACTCAGGCGGCTTTCCTCTGCGACAGGCCGGGTCAGATAGGAAATGTATTCCTGCACATCCGCCAGCCGTTCCGTGATACGCCGCAGCTCATCCCAAATGAGGATTTGTTCTCCATCATGGAAATCAATATCCAGACCGCTTAAATCGTTGTATTCGGGATAGGTGGAGAATTTGAGAAATTGCGTAATGTGCTGGTTCAGCTTGACCGCCTCCGCAAGCGCCGCTTGTAAATCTGCCATACTGATAGCCTCCCTCTTATGTATGGTCTTTCAAGGTTTGATAGACAGCCCGGATATGAGCCAGCCACTTTTGGCGAGTGTCCTCACCAAACCAGGATTGATATAACTCATGCTCCGGGTTCTGAACGCTTTCCAGTTCATCCAGAAGAACTTTGAGATCAGCCGGGGTAACAACGAACGCTCTAATATGGTGGTCAACCGGGTCATACTTCTCACCAACGTATTCGGTAACGATCAGTTCCCCGGTGCGGTAGTAATCGGCAAGGCACTCTGCAATCAGAAGTGCCGCCTGAGTGAAGCCCTGTGGAAAGTTGGCGTTGATGTAGTAGTCCAGTTCCTCCGGGGGACAGCCCCGGTTCGTCCGCTTAATATCCTTTAGAATATCCTGCCGCAAAACATCCATGGCCTCTGCCACAGTGAAGGTAGAGAAGTTTTCCTTCTTCAGTTGTGTTTCTACGACAATTTCCAAAAGGTCCAGGCCGTAGTCGCTTTGTCTCATAGTGATGCCCCAAGCACCCATGCCTCTGCCTCCTATTGATAAATTATCTGTGCTGAACACTCCACGTTTCCAGCAGGGACACGATTACTTCCTCCATCTGCTGGGCGGTATAGTCCTGCGGAAAGTATTGACGCAGTTTCGTCTGTTTGAGAACTACCTGCACAGCGGCAGGGCATCCCTCTGACAGAATAGCCTCTATGACGGTGATGGACAGCATTTCGGTTTTACGCTGTTCTTTGATTTTCACAAGTTGGCTTCTTGTCGGAATTACACCCAGCTTGTCCATCGCCGATGCGAGTATCATCTGCTCATGTTCTGTCAGAATAGCGATATAGTCAGCGGCGGTACTGAACGACAGCTTATCC
>CAMWBA010000272.1 GCA_947172355.1 uncultured Bacillota bacterium
ACTCCTTGCCGGGGTACTTTTCCTGCCATTGGCTCAGGCTCTGCACCACGATCTGACAGCTCATGTTGAAGCCCCGGATTCTGTTCAGCGCGTCGGCAATGCCGTCCATGTATCCAATGTTGCAGTATTCGTCCAAACAGAAGTTGACCAGTACCGGCAGACGGCCGCCCTTGCCCTTTAACCGGGCGTAGTCGGACAGCCGGGGCAGGGCCAGGGAGAAG
The DNA here is from genome assembly GCA_947172355.1 of uncultured Bacillota bacterium. GTDB lineage: Bacteria > Bacillota > Clostridia > Oscillospirales > Oscillospiraceae > Lawsonibacter. The sequence continues at coordinate 222 of CAMWBA010000272.1, forward strand.
AACAGGGAGCTGAGAAAGTGGTAGGCGCTGTCCTGGGCGGAGATGATGACGACGTAGGCGCAGGGCTTTTGTCCTGGCAGCAGCAGATCTACGTCATGGTTGCAGGTGATGGTGTCCACCAATTTATTTTGAAAAATAGCCAGGCGGTTGCCCAGTCCAATGGCGATGTTGCCCCAGAGGTTTTCCCGGGCCTTGAGGAACAGGCCGTGGTGACCCTTGGCCGGATGCTCCGCCGGCAGCCCCGCCAGGGTGCGGTTGATCTCCTGGATGCTCTTGTTGGCCAGCAGCTGGTACACATCCCCCAGCCCCCGCTGTTCAATGGGGAGCAGCTTGCCGTTGGCGTCCTTCAAATTGCAGACGTAGTGGATGAGGGCCATGAGCAGGTTCAGCTCCGCCCGGCTCCAGAAGTCGTCCGCCTCCTTGGGGCCGGAGGTGTTCTGGATGATAGTGTTGGCTACCGTCTGCACCAGCTGGGTCTCCTGGTCCAATGAATATAGGCAGTTCCAGCCGTCCGAGTGGGCCATGTCCAGGAAGTTTACCGCCCGGACGCAATAGCCGTGTTTGGTAAAGTAGGGGGCCATTTTTTCAAAAAGCTCGGCCTTGGGATCGGTCTCAAATACCGATTCCCCCCGCTGGGCACAGCCCAGCAGGAACGGGATAATAAAGCCCCTGGATTTCCCGCTCCCTGGTGCTCCAATGCACAGCAGATTGTTGTTGTCTCCGGGTATCATCCGGTGGGCCACATAGGCGGCATATTTGTCCGGGCTTTTGCCCGCTTCTTGTACTTCCCCAGCATCATGCCCTTGACCTCCGTGACGCTGCCCAGCTCCAAAAACTCCTCCAGCTCCTTTTTCGTCAGGAAACCGGAGGAGCCGTGGGTGGCATCCGGGAGGATATCAAAGCCCCGGGGATCGCGGATAAACTTGTAGCCGGAGAAAAAGATGTACCCCTTTTTCGTGATAAGGCAGATCAGAAGCAGGATGACAATGGTGAAGCCCAGCCCGAAGGGTGTGAACAGCACAAACCAGTTGTGCAGGGGATTGAACACCCAGATACTGCCCACCTCTTCACCCTCGGTGTGGAAGGTGGCGGCGGTGCCCAGGCGGATGGAGTTGAGGAACATCCCATAGAAGTACCAGCCCAGCAGTCCAAGGGGGATGTAGACGGGGAATTTGGCTTTATGCCGCTCAAACCAGGGGCCTAGCCTTTCCACCAGCTTGTCCTCCAGCTTTTCCAAATATGCGTATGGGCGGAGCATCGACAACGTCTCCTTTCTCGGTGAGGAATTGGGCATGGGGCAGTGTAGAGGTGACGGCGATCCCACCCAGGCCCCGGATGGTCTTGACCATCTCCTGGACAAAACCAGCGGCCAGGGGGTTGGAGTTGGCCCCCACCAGGGACCACAGCTCATCGGCGATAAGGGCGGACAGGTCGCCGCCGGCGTCCATGATAAGGTCGTTTGCCACATCAGTGGCCCAGAAGATACCAGGGAGCAGCAGGTCGTCGGGCATCCCCGAAGTATCCAGCACGATGTACTTATTATCAAGGTCAATGTCGTTCCGCTGGCCCATAGCCGAGGTGGAGCCGGTGACGTATCGGGCCAGCACTACGGCCAGGTGCCTGGTTTCGGGATTCTGGGAGAGCACATCATACCAGTCCGGCAGAACGGGCATCTCCACAAAATCGCCAAATTCATCGGTGATGGTGCCGTTATCGAAGGTGATCCCGTATCGCCGATAGCACTCCACCAGGGAGGAATCCAGGTGGTTTTTATCCTCATCCGAGAGGTCCCGCTTCTGGAGGGAGTACCAGATAATCAACCGGGAGATTTTATCGGCCAAGACCGAATCGTCCCGGGCGGCCATGTCCCGCAGGCCTGAATAGGAATCCAGAGAGCGGCGGCGGATGGCCATGACGTTGGGGCAGTCCCGGGAAGACGGCGACAGCCGAAGGTACAGCCCGCCCAGCAGCTCACACAGGGGCCGGAACTCATGCCCCTTTTTCGGCACAATGAAGATGACCCGTTTGCCCTGTTGGCGCAGCCGTCCGCCCAGGCATTGGAGTGTGAAAGTCTTGCCCGCACCGGAGGAGCCGCCGATCCAGCAGTTGCCGTTGGTGTACTTGTAGTCGTCAAAGGGGTCTAAAAACACCGGGGAGCGGTTATAGAGGAGGTTGACCCCTTCCCCGGCCTCCACCAGGGGAGCCAGCCAGCAGGAGCCCACGGTGGTGGAGTATCCATAGCCGGCCACATAGAGATAGGCATGAAAAATGCCGTCCACTACGATGTAGTCCCGGCTTTTAGTGTCGATGGTGGTGGGGGACAGAATGTCCAGAATGGTGGTGGACCCGGCCTCCA
>CAMWBA010000273.1 GCA_947172355.1 uncultured Bacillota bacterium
CACCAGCAGATGAAAGAGATTCAAGGCGAGATCGGCAAGCCCTTCCCCCAGGAGGCGGAGCTTCAGCAGAAAAGCGCACGACTGGCAGAACTGAACGCGCAGTTGGGGATAGAGGATGGGCCTGCCCAGGCTGGTGAGCAGCGTCTGGCCAAGGACGCCCGCCCCTCAGTGCTGGAGGGATTGAAGCGGCCTGTCCCGCCCAAACAGAAAACAGACAAACCGAAAGACCACCGCCAAGAGCGGTGACGTGGAAAGTCAGGCGGGGGCAGCTCCGCCTGACTTTGCTTATGGAATGGAGGAATTAAAATGAATCAAACACCGATCTACCCATACCCCATCACTTACGCACGGGAACACGGCGAATTGGAGCAGTACCGGGCGTCGCTTAAAACTCTGGCTGAGTGCAAGTGTGCCATTGATGATGCCATCTTTGATAATTGGGATGGGATGAATTTTGACAACGATTCTGCCAAGGGCATTCTGAAACAGTTTGGGCTGGAGAGGGTAGCGTTCATTCTGGCTTATACGGTCCGTGAAAGGAATATTGATAACCGATTCTCCGGCCACAACGCAAGCTGGGCCAACACCGTGCCGCTGTATGGAATCGCCAGCGGCCGGGAGAGCTGCACCCTGGAAAGTCACCCTGCCAAGGTGGACCTGTTCATTGATCTGGTGCGGAAGGACCTTCAGGAGCTGGCACAGCAAAAGTCTGCTTCGCGCCAGAAATCTTCTGTAAAACCTAAAAAGGAGACGGTTAAAATGGATAAGACCCCGGTTTACAAGGAATCTTTTCAGTACGCATACCAGCACGGCGAACAAAAACAGCACCTTGCGTCCAACCGCGCCAATATCGCCTGCAAAGAGGCGATTGAGCAGGCTATCACCAGCCACTACTATGACAACCGCTTTAATGCGGAGGCGGCGGTGCGGGATGTGGTGAAGCAGTTTGGCTTTGAGAGGATGTTCTATGTGCTGGCGAACACTGTGCAGACCCAGGGCGGGGATGGGCGCGTTTCCCGCTCTAATAAGGATTGGGCGCAGACAATCCCCGTTGCATTTGAAAACGGGAGACGGGATATGTCTTTTCTGATTACGCGCAGTCACCCCGGCCTCCTGGATATGTTCGTCAGCAAAGCGCGGCATGAGCATCTGCTGAGACAGCCCCTCAAAGCGGCTGACATCAAGGCGGAGGCTACTTATATCCTGGAACGATTCCAAGCCGCCCAGGAGCCGAACAGTCCCAATGGGACCCATTACATGGTCCAGGTCTCCCCCGACTTCCTGGCAAGGGCTGGAACTAAGGACACGGACCGCCTTATGGCGATGCTGCCCTTCCAGACCCTTTCTCTCTCCGGGCTGGAGGGCCGCAAAGGGACGTTTGCGCTGATCTCCAAGGATGAGGACCGCTTTCAAAAGTTGATCCTGCGCAGACCCTCGGTGCGGAAGAAGTTGCAGGAGCAGCCCGCCGCCGATACGCCCAAGCCGCCCGCCAAGAGTAAGGCCAAGGACCAGGAGCGGTAGGCATGGCGAATTTAGAGCGGGAGGTACAGCTAAAATTCCGCGTCACGCCGGAGGAACGGGCGTTGATTGAGCAGAAGATGGCCCAGCTCGGCACCAGCAACATGGCGGCATACCTCCGAAAAATGGCGATTGACGGTTTTGTGATAAATCTGGAACTGCCGGAGCTGCGGGAGATGGTCTCCCTGCTGCGGCGGTCCAGCAATAACCTCAATCAGCTTACGCGCCGGGTACATGAGACGGGCCGGTTCTATGACGCTGATCTGGACGAACTGCGGCAAAGCTATGACAGCCTGTGGGATGCGGCGCAGAAAATTTTAACCTCGTTGGCAAAACTCCAATAAACAATGAAAGGACAGCCCTATGGACCACCCTCTCAAATTATTATCACATAATGTCGAGAAGCTGGAAAATCACAGCCTGCTGTTTTTCATCCAGCCTTGCCCAGCGGTCCAGCAGCTCCGCCTGCGATTCGGTCAGCGATACCGGCGATTCACCTTCTGCAAAGAGTTGGGATAAGGTGATACCAAACGCATGACATATCTTTTCCAGTGAGGGAACTGTGGGGATCATGTTCTTTCGATACCAGGAGGAAATTGTAGACTGCGGCAGGCCGGAACGCTCGGCAAGCTGATATTCTGTCCATCCTCGTGCCTCCCTGTTCGCTGTAATGACGGTAAGAATATCTTTCAACACATTCGCCCCCTGTGCTTGTATTCTTCGCTAATTATACTTTTACAAATCGTTGCATTTTAATAATTTTTGAGAAAATACAAAATGCACCCGTCTGAAAAATGCAGACGGGCGCAGAGGAATTATAAGCAGTATTTAGTTGATTAGACAGTTCATATTCATGGGTAGAATTTCCCCCGGCGGTGGACGGGCTTTTTTTGATATGTCAATGACCGTCGGATTTTGTCGATACGGTATGTGCTTCATGGCGGCTACCTCCTTTAGCCGCCGCTTTTAACAGTGAAACCGCGTCATTCCTTGAGAAGATAAAAAAGAAACGGCGGCTTTGATCTCTCAAAAGCCGCCGTGTATGAATAGGCGTGT
>CAMWBA010000274.1 GCA_947172355.1 uncultured Bacillota bacterium
TTTGCCTTTTCCCTCATGGCGCGGCCCCTGCGGGTCTTACTGTTGGGCATGGTCAAGTCAACGCACTCGCCGGGGAGAATGTCGGTGTAGCCCTTGGCGGTGGCCTCTGTCACCCGCAGGGCGGGGCAGGCGGTAGGGACAGTATAACGCCCGGTCTTTGCTTCCACACTTCTTTCCAAAATGTTCCGTAGCAGGACACCTTTGTCTGCTGGTATTGCATAAAGCCCTTGACCATGCCCGCCCATCCCTCCACCCTGCGACTTTATGGCGCAACTCTTGGCGTCCGTGCTGTATATTCGGTTTCCTTGTCTGCCACCGTTGATATTGCATACCCGGATGGGTGTAGCCACACAGGTCTTGCGGTCTATGGTGTTGCCCACCATATTGCGGATGCCGTCTTTATAATAGGTGGCCCGCAGGCATTGGGCTTTCCCGTCGGCGGTGACGTTCACCGGCTCTATCGCCATAGGCGCGGGGAAGTGCCCGCCGTCCAGGGCGTTCACGGCGCTGGCCCTGCTGTAATTCGCTTTCAGCGTGTAGCCCTTTTCATGGAGCGGCAGGCCGCTTTCCAGAACGTCCAACAGGATAAGGCCCCGATCCTCCGGCAGCTCCACGCCGGGGATGTTCGTCCAGTAGAGCCGCTGACGGCTTTGGGCGGACACAAGGGCGGAGTTTATCAAAATGGGTTCCACGCCCAGCTCCGCCGTGATCTGTGCCCGTATCGCCGGGGCCATGCTCTTGTTGTTTTCGTATAAATAGAAGTCCGGCCCATACCGCTCCCTGGCGATCAGGTAGTTGCGAAACAGCTCCCAGCCCAGGCCCTCCGGCTGTGTTTCCCGGTTCCGGGTCTGCGCTATGCTCCAATGGGTGCAAGGGGAGCCGCCCAGCAGAAGTTTCATTTACTATCACGCTCCCTCAAATGAAAAACGGCCTCCAGTTCATTCACTGGAAGCCGTTTTTGCTGGTTTTAGTTCAAATGCGCTTTTACCGGGCGTCGCCCCGGTCGTGGTGTTTGGGCTTGATAAAGTGGCCCTGCTCGTCATAGTTTTGGGGTCAGCGGCGGGGGTGGCCCAGCCATATCCATTACCGCTCACACTCCTTATCCGGCTCCTTGGGCTGTCTTTCAGAAGCCCTCGCTCTCCGCTCCATCTGATACCTCACTTCATCATTAGCGCGGCCCAGCAAGTCTTTTTTCGCTTCCAGCAGGTCAGAGAAGTAGTGGCCCCAAAAATAGTTGTCCCCGCCCTTGCAGGCCCAAGTCACATACATGGGCGTGTTGCTGTCCAGCTTACCGAACACAAACTCCATTTCCCCGATCTGAATGGAGTCGGTAATGACGTAGCCCTGATTTATCCTGTCAGCCATATCAGCGTCCCTCCCTGTCCCTGGCTCTCTTTTCAGCCTGTCGCTCCTGCCGAATACATTCCAGGTAATGCTTCGCCCACTTGGGCAGGTTTTCCGGCGCGATAACGCCGAGAATATCACTCCGCTCAAAATAGGAGCTTTTGCCAGAGTACAACTGCGTACAGAAACAGGCGGTGCCCCGGCTGTTGGGGGAAGCGCCAAAGCCCCCGGTGCATAGCTGAAGCTGGCTGGTGGCTCGGCGGTATTCCGGGCGCAGTACCTCCGGCTTGATGACAACGATCTTGCCTTGGAGGTCGTGCTGGTAGTTGATTACCTCACATCCTTCGGCGGTGATAGGGGCATTGGGGATGCACTGAATTTTGGGGCCGTTCAGGTCGATACGGGTTTTCTCCGCCTGTTCCGCCACACGCTCACCAAACAGCCTCGCCAGTTCAGGATAGTCGTCGCTGACCATTACTTCGGTGTAGCCAGCCATCAGGCCGTTATTATCGCAGAACGCACACATATACCGCTCATTGCGCTCGGCTGCCGGATTTTCCCCCAGCACGATCTCACGGTCGCCAATATGAAACGCATGGATGATAACATAATCGCCCGCCATGCGTTTCTCCTTCTCTATGCTCATCTGATTCCCTCCTTGTCCATAAATTTACGCCGCCCTGTGTCCGTCAGACAAAGAGCGGCGTATGTAAGCGGTCGCCTTATCCGCAGGCCATCAGTTTTATCAGAAGCTCGTTCACCGGCCCAGCGTCCCGGCCCTGGGCGGTCAGCTTGTTCCGCCAGTCCATCAGGTACTTTCTCACAAGCCGGTATTCCTTATCAGTCAGTTCAAGATAGACTTTCTTTTCCCGTTTGAACATTTGAAACAGCTCCTTTCTTCACCACCATAGTACAAGAAAAAAGAAGCGGTTTCAAATGTGCGAACGGGTATGTAAGTGGCCCGCTGTGCGGGCCACGGGGAAATGCTTAATACCCTGTCCGGGGGAGGGTCGTGGGAGGTGCGTAGACCTTCGTCACCCAGCGGGTGGTCGCCATGATCCACTGTCCGTTGTAGATGCCGCCCACGTCCGCCTGATTGACGAACTGACTGCCACCCTTGGCCCAGGACACAACGGTGCAGTCAATTTTGGGGGCTTCCACCTGCCGGA
>CAMWBA010000275.1 GCA_947172355.1 uncultured Bacillota bacterium
CTCAGGCTTTCTCTCTGATTCGTCCATCCGACTGTGCTGGTTGGTTTTCTGCCGCTGGCATTCCTTGCTAATTTCTTGGATTGATATAGGGTTTACTTGCAGATTTATCTATCAATCTGAATTATCAAAACTCCAATTTCGCATTGGAAATATGACTATCATATCCCGCTAAAAACACTTTGGCATGAGAGCACTTATAAAATCAATCTCGAAACCGGAAACCCTGCCTTTCGTCACAAACAGTTTGAGAGTAGAAAAATATCATGGCAGGAAGTTATTGATTATACTATAAATGAGCAAATTCGCAAAATGACAAAAAAGGAAGGCATAGCCCAAATGTGTTATAATGGAAGCGCAACCACCCATAAAACACAAGAGGGAATGCCTTGTGGAGATTATAACACCGAAAGAGCAGATACGCAAATCCTTTTTTGAGAAGCACCTTGATTTTTTGACCAGCGTGGCCCAGCGGCGGCTCCAGGAGATGATCCTGTCCAGCTGCGTAAAAGGGAACAGCGGCAAAATGACGGACTACGCAGAGACTGGCCCGATCCACCGGACGACCTACAGCCATTTTCTGTCAAAGGGGAAGTGGGATGATGTCCGGCTGGAAGAAACGCAAAAACGCGAGAGCTTCCAGACGGTCACAGAGCTTGCGCAGACAAACAGGACGCCGGTGTTTGTCTGCATTGACGACACTGTCCTGCCCAAAACGAAGCCGTCCTCCAAGGCGAAACGGCCAACGCAGGGTGCCGGATGGCACTATTCCCATCTGGAGGGGAAAGTGATCTACGGCCACCAGATCCACGCGGCAATGGTGGGGACGGGGGAGACGCTCCCTTCCGGAGGAGCCGGATGCCTACGTCCTCGTGGACAGCTGGTATACCAGCCACGCCGTTCTTGATGCCTGCCGGGAGAAGGGCTGCCATCTGAATCGGCGCAATGAAAACCAACCGTATCCTGTACCCGGAGGGAAAGCGTATCTCCGCCTCCGACCTGGCTTCCTCTCTCGACATCGGCTGTTTTCACCCTGTAACGGTGAAAGGCCGTACCTATATGGTGTATCACTACGAGGGGACCCTGAACAAAATTGATCATGCTGTGGTGCTGTTTTCCTATCCGGCGGGGGCTTTTGGCAAGAAAAAGGCCCTCCGGGTATTCCTGTGCTCCGATACCTCCCTCTCCGATGAAACAATTCTGGATTATTATGCTCACCGTTGGTCTATTGCGGTATTCTTCCGCTCTCACAAACGCTATATGGGGTTGAACGCTTTCATGGTCAGGGCTGCCAAAGCGATTGACCGGCTGTTGCTCGTCCTCGCTCTGGCTCATTTCTTCTTTTCCTCTGGCCTTGATCGTATTTTGCCCTTTTGCTGTGGCCTTCGTCTTTGTAGGTCCTCTCTCGGTGCTTTTTGAATTTGCTCATTTATAGGAGATAATCTAAATTCACCATAAATTTTCTCCGAAAAAATCCAGCAAAAATCTTGGCTATCCTCTGTTATATGTATGATAAAACCTTGAGCAAATTTCTGAACTATCTTTTCATAATCCCGGCAAATAGCAATACGTTATGGCTTTACTGTGATAAGGAAGTATTCGCGGCAACTTATTATCAACGCTGATAAACAGAGTGCAGACAAAAGCAGAGAACACATCGCTTTCATTAGTGATGTGTTCTCTGCTTTTCTGTTCTGCAATAGAACACCGTTTTTGAGAGCAGATATATAAAACCTTGCCCTATCATTGGCGGGAAAAGGCTCCCGGCCTCTTTGTGGGATTTGACTGGCGCTTCTTGACCGGGGCCGTAAGAACAAAAGCGCGCTGCTTATAAAGCCATGTGCAGCTCTCCGGTAGGGCTGAAGCCCAGGCTTTTATAAAAGGCCTGGGCTGTGAAATTATCGTCCCCGGTGAGGAGGGTAAGCTCGGAAGCGCGTTGGCCCTCACAGAACTTGACAGCGGATTCCAGCAGGGCGCGGCCTGCCCCCTGCCTGCGCCAGGCGGGATCCACAAAAAATTCCGTAATCTCTCCAGAAGGCTCCTGGTAGCAGAAGGAATGCTTGAGCAGACAGCAGCAAAAGCCGATTAAAGCCCCGCTTTCTTCTGCTTCCGCCACGAAAACCTGTTCAGGGCCGGGAGCCTCCAGGGCAGCCCGGATGCCCTCTGGCGTCTGATCCCCAGGGCCGTTGAAGGCTTCGTTCAGGCGTAAAAGCTGGGGCGCATCTTTTGGCTGGGCAAACCGGATAGTGATAGGCATAAAGGTTCTCCTTCTCAATCCTATTTTGGGTATAGGGCGCAGTGCCCGGGAAGCAAGAAAAGTATAGCATTTTCAAAGGGTTTCCACAAGAGAGACTGCGGATTTCTCAGGTTCAGTCCTGGCAGATGGCCATCTTTGGGAAGAAATTTCACATTCCGGCAGACTTAATTGCTTTCCTTCGGGAAGAATGGTATAATTTATCATATTATTACAGTACAAATTGAGGGGAAAGGGGCGCGGCTATATGAGACGC